>CAVRNM010000196.1:0-7662 GCA_963722225.1 uncultured Verrucomicrobiae bacterium
CGCGGGACGCGTCCGGTCGCCTGTGGTTTGCCCGCCGAGGTGGTGTCTCGTTCGTCGATGACCTCAGAGCCGGGGAGCATCCGTCCGTGGGTTCGCTGCCACTCGGTTTTGAACCGACCGAATTCATCATGGAGTCGAACGGCGTGATCTGGATGCAAAGCCCTGCGAGTATCTGTTCCGCTTCGATCCCCGGCCGCCGCCCCCTCCGGAAATCCCTTTGCGCGCCGAAATCACCTCTGTGCAGCTGGCAGCAGCACCACCATCCGTTTACTCCGGGTCCGGCCCTCCCCCCGCTCCCTTACTCGGACAACTCACTCGTGGTCCGATTCGCCGCAGTTTCCAACCCATTTGGTCCGCCGGTTTCCTTCGAAGTGAGACTCGAAGGCACCACCGACCGATGGGTGTCGACAGGCAACGTGGGCTCGGCGTCGTTCAACCACCTGAAGGAGGGCCGCTATGTCTTTCATGTGCAACCGGTCGCAGCCGGGACCGCCGGAGCAGAAGCCCGCCTGGCCTTCACCGTGCGGCCGCCTTGGTTCCGGACGCGACTGGCGTGGGTGATCTATATCCTCGCCGCCGCCGGCCTGGTCGTATTGGTCGCCTGGTTCTTCGCCTTCCTGGAGCGGCGCGAGACGGTGCGCCTCGAACGCCTGGTCGCCGAGCGCACCGCGGCGCTCAATGCCACCAACACCCAGCTTGGCCGGCAGGTCGCGGAGACGGTGGAAAAGACCGCGGCCCTGGCCGCGAGCGAGGAACGCTATCGCCGGCTTAACGCTGATCTGGAGAGCCGGGTCGCCGAGCGCACCGCCGAATTGTCGAATACGAACGCGGATTTGAAACGGGAGATCGCCGATCGCCAGCGGGCCGAGGCGGCGCTGCGGGAAGGCGAGGAACGCTTCGCCTCGTTCATGCGCCACTTGCCGGGCTTCGCCTTCCTTAAGGATCAGCACCGGCGGATTCTCTTCGTGAACGAAACGTTCGAAAAATGTTTTGGTCTTCCAGTGCCGGATTGGTTGGGCAAGACCAACGACGAAATCTGGCCCGGCGATATCGGCGAGAAGATCCGGCGCGACGACGAGGCCGTGCTGGCCTCGGGTCAGACCAGCGCTGTCATCCAGCGCCTGTCCACCCGCGGCGAGCTCCGCAGCTACCGCACGGTCAAATTTCCCATTCCGCGGCCGGACGGAAAATCATGGCTGGGCGGCATTGGGATGGACATCACCGACCTTGAGCGAGCAGAGGAGGAGAAGGCGAAGCTGCAGGGGCAGCTGGCCCAGGCCCAGAAGATGGAATCGGTGGGCCGGTTGGCGGGCGGGGTGGCGCACGACTTCAACAACATGCTCCAGGCCATCCTGGGCAATGTGGCCCTGGCGCTGGACTATTCTCCGCCGGGAACCCCGGTGCGCGAGAATCTGGAAGAGATTCAAAAATCGGCCCAGCGATCCGCCGAGTTGACCCGCCAGCTCCTCGCGTTTGCCCGCAAGCAGACCATTCAGCCGAAGGTGCTCGATCTCAACGACACGGTCGGCGGCATGCTCAGAATGCTTCGCCGACTGATCGGCGAGGATATTCAACTGGCCTGGATGCCGGCCGCCGACCTCTGGCCGGTGAGAATGGACCCCAGTCAGATTGACCAAATCCTGGCCAATTTGTGCGTCAACGCGCGCGACGCCATTGCCGGCGTCGGCCAGGTCACCATCGAGACAGGCAACGTGACGCTAAAGTCCACCGACGCCCAGAACCATCCCGAGTGCGTGCCCGGCGACTACGTGTTGCTGGCCGTGAGCGACAACGGTCAGGGCATGGATGCGGCGACACGCGCCCACCTGTTCGAGCCTTTTTTTACGACAAAAGAATTGGGGAAAGGGACGGGGCTTGGCCTGGCCACCGTGTTTGGGACCGTTATCCAGAACCAGGGCGTGATCAATGTGGAGAGCGCGCCGGGCAAGGGGACAACCTTCCAGATTTACCTGCCACGCACCAGCGCCGAATCTGCGGCAGAGACGCAGGAATCTGTCCGCCGGTCGCTGCACGGCAGCGAGACCGTGCTGTTGGTGGAAGACGAGGAACAGATTCTGAACCTCGGTCGGCGGATTCTGCAACGACACGGCTACACGGTACTGGCCGTGTCCACGCCGCGGGCCGCGCTGACCCTGGCGGCGCAGCATGCCGGAACGCTCCATCTCCTGATTACCGACGTGGTGATGCCGGGGATGAACGGGAAGGAGCTGCGCGACCGGCTTCGCGCCGGCCGTCCGCAATTGAAATGTCTGTTCATCTCGGGCTACACTGCCGATGTGATCGCCGACAACGGCGTGCTCGATGATGGGGTGCATTTCATCCAGAAACCCTTCACCGTGGAGAGCCTGGTGGAGACTGTCCGGAGCGTGTGCGAGGCGAATTGATCAAGCCGCAACCGATGCCATCGAATGGGGCGCGGGATCGCCCTCCTTCGCAAAGCCTTCGGAGCATAGGCGTATCCGTCCGTCCGGCGACCTCCTATACATGAGCCATGCGACAGGGTAATCTGTCGCAATGGCGAGCATTACGACGGGGCGGGCCGACAGATTACGACACCGGCTTCCAGCGAGCAGGGGTGAGGGCGGCAAGGTCGTCTTGGTTGGTCATCGCCGGCAGGCGGCTGAGCACGTCCTTAAGGTAAGCAAACGGATCCAAGCCGTGGCGCTGGCAGGAGCCGACGATCGAGTAGATGATGGCCGAGCGCTGCCCCGCCTCGGGGTGGCCGATGAACAGCCAGTTTTTCTTGCCCAGCGCCGAGGGCCGGATGGCGTTTTCCACCAGGTTCGTGTCGAGGCGGCTTTGCCCGTGATCGCAGTGCGCGACCAGCACCTCCCAGTGCCGCAGCAAGTAGGCGCAGGCCTGCCCCAGAAGCGAGCGGGGCAGCACCCGGCTCACCAGGTGCGTGGCCGTGCGTTTGAGCAGACTGAGCGTCATCGCGAAGTCGCGTCGGCGCAGGTGCGCCCGTTGCGCCGGTTCGACGATGCCGTCCTCGTCCCACTGTTTCTCCATGCCGTACAAGTGGCCGATCAGGCGCAGGATGAAGCCGGCGCGGACCGGAGCGTCGGCGAGCGCTTCGTGGAAGTGTCGGCGAGCATGTGCCCAGCATCCCAGATGCACGAGGCCTTCGCGCTGGGCGACAAAGCGGGCATAGGCTTCATAGCCATCCGATTGAAGCAGCCCTTGAAAGCCGGCCAGCAGCGTCGACACCTCATCGTGCCGGCGACTCATGCGCCACTCGAAGACCACGTCGCCGCCGGGGCGGCTGATGACCCACAGCCAGCCTTGAACAGTCTTGCCGGGCACATCGGGATCCTGGCACCGCACCGGGGTCTCGTCGACTTGCAGGTAGTGCCCCGCCAGCAGTTCCTGCGGCATCTGCCGGTAGATGCTTTCCAGCCAGATCGCGCCCAGGGCCACCCATTCGCACATCGTCTGGCGGCTGATCGTGGCGCCCCAACGCGCCGATTGCTTCTCCTGCCGGTAGAGCGGCTGATGGTCGACGTATTTGGCCAGCAGGATCCACGCGATCAACCCCGCCGAAGCGTACCCGCCCGGGGCTGGCCGAGGCGGTGCCGGGGCCAGCGTCAACGGCCGGGCTCGGTCCAGGCGGTGCCGGAACTTCGGTCGGACGATCTCTCGCTTGAACAGTTTCGGGGGCGTCACATCCACCTCGAAGGTGCGTTCCTCACCGACTTTTTCGTAAAGCTCCGGGTCCTTCTGCACTGCTTCGGGGATGATCTCGATGGTCTCCTTGACCGGCAGTTTGGCAAAGAGTTGCTCGGGGAGCGGGCGGGGTTCGGGCCGGGCGCGCGCGTGCGCGATTACCGGGCGCGGCTCGGGCTTGGGTGCCAGCAGCTTCTCCAGTTCCGCCAAGTGCAGCAGCAACTGCGCCCGGTCCTGTTTTTCGCCCTGGCCGGGGCCGAAGAGCCGGTTCTTCAGCCAGGCGATCTGCACCCGCAGCTGCGCGTTCTCCTCGCGCACCTCCGCCACCTCCGTCTTCAGGGCGAGGGTTTCGGCATAGAGGTGTTCGGCGGGCGGCATGCGGAGTATCCATAGGATGGATACTCATGGACCGCCCGCAAGCTTTTTCTTCGCGGTCACGGCATTTTTTCATCGCTCGTACCATGCTTTCTGGCAGCCGTCCTTCAGATCGATGCCCGAGAGCAGCATCGTCAGGGCCGGGGGCGTCAGCGAGAGCTTGGTGGCGTCGCTGCCCACCGGCCAGCTGAAGCGGCCCTTCTCCAGCCGTTTGGCGAACACCCACACGCCCGTCCCGTCCCAGTAGAGCATCTTGAGCCGGTTGCGGTCCTTGTGGGTGAACACGAACACCGCGCCCGACCGGGGGTTCTCTTGGAGCTTCTGCTCGGCCGCAGCCCACAGCCCGTTGAACTGCTGGCGCATGTCCACCGGCTCCACCGCCAGGAAGATCCGCAACGCCGAGGGGAACGTGAGCATGGTTTCAGTTCCTCAGCGCTTGAACCAGTGCGGCGACCTCGCTGACGATTGACCCGCGTACGACTACCCCGTCCGGCAGTTGTACCGCCAGGCCGCCCATGACCGGCGGCGTCATCATCGGCACCTCCGTGAAGTGGACCTTCCGCCCGGGCCTGGCCGCCAACCGCCGGCCCCGCAGCCAGGCAGTGAACGTGCTGAACTTGATTCCCTCCCGCTCGGCGAAGACCCGCTGCGTCAGACGCTGTCGCGATACTGCGCGATCAGCGCCACCCGTTCCGCCGGAGTCGCAATCCGCCGCCCGCGTCCGTCCCGCTTCGCTCCCGTCTCGATTAGTTCCGTCGTAATGCTCGCCATTGCGACAGATTACCCTGTCGCATGGCTCATGTATAGGAGGTCGCCGGACGGACGGATACTGAAGTTCGGCCCGAGATCCGGGCCAGCCGCCGGTCCTCGATGGCGCGGGCCGGTCGGATGACCTCGAACGCGGGATCGCCGGCCCCAGCCGATCGGACCACGAGAAGCGCTCCGCTTCCGTAGTGACAAATTGGTGACGCGAAGACCAGCTCGCCGCGACCCCGCCTGGGCCGGCGCCGGGGTGCTGAGACGGGCCCGCCCTTCGCTTGCGCTCACTTCGTTCCACCCCTGGAGGTTCAGCGCTTGGCCGGCCGCGCCGCGCTTCCTCCGGGTATTTTCATCGTAGGAAAAGTTTAGCGCATTGACATTGTCGAGTTCGCCGGCGCCGGATTGCCGCCTTCAGCGCGGCCGGCGGGGCTCGGTGAGGTTAAGGTTGCGGCAAACGGTTTGCGCTGTTGCGCCGCCGTTGCACTGACGCCGGGTCAAGACGATCAGCGTCAGGGTGTTTTTCTGTGCGATCGGTCTGTTCGCGTCTCCTCTGCAAAGTCCAGATTCTCCTCGGCGGCGCGAGGTTTGACGCGCCAGGTCACCACTCGGCTTCATCTCAACCCGGCCTGGCGTCGCTGTTGTTTCGGGAGTATTAAGAATAGGTAAATGACCCTCGCCTAAACCGGCCGGGACCGATTTGGTCTTGTCATGGGAAAGGTTCATTATAGAAACTGCGATGCTTCTGTGATCATGTAGCAATAACTTCGCCGGTCGTAGATTTTGGAGCTGGCCGATGGTAATTGCCCCAAGATCAGTCACCCTTCCCACCGCCAGATTCCAATTCGTCCCCCGCATGTTGTCCTTCTCAAAGAAAACGAAAGGATTCTTCATCGACATCAATGGAGAGGCGGTGCTGCTGGCGCGTACTTCATCGCCCGATGCTCCGATGGTGGTGGAGGAAATGCGGGAGGTCCCGGTTTCAGATGAGGCGGCCGTGCAGCGCGCGCTGAAGGAACTGCAGGGCAAGAAGCGAGGCAGCTACTTGCATGCGCGCTGCGGAATCTATCCCCGCCACCGGCTGGTGCGGCGGGTGAGCCTCGATCTGAAGCGCATCAAGGAGCCGGATTATTTTCAGGAGATCTGCCTGCAGCAGTTCCACCTGGAAGAGGGGAAATGCACCCTCGCGGTGCTCAATGCGGCGGACGGCACCGACTACGATACCGGGAAGGTGACGACCCAGAAGGAAGTGATTTTCACCGGTGGTCCGAACGACGAACTCCTGGAGGCCCAGGAGAGACTGCTGGCATTGGGCGTGTTTCCCGAGCGGCTGGAACTCGGCACGCTGGTGGCCTTGGGCGCGTTGATGAACTACCACGTGTTCGCGCAGCTGAAATCCCCCACGCTGATGCTGGAAATGGACGCCGACAGCACGCAGGCTTTCGTGATTGGCGCGGGCGGTCTCGAGATCAGCCGATCCATCCCTTACGGATTCGAGGCCATGATCTCGGTTGTCCAGAAGGAGTTGAACTTGAAGGACGATGAATCGGCCCGGCGGCTCTTCTATTCAAACACCTTTGATTTTACGAACATGGGCGGCACGCTGACGAGGAAGCTCCTGAAGGAGCTGCAGGCGCTGGTTGGTTTTTACGAAGTGCAGACGGGCCAGTCGATCGGTCAGGTGCTGGGCACGCAGATGCCGCCGAAACTGGCCTGGCTCGGCGGTTCGATCGCGAAGGAGCTGGGAGTGGAGTCGCTCAAGCTGGATTTCGCGGCTTGGCTGAAATCGCGGGAGATCGGTTTTGCCAGTTCGGCCGATCCGTCTGGGATGGACGCGAGATGGCTGGCGGTGTTTGGCCAGATGACCTATTACGATGCAGTTCCTGCGGCGAAAAAGTGAACAAACGCAGGCCAGGCTGATTTCCGCCTGGCATCCGAATTTCCGCAATCGTGAACGGTTGCCGGACACGAAGGTGGTGCGGACGGATTTCTTCGTCAATTTTACCGCCATCACGGTCGTGCTGTGCCTTGGGCTTGCTCTGTGGTACCAGGAATATCGCATCAGAGCCCTGGATCGCCAGATCACCGACTGGCAGTTCCAGATCGCCAAGAACCAGAAAGGCGCCGTCGAGGCCGCCGCGCTGTCGAAGAAATTCGTCGTGGAAGAGAAGAAGATCCGCGAATTGGACGCCTTTCTCCAGCAGCGCCTCGTGCTTTCTCAGTTTCTGGTCCATCTCGGGAAATCGTTGCCCGCCGATCTGGTGATCGATGCCGTCGACATCCGCGAAAACGGGGTCGACCTTCGCGGCACTGCTGCCGGCACGCCAGTGGAGGCGACCGGTCGTACGACCTCGTACGTCGACCTGCTCCAGCACGACAGCTATTTCAAGGGCATCGTCGAGACCAAGGATGTGAAACAGGACGTGAAGCGCAACCAGTCGTCTGGGCGCGTCACCTTTGACTTGTTCATGCGATTTAAAGGAGACGCGAAAAAGAAACCATGACGCTGACCCTGAAAGATGCGGTGGGCTTTTTGAAGCGGTATCCGATCGGAGTCGCCTGCGGGTTGCTGAGCGTGATTGCCATCGCCGGATATGTGGTGCGGAACAGTCGCGCGGGCGATCTGAGTGACCAGCTCAGGAGCGTGGAAGCGCAGGGCGCGAAAATCCAGGGCGACGTCCACAATGCCAATGATCTCGTCGCGCAATACTCCTCACTGACGGCGGCGACGAAGGAATTGGAGTCCCGGTTGGTGCAAGGCTCGGAGCGCGCGCGCAACCAGCAGTATTTTTATGAGATTGAATCGGAAACCGGCGTGAGAGAAATCAGCCTGCAACCGAACAGCGG
>CAVRNM010000197.1:0-6275 GCA_963722225.1 uncultured Verrucomicrobiae bacterium
GTCGGGGCGGCCGCCGGGCGGATTTCGTGGCTGCGGGCGCGCTGGTAGAAGGACTGGATCAAGGTCGTGCCGTGGTGCTGCTGGATCACGTCAACGATGGACTTGGGCAGCTTGTGCTTGAGCGCGAGGTCGACGCCGTCCTTGACATGGCTCTTGATGATGAGCGCGGAGAACGACGGATTGCGGTCATTGTGCGGATTCACGCCGTCCCGCTGGTTTTCGGAGAAATACTCCGGCTTCGACATCTTGCCGATGTCGTGGAAGAGGGAGCAGACGCGGCACAGCAGCGGATTGGCGCCGATCGCGTTCGCGGCGTTTTCCGCCAGGTTGGCCACGACCAGGCTGTGATGGTAGGTGCCGGGCGTTTCCATCTGCATGCGGTGCAGCAGGGGGTGGTTGTAGTCCGTCAGTTCCAGCAGGGTGATGTCGGTCGTCCGTTTGAACAGGGTCTCGAACACCGGGAGCAGTCCGGCCACCGCCACGCCGGTGAGCAGGCCCGTGGCCACGCCGGCGATCATCTCGCGGACAACCATCACGGCGGGCAGTTGATCTGCGATGCCGATCAGCAGGGCAAAGCAGGCGACGCTGAGGCCGCCCAGCCCGGCGGCGCGCACGACGCGGCTGCGTTGCCGGATGGCGCGGCAGGCGAAGATGCCGATCATCGAGGCGAGGAAGGTGATGACGAGGAGGTCGAGCCGGTTGCCATAAATAACCCCGGTGAAGATCGAGATCAGCAGCGCCATGAAAATCGCGGATCCGGCGTCGATCAGGATGGCGACGACGAGCGGCGCCAGGGCGGTCGGCGCGACGTAGGGCAGCAGCGAGGCCGCCTCGGTGTTCTCCATGAAATACGGCAGATCGCCGATCCAATAGGTGGCGCGGACCAGCGCGAGATTCAGGATGACCACGAGGGCCAGGAGGGCCAGGCGCCCGTTGTTGTGCATGGTCTCGGGGTCCTCCAGCCGGATGTAGAACACCGAGGCCATGACCATGGCGAGCACCAGCAGGATGCGGCCGAAGAGCTGCAGCCCCTCGTTGCGGGCGACATCGCCGTTGTGCAGGAGGAAGTCGCGGTGGGCGACCAGCATCTCATACTGCTCGGGGGTGACCCGCGTGCCGGGTTCGATGATGGTCTGGCCGCGCTCGACGGTGACAATCTCCGGCCGGAGGTCCGCCATCGCCTGCTGCTGCAGCCGCTCGGTGGCGACCTGGTCGAAAATCAGATTCGGCGTCACTCCGTTGCGGAAGAGGCGGAACAAAGCGAGCGTGCCCTCGCGGCTGACGCCCTCGGCGGCGAGGTTGATGCGCAGGAACGTGAGCGCCTCCTCCATCGATTGCACGCGCACCTGGGCGACTTCGCCGGTGGGGCGCCGGATGCGGAACAGCGCGACGCTGTCGGCCGTGCGCGGCGTGAAGTTGCTGCCGCTGTCATACACGCCTTCGCGGTAGATTTCGCGCAGCGCCGCCAGACCGTTTTCGGTGATGGTGAATCGCGTCTTGACGTCGCCGAGCGCGAGCAGCGCGGCCACATCATCCACCGCCACCCGGTAAGGGCCCTTGGCATTGAAGGATTCGACGGTGCCCTCGAGGGCGGCGGCGCGCCGCGCGGAGGGCGAGAAAGCGCCCTGCAGGCCGGAGGTTTCCCCGGCGGGGAAATCGTGATCCAGCCGTTCCAGGGCGGCGAGCAGGTCCCGCAAATTGCCCTCAAACTGCTGCAACGGGCCCGATTCCAGCTGAAAAACCGGCGGCACGCGGTTCCGGAGCTGCGCCCGGCCCAGCTCGGTCTTGAGCTTGCTCTCGTAGCTGAACGGCGCGCCCGCGACGATGCGGACCATCGCGAGCTGGTTGGGCAGCACCGGCAGGGTGGCCGACGAGACTCCGACGAAACTGATGAGGACGATCGCCGCCACCGTGACCACGAAAATGAGGAAGCCCACCGACTGGCTTTGCCGCAGGTACGTCGCGGCGAGGGACGTATGCACGGTTTTGCGGCGCTTGCGAAGCGGAGCGCCGCCACGGAGCAGCCGGAGTCTCTGGAGAAAGGCCATGGGGGGATTGCGGGGAAGGGGGGAGGACGGTCGCAACGGAGCGGCGGCAACCGGGGCTAGCCCCGGTCCTCCTCGCCGTCGCTGTCGGCCGTGATGGGATGCCGGAAATGTTCGTAGGCCTCGATGATTTTCTGCACCAGGGGGTGGCGGACGACATCGGCGCCCGTGAAAAAATGGAAATCGATCCCGCTGATGCCGCTCAGGATATGCCTGACCTGGAGCAGGCCGGACTGCTTGGACCGGGGAAGGTCGATCTGCGTGATGTCTCCGGTCACGACCATCCGGGAATCGTCGCCCAGGCGGGTGAGAAACATCATCATTTGCTCGGGCGTCGTGTTTTGCGCCTCGTCGAGGATGATGAAGGCGTTGGACAGCGTGCGGCCGCGCATGTAGGCGAGCGGGGCGATCTCGATCGTGCCCTTTTCGACGAGCCGGGCCACATCCTCAGCCGCGAGCATGTCGTTCATCGCGTCATAAAGCGGCCGGAGGTAGGGAAGGATCTTTTCGCGCAGGTCCCCGGGGAGAAAGCCCAGCGCCTCGCCGGCTTCGACCGCGGGCCGGGTGAGGATGATGCGCTGCACTTGATTCTTAAGCAGGGCGGAAATCGCGGCCGCCACCGCCAGATAGGTCTTGCCGGTGCCCGCGGGCCCGATGCCGAAGACCACGGGGTTCTTCTGGATCGATTGCAGGTAGAGCTTCTGCCCGACCGTCTTGGGCACGATGCTCTTCCGGTTGGTGGCGATGACCAGCGGTTCCGAGTAGAGCTTGCGGATCTGCGGACCGTCACCGCGGGCGAAGCCCTCCAGAAGCTGGCCGAATTCCTGGTTCCGCACGGTCAATCCCTGCTGGCGCCCTTCGCTCAGGAACGTGAAGAAATCCTCCACGCGCGCAATGTCGGTGTCGGAGCCGTCGATCTTCAACCAGTCTTCGCGGGTGGCAAGTTTCACATTGAAGGCTTGTTCGACCGTGAGCAGGTTGTCGTCGCGGCCGCAGTAGAGCTGATGCAGGTAACGGGGATTCTGATAGTAAAGGGTTTTGGAAGGCACGATGGAATGCTCAGAGCGAGCGCCGGTGGAAGCCGCGACGATTCAGCGGGTTTTCCGATCCGGTCGCTTTGATTTCGGACGGCGTCTCGGGGGCCGGCTTTTCCCCGCCAGGACTCCGGGCAGGATCGCCACCAGCCGATCATAGGTCGATTCGAGGGCTTGGGGCAGAACTCGCGTCTGGCCGATGACGGGCATGAAATTCGTATCCCCGGTCCAGCGCGGCACAATATGGGCGTGCAGGTGTGCGATACTCCCGCCGGCCGCCGAGCCCAGGTTGAAACCGATGTTGAATCCGTCGGGATTGACTGCCGCGCGCAACACCTGCTGCCCGACCACGATGATTTCCATCAGGTCCGCGCGTTCCGCGGGCGTCAGGTCGCCCGGCTCCGCCACCGCCCGGAACGGGACTGCCAGCAGATGGCCGGGATTATAGGGAAAGCGGTTCAAAACCAGATACGACAGGCGGCTGCGATGGATGATGAGGGCGGCGCGGTCGTCCCCTTGATCCGGAAGTTCGGTGAAGAGCCGGCCGTCGGGAGACGGTTTTGGCGCTTCGATATAAGTCATCCGCCAATACGCATGAAGCTGTTGCATTGCAGCAGCCGGGCACAGTAGGGGACGGATGGGCGATGTCAAAACGCGATTGAAGGGACCGGGCGGTTTATGCTTCTTTATTTGTTACGGAAGCTATTCATAATCATCATAATAGACATGCCAGCACCCGAAGGCCGCCAGCAAGCTGGCTGCCCATATTTACGCACTAAAAACAAAGACTTTGGGGCTTGCCGGGTTTGCGCATCTCGGTCCATGCCCTTCACAAAAACCGGACAGCCATGTAGCGCCGGTCTGCGACTGGCGATCGCCGGTCGCAGACTGGCGCTACCTTTGGTTGCGGCTCTGCCGCGCTAGGAAACATCCGGGCTAGCAGCCTGTCGGGCTTCCAGCCCTTCAGGCTGCTAAAAGCAAAACCGCCCCTTTCATTGAGCAGGGAATGTGCTCCAGAATCCAATCTGACTCCAATTCGTGTAACGATCGCCGAGATAGTGCCCGTTTCCCCGGGTTGGATTGGGCGGTTTTGCCAGTAGGAGGCTGGCCGGACGGAAGTCCGACAGCCTCCTAGCGGAGTCGAAGGGCTGGCGCTCGCGGCCGCGAAGACAGCGTCGCGTCGTTGATGGGAACGAACTGACAGGCAGGCTGCCAGGGGGCGGCGGACCCGGATCGTTGGAGTCACCGGGCTGGGACTTGACATCAATTGTCGCCAGCAACACCCTTGACCTAATTCAAGTTCACTTTGTAAGAAGTGGGCCTTTGGCCCGCTTTTTTTTTCCACAAATCAATCCATATGAGCAGCGAAATCCTTTCCGTCCTCGAATACATGGAGAAGGAAAAGGGGATCGGTCGCAACGACATGATCGCCGCGATTGTCAACGCCATCAAGACGGCGGCCCAAAAAGGCGTTAACTCCGGCCAGGAGCTGAAGATAGAGATCAACCCCAAGAATGGTCAACTCCATGCGTGGACCTTGCTCAAAGTCGTCGATTCCATCAGCAATCCCAAGACCGAGATTCATCTGGAGAAGGCGCTGGTCTTGAAGCCGGGCGCCCAGCTCGGCGATGTGCTGGAAAAAGAAGTCGATCCATCGTATCTCGGCCGGATAGCCGCCCAGACCGCCCGGCAGGCGATCATGCAGAAGCTGCGCCAGTTTGAAAAGGAGCGGATCTACGACGATTTCAAAGATCGCGTCGGAGACATCGTCACCGGAATTGTGCGCCGCCGCGAGCGCAGCGACCTGTTTGTCGATCTGGGCAAGGCCGAAGCCATGATGCCCGGCAAGGAGCAGGTGCCGGGGGAGGATTACGCCCCCGGCGAGCGCATCCGGTGCCTGTTGCTGGAGATTGAGAATTCCAGCCGCGGTCCCGAACTTATTCTGACCAGGGCCAGCCCGAAATTTGTCCGCCGCCTGTTCGAACTCGAGGTCACCGAAATTGCCGATGGAACGGTCAAGATCGAGGCCTTTGCCCGCGAACCGGGATACCGGACCAAGATTGCCGTATCTACCGCCGATCCCAAAGTGGATCCGGTGGGAGCCTGCGTGGGTGCCCGGGGCGCCCGGGTGAAATCGATCGTCCGCGAGCTCGGCGGCGAGAAGATCGACATCGTCCGTTATTTCTCCGATCCCCGCGAGATGGTCGCCGAAGCGCTCAAACCGGCCGTGCTGCGCAACATCGTGATCGATGAGAAAAACCGCCGGGTGGGCATTGTGGTATCGGAGGAGGATCTGGCCATTGCGATCGGCAAGAAAGGCCAGAACGCCCGCCTGACTTCGCGTCTCATCGGATGGAAGATTGACATCATGAAGCTGCAGACGGTCCCCACGACGCTGGAGCAGAAAAAAGGCCTGGCCGCCTCCGGCCTCGCCAAGATCCCCGGGATTGAAGAGGCCGTCGCCCAGCGTCTCGTTGCCGCGGGTTTCGCCTCGGTCGAGCTGTTTGACGGGGTAGAATCCGGCGACTTGGTGGAGGCGGGCTTTACCGCCGAGGAGGCCGACGACATCCTCAAGAAGGTCGCGTCCCACGCTGGCATCCAAAAGTAGCGAAAAAATTTCTAGAACCTCTGACCTCGCACGTCCTCCATCGTCCCTGATGAGTATCCGCCTCCACGAACTCGCCAAGAAACTTGGCATGGACAACAAGGACCTCATGGCCTTGTTGAAAGCGCGGGACTATCCCGTCAAAACGGTCTCCAGCACCATCGACAAGATCACGGCTGAAGCGTTGGAGCAGGAGCTCGCGAAAAAGCCGGCTGAGGCCGCGCCGGGCGAGGCGGCGGTTGCCGCCGGAGAAACTGCGGGAGGCCAGGGGCCGGCCGGACCCGTTCACGGCGAAGCGGAAAAGCCCCCGGCTTTCATGACCCGGATGCCCGCTGGAGTGTTTGTCCGCTCCGCGCAGGACATTGCGCGCGAAAAGGAGGAACTGGCCAAGGCCAGCCGGCCGCCGGTGGTGTTTCCGGCCCCGCGCCCCGCGCCCATGCCGATAATGCGCGTGTCGCCTTCGGTCCAGAGCCGCCCCCCCTCGCCCCGCACCCGGTCAGCCGGCCGGCGCCGGTCTCGACTCCGCCGCTGGCGCGAGTTTCGCCGCCGCCGGTCGTGCCGCCCCCGCTCGCCCCGCCGCCGCCGCCGGTC
>CAVRNM010000198.1:0-5261 GCA_963722225.1 uncultured Verrucomicrobiae bacterium
TGTGGAAATGATCCAGGCCCCAGGACTCGAAGAAATGGTAAGTCCGGTTGTTCCAGTCGATGCGGCCGACTCCGGTTGGAAAATCCACCTGCATGCCTTGTCGAAAAAGCGTGAACATGTCCCGGAACCGCCCGCCATCGTCGATGGAGGTCTCGGCCTCGAGGACGAACGTCAGACGGCCGGTCTCGGCTCCGCCGGCGTCGCGCAGCAGCACCTGTTGTTCACCCAGGGCGCCTCCGGCCTGGAAGCTCACGTGGCCGGTGGAGTGCGCCTCTAGGTAGATTCGGCCCGCGCCATCTTTCACTTCCACGGTGGTTCCAGCCGGGGTCAGGACGGTCAGGTATTCCAACGGGGATACTCGCTGAACGGAGGCGGGGCTGCCGGCGGCATCACCTCTCAACAGGACGGGCCGGGAGGTCGGCGATTGAGCGGCCGGGCTCAGGATCTGGCCGAGACTGAGACAAAGACAGGAACTGGCGGCGGCCTTCAGTGATGTTGTCATGGTGGAGCTAGGTCAGGCGGCGTTTTGGCCGGACTTGGATGAGGATGCCATCAGGGAAGGGCAAAGCGGTGGCGGGCGATACCGTCGCGATACCAGGTGCCGCTGCGCTTGATGGTCCGCTCGAGGGTCTTGAAATTGACATGAACCAGCCCCATCCGGCCAAATTCGCCCCATTCGTAATCGTCCATGAATGACCAGACCATGTAACCCTTGAGCTTGACGCCAGCATCCATGGCCTGGCGGCAGGCAGCGAGATGCCGGTAGATATATTCAATCCGGGCGTCATCATTGACCTCCCCGCGGTGATTCACGTAGTCAGCCGATTCCAGTCCGTTTTCCGTGATGATGATGGTCGTCCCGGCATAGTCGCGATGCAGGCGCTTGAGCAGCAGGGCCAAACCATCCGGGCGCCAGTCTGGATTCAATAGCAGCGTTTCTTCCGGCTCCACCCGGGTGGCGTCATAAGGGGCCCAGCCTTTCGGGTCGTAGCGCCAGGTATCGCTGTTATAATAGTTGAGCCCGAGGAAATCGATGGGTTGTTGGATGAGATCGCGATCAGCTGCCGTCATCTCGGGTACCGCATACCCGTGCTGGCGGTACTGGTCGGCGACCAGCCCGGGATATGCGCCCTTGAAGATTGGATCGGCAAACCAGCCATGATGCGACTGGTTGATCATTTCCGCCGCGCGCTGGTCGGCGGGGCTCTGGGTCGCTGGCAGTCCCAAGAACAAGTCGAGGGTGATGCCGATCCGGCCCGGGCATTCCATTTCCCGGAAGGCCGTCACCGCCCGTCCATGGGAACGCAGAATGGTGTGGATGGCCCCCAACGCCGAGTTGAAGTCCTTTTTCCCAGGTGCCTTGCTGCCCAACCAGTAACCGCAGAAGGCCGTCACCCACGGTTCGTTGAAGGTGATCCAGTGGGAAACGTCGGCCCCCAGCTCGTGAAAGAGCAGCCGGGCATAGGCCTCGAAATGCACGGCCATGTCCGGATTGGTCCAGCCGCCCTCGTCTTCCAGG
This sequence comes from uncultured Verrucomicrobiae bacterium, assembly GCA_963722225.1. Lineage (GTDB taxonomy): Bacteria > Verrucomicrobiota > Verrucomicrobiia > Opitutales > Opitutaceae > Fen-1467. The sequence goes on from CAVRNM010000198.1 coordinate 1,520, forward strand.
GCCTGAGGCAGATCCCAGTGATAGAGTGTCACCGCGGGCTGGATGCCCGCCTCCTTCAGCCGCCGGACGAGATCCTTGTAGAATGCCAGGCCGGCGGGATTGAGCGGCCCCCGGCCGTTGGGGAAAATCCGGGTCCACGCGATGGAAAACCGGTAGATCTTCACGCCAAGTTCCTTCAGGAGGCCGATGTCGTCGCGGTAGCGGTGGTAATGGTCGGCGACCACGTCCCCCGTGACCCGGCCACGGCCTTCATGGCTCCACCGGTCCCAGATCGACTCGCCTTTGCCCTCGGCATTCCAGGCTCCTTCGATTTGATAAGCGGCCGAGGCCACCCCGAACAAAAAGTCGTCGGGGAAATCGATCACCGCTTCCGGGCGGGCGTAGGCGCTCTTCGCCGGAGAAGCGTCCGAAGCGCGCAGGGCGGGGGAGAGCACCGCGCCGGAGGCGAGCACGGCCGACTCGACCAAAAATTCCCGGCGGGAGGTTGGGTGCTGGTTCATGGGGACGTAGGGGAGGGTTGATGGGCCGGAAATGGCGGCGGAGTTGGTCGGACAGGACAACACGCCGAGACCGGTCAGAAACACAGTACAGCCTCGGTCATGTGGGCGTGGGGGATGTCCCAGATTTCCTGGGTGCTCCACTCAATCAATGGCGATGTTTCCTGGTACGGCGTGTCGTCCGGCCGCCCGATGTGGCCGAACGCAGATCGCTTCGGGGAGCTGGTGACGTAGGCGGATACGGGGTCGGGTGCCGATAGCCGACGCCCGTGTGCAGGCACAGGCCCTCCGGATTGTGGCCGAGCGTCCACTGGAGCATGCGCTCGGCGGCCGCGAGCCAGTCGGGGCGCTGCAGGAGGCGTCCGGCTTTCGCGCAGAGCGCGGCCTGGTGCATGACCACACCGCCCGTCCCGTGCACGATCTGCTGCGGGTTGAAAGGATGCAGGAACGTGCGCACGCCCCGGCCGCGGCCCGCGTCGCGGAAGGTCTGCAAGTCCGGCGACGGCCGGTGCAGGTAGACGCCATACGGACCAATGCCGAACGGATTGCTGGCGGCGTCCGCGAGCAGGTAACCGTCGAGGTAGCGGAGGATCGCGGCCTGCGCCCGGGCCACCACCTCCGCGAGGCCCGTTGGCGCGAATTCGACCAGGCGGAGGAGGGCAAGAGCCGGCTCGCAGGAGAGCGCAATGCAGCGAAACCCGTCGCGCCCGTCCTTCTCCATGAAGTAGCCCTGCAAGCCGTCGCCGCCGGGATCCTGCCGGTCGAGCAATTCCGCCGCGAGGGCACGGAGCTCCGCCTCGCTTACCGCCGCGACCCCGAGGGCCCGGACCTCGAGCGCGGCCCAAAACTCCTCCGCCACGAACAACGTGCGGCGATCGTGCCCGCGCGCCCTCCCGTGGCGCCAGGCCTCCGCGGCCATTTCGCGGCAGCGGGCTGCCTCCGCGGGGTCGAGCAGGCCGGCCACCTGGCATTGCGTGCGAACAAACAAGAACTGCACCGCCGGATTGTAGGTGGTTCGGATGATGCGCTCGTCGCCGGAGCCCGGGATGTTGTCAGTATAGCGGCCTCCGGCGTTGTCGGCGTTGCAGCCCGGGTGGTTCTCAAACCACCAGTCCCGCTTCATCTCCAGGCCGGCCTTGAACGTGCCGCCGGCGAGGTCCTCCCAGAGCTGGCCGTCGGGCGCCAGCATCGCGTGGAAGTAACGGTTGCCCCACCGGATCTCCTCGATCGCGGACGCCCGCAAGCCGGGATGTCCCTGCCGGGCGATCGCGGCCAGCGCCGCGAGATTCGGCAGAGTCAGAAACAGCCATTTGCGCAGGTCGCCGGCATCGTACCAGCCGCCGGTCGCGGCGATTTGTTGTCCGTTGGCGTCGAGCACCCCGTCGTCGAGATGCTCCGCGCGGCGGATGCCCGGTACGTCGCAACCGGAGCGCTGGCAGGACAGGTAGTGCAGATAACCGCGCTGAATGCGGTCGTAGAGGTTCGCCTGGATCGCAATCGGATAGGTGCAGCCGTGGTCGGTTTCGATCTGCCAGTTGCCCTCGCGATCGAAGGCGGTGAAGTCGCCCTGCCAGAACACCCCCCACCGCGTCTCCGTGCGCGCGAGCTCGCCCGTGAAGGCGATGCGCCCCCGTTCCGGCTGGAGCGCCCCGCGCGCGAGGTCAAACGGCCAGTTGAAGAAGCGGGCCTTCCACTCTGGCGGCGGCGCCTGATCGCGCGGGATGCGGTCCAACAACGTCCGCAGATAGTACGGAATCCGCTCCGGGAGCACGGTCGCGGCCCTGGGATCCGGCACGAGCGTGAGGCGCTTCGGCGAGGCCGGCCGATAGCCGAGCTGGCAATGGGCGAGAGGGCTCGAGGTCATGACGCGGAGAGCGTCGCGTTGATTCATGGGGAGGGTTGCTGTTCGCCGCGCGGTCCCGCAACGGTCGCGGGTGAGCCAGTGACCAAATTCTTGTTGGAGCCGTGCCCCCGACGCTTGAAGCGCGTGCGACGATCGGCGTGCGACCTCGGCTGGGATTCCATTGAACCCCAAACTGACAGGCCGGACGCCGGGCGGAAAACAAATTCTCAGAACCCCGGCGAGCCTGCCGCCGGCGCGCTGGGTGGGGGAAGTCGGGGCAATTTGCGATCCAGCAGATGGTGGGCGAGGACGGCGCGGGAAGTCCGGCTGGGCCTTCACGTCGCAGGACATTCCAACCGGAGATTACTTTTGCAATTTCTGCTGCACCGAACGAATGATCCCGCTGCCCCACATGTTCATGTCGATCGGATGCTCCATCTTCGCCGCCGCGGTGCTGATGGGAGGCCGGGATCAGCCGGCCGTGCCCTACCGGAAGCTCTCGGAACCCGTGCGCATCCTCCCAGACGCCCAGGCCTGGGAAGGGGATCGACAGCTCCACACCGTCTCCGTGGTGGAACGGGATCGCGACGGCTTCAAGTACTGCGGTTACTACGGTCTCAACCGCGGCCGGGGCACCGGGCTGGCGCGCAGCAACGACCTGGTGCACTGCTGACTCACAGGATCGGAGAATGACCATGTCACACCCCCACGTAATCTCGCGCGTCGCCCTGGTGGTTGCGCTGCCCTTCCTCCTCCCGGCCTTGGCTCCACTGGGCGCGGCCGAGGAAAGCGCGACGGCGCCGCCGCATTCCAAGTTGTCCCCGTGCAGCTCGACGGCACCTACTTCATCCGAGACGGCAAACGCTTCATCCCGGTGGGGGCCCATTGGGTGCCGGCGAAGGCCGCGATGCAGTGGCCCCTGCAATGGGTCCTGGCGGATATCGAGGCGGATTTTGCAAAGATGCATGAGCTGGGATTCTCCCTGGTTCGTTTCGACCTGCTGTGGGCCTGGTTTGAGCCCCGGCCCGGCGACTATAATCCAGAGGCGTTCAAGCAGCTCGATTTTCTGATCTCGCTAGCTCACAGGTACCAAATCTATCTAAACCCGAGCCTTTTCATCGGCGGCGAAGTCGGCGAGGCCTACTGGGACGTGCCCTGGCGCAACGGACGCAACCCGCAAACGGATCCGGACATGCTGCGCCTCGAGACCGACCTTGCGTCTGAGCTGGCCCGGCGGTACGGCAGCGAGAGCGCGATCATCGCCTGGGACCTTACGGACGAACCGCCATTCTGGATCGTGGCCGGTCAGACCACCGATGCCATGGCCATCAACTGGACGCGGCTGATTGTCGGTGGAATTCACCGGTACGATCGACTTCATCCCATTGTGGTGGGGACGAGC
>CAVRNM010000199.1:0-3353 GCA_963722225.1 uncultured Verrucomicrobiae bacterium
CGGCTCTTCGAAATCATGGATCTCGATCTGGAAAGTGATCAGGGCACGATCGAATTCACGCTGGCGCGGGCGGGCGATATTCGCTTCGACGACGTCGGTTTCAAATATGCCGGCCGGGGGGCGACGCTCCAGGCCCTGAGTTTTGTCTGCCCGGCCGGGCGGATCACCGCGCTCAGAGGCGAATCGGGTTGCGGGAAAAGCACAGTGCTGTCCCTGATTCAGCGGCTCTATTCTCCTCAGCAAGGCCGGATATTCATCGGCGAGCACGATATCCATTATTACTCGCTCGCGAGTCTGCGGCGGGCCGTGGCGGTGGTGCCCCAGCATACCGCGCTCTTGCTGGGCACTGTGCTGGAAAACCTCGCGCCGGGTGAATTTCAACCCGATTTGGAGCGCGTGCTCCGGCTGTGCCGCGAAGTCGGGGTGCTGGAGACGATTGAGCGGCTTCCGCAGGGTTTTTTCGCCCATCTGGCGGAGAACGGCGTGAATTTGTCCGGCGGACAGCGGCAGCGCCTCGCCCTGGTCCGGGCGCTTTACCGGGAGGCTCCGATCCTCCTGCTCGACGAACCCAGCTCGGCGCTCGATGATCGCTCCGAAGAGATGCTCATGGGGGTTCTTCTGCGGCAGCGCGCCGGCGGCAGGACCATCGTCTTTGCCGCGCACGCTCCGCGCCTGCTCCAGATTGCCGATCACGTCGTGACACTGGCCGCCGGCCGCGTTTTGGCCGCCGGTTCCGGTCCCGTTCCCGAACCCGCGTCGGAAACTCGGGCGGCCTTCGGCGGAGCGGATTCGGGCTCGCAAATGCACTCGCGAATGGCCTGCGCTTGGGTTCAATGGCCTCATGACCACTGAAGTCGCCTATGTGGAACTGATTTCGAAACTCAAACGCGCTCATGTCCTCGGCACGGTGAACAGCCTGCTTGGTTGGGATGAACAGGTCAATCTGCCGCCGGACAGCGCGGACCTGCGCGCCGAGCAACTCGCGCTCCTGGCCGAGCTCCAGCACGCCGCCGCCAGCGATCCGCGGGTGGGGGAGTTGCTGACGTTGCTCGAGGGCCGGACGGGCGAGCTTTCGGCCGACCAGCAGGTCGTGCTGAAATATGGCCGGCGCGACTTTGACCGAGTCGTAAAGCTGCCGCCGGAGTTTGTCCGGGAAAAGGCCCGCCACGGCAGCAACGCCTTTCACGCCTGGGCGGAATGCCGCGGCAGGTCCGACTTCGCCGGCTACGCCCCTTTTATCGCGAAACACCTCGAGCTGGCGAAACAAGAGGCCGCTTACCTGGGCTTTGCCAGCGCGCCCTACGACTATATGATTGACCGCAACGATCCTGGCATGACGGCGGCGTCGGTCGGGCAGCTGTTCGCCGAGCTGAAAGACAGTTTGGTGCCGCTCATGCGCGAGATCGTTTCTTCCCCGGTGAAGGCCCGGCCCGGCATCTTTCGCGGCTTTCCAACGGAGCAACAGCGGACCTTCCTGCGGGTCGTGACCGAGCGGATCGGTTTCAACTACCGCCGTGGGCGCATGGACGTTTCGCTCCATCCTTTCTGTGACGGCAGCGGGGCCGACGAACGCATGACCACCCGGTTTGACGAGGACAATCCACTCAATTCGCTGTTTAGCGCGGTTCATGAGACCGGCCACGGCTTGTACGAGCAGGGCATGCCGCTCGAGCGTCAGGGCACGCCGCTTGGGCAGGCGGTGGGCATGGGCGTGCACGAATCGCAGAGCCGATTGTGGGAGAACCAGGTCGCCCGCAGCCGCCCCTTCTGGCGGTTCTTTGAGCCGCGCTTTCGCGAGACGTTTTCCGCGCAGGTCGGTGCAGTTTCCTCCGACGAGCTTTACCTGGCGGTCAATGCGGTGCGGCCGACGCTCATCCGCGTGGATGCCGACGAAGTCACCTACAACCTGCACATTATCCTGCGATTTGAGATCGAGAAATGGCTGTTCGCGGGAACGCTCGCGGTGGCGGACCTGCCGGCGGCGTGGAACGCGTTGGCGCAGGAACTCCTCGGCCTGACGCCGGCCAATGACCGGGAAGGCGTGCTGCAGGACGTGCACTGGTCGGGTGGCATGTTCGGATACTTTCCGAGCTACTGCCTGGGCAACATGATGGCGGCGCAATTCTGGTACAAGGTCCAGGGCGATCTGCCGGGTCTGGACGGCGATTTTGCGCGCGGCGATTTCTCGCGATTGCTCGGCTGGCTGCGGCGGAACGTCCATGAACAAGGCCGGCGCCACGATACCCGGGAGTTGGTCGAGGTCGTCACCGGCGAACCGCTGAATCCGAAGCACCTGCTGCGCTACCTCCGCGAGCGTTACCTGCCGCTGTACCGCGGCTGAAACGCCAAACTTCAAAGTTCCAACCCCCAAAGGTCGCAGGGTAGCGATGGGATTTGCTTGGTGTTTGGAGATTTGGTTTTTGTGCTTTTGCCCATGGGTCTCGTCGACACCCACACTCATCTGGATTCCTTTTCCCGGCGGGGCGAGCTGCCGGCGGTGCTCGAACGGGCGCGCGCGGCCGGGGTGGAGGCGATGATTGCCATCGGGACCGAGCCGGCGGACTGGACGCTCTATCGCGACCTGGCGCGCGAGCAATCCGGCGCGGTGCATTACACGGTGGGGCTTCACCCGTGTTCGGTGGACACGAATTGGGCGGAGGCGACGGCTCAGTTGGAGGCGTTCTTCACCGGCAATGCGCCGCGGCCGGTGGGACTTGGCGAAATTGGGCTGGACCGGTTCCATCTGCCGGCGGAGGCCGCGGAGGCGGAGGGGATCTTCGAGCGCCAGCGGGCTGCGTTTGCCGCCGGGTTGAAAATTGCCCGCCGGGTCGGGGTGCCCGTCGTCGTGCATTCGCGCGGCGCCTTTCGCGAATGCGTGGGGATGATTGATGAGAGCGGGGTCGACTGGAGCCGGGTGGTTTTCCACTGTTTCAGCGAAGGCGTGGAGGAGATGAACGCCCTCCTGCAGCGCGGTGGCCGCGGCTCGTTCACGGGCGTGATTACGTACAAGAAGGCCGACAGCCTGCGCGCGGCGGCCAAAGCCCAGGGATTGGCGCGACTGATGATCGAGACCGATGCGCCGTACCTCGCCCCGGTGCCCCACCGTGGCCAGCCAAACGAGCCGGCGTATGTGCGCTACACGGCCGGGTATTGCGCCGGCCTTTTCGGGGTGAGCGACGACGAGTTTGCAGCCACCACGACGGCCAACGCCAGAGCCTTTTTCGGGATTTGACCGAAGGTGATGAGTTGCTGGCGCAGCCAGGAACTCATGCTTCGTCGAACTTGCGGGCAAAGAGCTGATCCAGCTCGGCCAGCATCAGCAATACGTAATCCTACCAGCGGCAGAACAGTTC
>CAVRNM010000200.1:0-16341 GCA_963722225.1 uncultured Verrucomicrobiae bacterium
GGCCTACGTCGCTGCCGGCCACGCCGCCGCGCGGGCGCTGCAAACCACCTGCGCCTGGCACGTGATCGACGTGCCGGGAGTCGGCCATGACGGTGAGCGCATGTCGATCGCCGCCGCCCCGATCATCGCCGTCCGCCTGCACACCGCCGATCCGCACGCCACTCACGCATGCGCCGCCGCGACTTCCTGAGCGCGTCGCTTGGCGCCGCGCTTGCCGCGCCGCGCATTGCCCGCGCCGCGCCAGCGGTGCTGAAATACATTCCGCAATCGGACCTGGCGACGCTGGACCCGCCGTTCACCACCGCCTCGGTACCCGCGAACACGCCCTCCTGGCGTTCGACACGCCCGGACGGGATGGACAATTCGTTCCAGCCGCAGCCACAGATGGTGGCGGGCCATACAGTCAGCGACGACAGCAAGGTCTGGGAGCTGACACTGCGCGACGGGCTGTGCTTCCACGATGGTACGCCGGTGCTGGCGCGCGACGCGGTCGCCTCGATCCAGCGCTGGTGGCAGCGCGACGTGTCCGGCGGCGTATCGATGGCGCGCACCGAGGAGATTTCCGCGCCACCGACAAACTGATCCGCCTGCGGCTCAACAAGCCGTTCGTAGACGTTTCCCGGGTTTATGTCGCGATGGTCGAGGCCGGCGAGACCGGCGGTTTTCTCGATGTTGTGCTCGCGCAGATCGCCGATTTTCAGGCGCGGGAAAAGGACATCAGATCGAAGGTGGTGAGCGCGCTGACCTATCCCCTCATTTTGCTGGTGCTCGCGGTGGGGGTGCTGATCTTCCTGATGGTTTTCTTCATTCCGCGATTCCAGCTCATCTTCAAGAGCTTCAACGCCGACCTGCCCCTGCTCACGCAGATGATCGTCCAGACGAGCCAGGCCGTGCGCGATTACGGGCTGTACGTCGGGGGGGCGGCCCTGGTGGCCGTCTTTTCCCTGCGCAGCTGGTTCAAATCCGAGAACGGCCACCGGGCATGGGAGGGCATGGTCCTGCACCTGCCTGTGGTGGGCCCGCTGCTGGCGCAGTTTGCGATGGCCCGCTTCACCCGCATGCTCGGCACGCTGCTGGGCGCGGGCGTGCCCCTGATCAGCGCGCTCAACGTGGCGCGGCGCTCGATTGGCAACCAGATCCTGGTCGACGCCGTTTCCGAGTCGATCGACCGCGTCAAGGAGGGCAAGGCGCTCGGCACCAGCCTCGCGAAGAACCACGCGCTGTTCCCCAGCGCCGTCATCGAAATGATCTCGGTGGCGGAGGAGAGCGGCCGGCTCGACTCCGAGCTGTTGCGGATCGCGAAAGTGACCGAGGGGGATCTCGACCGGGCGCTCAAGACCGCCGTCTCCCTCGCCGAACCGCTGATGCTGTTCCTCATCGCGGGGCTTATCGGCACCATCTTCATCGGCATGGTCTATCCGATCTTCTCGCTCACCGATCATATCAAATAACTTCTCCCCATGAACACTCCGCCCCGACGCCCCCGGTTTTCGTCCCCGCGCGGTTTCACGCTCATCGAGCTGATGCTCGTGCTGGTCATCCTCGGCATCCTCGCCGGGCTCGTCCTGCCCAAGTTCTCCGGCCGCGCGGAGCAGGCGAAGGAGACGGCCGCGATCACGCAGATCGCCACGTTCAAGACCGCGCTCAGCGCCTACGAAGTGGACACGGGGAGTATCCCCGGGAGCAGGATGGACTGAGGGCGCTGGTGGTTCAGCCCGCCGACGTCGGCGGATGGCGCGGGCCGTATCTGGAAAGCGACGTCCCGCTCGATCCGTGGGGACACCCTTACATCTACCAGTATCCGAGCAAGCGGTATCCGAGCGGCTACGACATCATTTCGATGGGGCCGGACGGACAGCTCGGCACGGCCGACGACATCTACAATGCTGGCATCACGGGCAGGTAAGAGCGGCCGCGAACGGACCGGCGGCTTCACGCTGATCGAGTTGATCGTCGTGATGCTGCTGCTCGGCATCGCCGCTGCGCTCGTGGCGCCGCACCTGGTGTCGTTCTTCAGGGACGGGTCTTGAACTCGGAGGCCCGACGCCTGCTCGCGCTGACGCGCTACGGCCAGAGCCGGGCCGTCGCGGAGGGCGTGCCGGTGCTGCTCTGGATTGATGCGAGGCAGTCGGCCTACGGCCTGGTCACGCAGTCGGCATCGAGTGAGCCGGACGACCGGGCTTCGCGGTTCGCGGTCGACTCCACCTTGACGATCGAGGCCTTTGCTTCGAACCCGCTGCTCGTGTCGGAAGACAACGACGAGAGACTGGGTGTGCCGGACAACCTGCCGGCCATTCGCTTCATGCCCGACGGGTTTTTTGATGAGGCCAGCATCGGCCGGATCGTGATTCGCCAGGGCACCGAGGCGGCGCTGGAGCTGGTGCCGACGGCCAACCGGCTTGGATATGAGATTCTCCCCGCCAAAGCGAACTGAAGCCTCCCCCCGCCACCGCGGTGGTTTCACCCTGGCGGAAGTGCTGGCGGCGCTGCTCCTGATGGCGATCGTCATTCCCATCGCCTTGGAGGGCATGAGCGTCGTCAGCCGGGCGGCGGTGCTGGGCCAGCGCAAAGTGGCCGCGATGCGCGTGGCCGAGCGGGTGCTGAACGAACAACTGGTGCTCCTCAGCCAGGGCCAGACGGTCGAGAAATCGGCCAGCGGAGTCGAGGCCGACGGCGGCACCAATTATCCGTGGGCCCTGCAGGCCGAGACCTGGTCCCAGGATGCGATGACGCAGCTGACCGTCCGGGTCACCTTCACGGTGCGGGGCACGCAATACGAGATGAAGGCGAGCACCTTGCTCGATCCCACGGCCGACACGCCCGGCACTCCCGGCAAGGCGCCGGTCGCGGCGGGCACCTCCTGATGCAACCGATCCCCGGCCACCGCCGCGCGGACCGCGGCTTCACGCTCCTGGAGCTCCTCATCGCCACCGCGGTCTGCGCGATCGTGCTGATCGTCATCAATGGGACCTATTTTGGCGCGCTCCGGCTGCACAACTCCACGCATGAGCGGATCGACACGGATCTGGTGTTGGAGCGCGCCCTGGGCCTGGTGCAGCGCGATCTCGCGGGACTGATGTTGCCCGCCGGCGCGGTGACACCGCCCGCCGGCACGTTCTCGGGGCAATTTCAAGACACGCCCGCCGACTCGCTGACGCAGGAGTTCGCCGACACGCGGGTGAGCCCGGATCTCTACACCACCTCCGCCACGGTGGACGGATGGAGCCCGTTTTCCGAGGTGCAGGTCGTCGCCTACTTTCTCGCGCCGGCCAACGACGGCACCAATGCCAAGAACCTCGTCCGCGCCGTGACGCGAAATCTCCTCCCCGCCCAGACGCCGACCACGGACGAGCAGGTCCTGCTCACGGGAGTCACGGACGCCCAATTTGACTATTACGACGGCAACGAATGGACCGACACCTGGGATTCCACGGTCACGTCCACGCTGCCGGTGGCGATCCGTTTCAGCCTGTGGCTCACCAATCGCGCCTCCAGCCAGTCCCTGCCGCAACCGGTCAAATTGGTGGTGCCGGTTGTGGTCGCCACCAAGACCAGCCAGGCGGCGGCCCTGGCGCAGGCCGCCGGAGGGACCGGATCATGACGCCGGCGACGCTTTCTTTCGCGGATCCGCTCCGGCGGCAGCGCGGGTCGGTGCTGATCATCGTGCTGTGGATCTGCCTCGGGCTGGTCGTGCTCGTTCTCTATTTCGCCGATTCGACCAATTCGGAGCTCCAGGCGGCCGCCAACCGCGTGGGGGAGATCGAGGCCCGGCAGGCGGTCGCCGCCGGAACGCGCTATGCCGCAAATATCCTGAACAACTATGCGATTGACGGCGTCGTGCCCGACAGCGGAATCGCACCCGACCCGAACGCCGACTACTACGCCGAGGCCCTGCGCGTCGGCAATGATACCGGCGATCCGCAATTCTGGTTCATCGGACGCGATGTGAACAACCTGCCCACCACCGACCCGATGTTCTGCCTCGTCGACGAGGCATCCAAGCTCAACCTCAACACGGCGACGGCCGCGATGCTCACCGCGCTGCCCATGGCCAACATGACTTCCGATTTTGCCGCCGCGATCGTGGGCTGGCGCACCCGGCAGTCGCAATCCAGCGGCAGTGCGCTCAGCAGCGCCTACTCGACGCTTGACCCGCCGCGGCTCAACAAGGGGGCGCCGTTCGAATCGGTCGAGGAGCTTCGGCTCGTTTATGGCGCCACGCTTGACCTCCTGTTCGGGGAAGACACCAACCTCAACGGCACCCTGGATCCCAATGAGGACGATGGCGACCAGTCTCCCCCCACGATAACCAAGACGGACAGTTGCAGCCCGGAATGTTCGAATATGTCACGGCCTTCAGCAACCAGCCGACCACGACCCGCACCGGCGGATCGCGCGTGAACATCTCGAATCTCGCGCCCAACAATCCCAATTTCCAGCGGTTGACGGCCCTGCTGACGAGGAGAGGGATCACCGCGGAGCGCGGGGCCAGGATCCTGCAAAACCTCAATAGCGCACGCCCCCAGCGCACCTTTACCTGCGTGGCGGACTTCATGCTGGCGAGCGGGATGACGGAGAGCGAATTCGCCCTCATCCACACCTCCATCATGGGCTCGTCGTCGGTGGGGCTGGTCAATGTCAACACCGCCAGCGAGACCGTGCTCGCATGCATTCCGGGAATCGGACTCAGCAGCGCGGCGAGCCTTGTGACCTATCGCCTGGCCAATCCCACGGCCCTCACGTCGCTCGTCTGGATCACCCACGTGCTCAGTCCCGCTGCCATCCGCCGCGCCGGGCCCTACATCACGGACCAGTCTTATCAATTCTCCGCGGATATCGCCGCAGTCGGACGATTCGGCCGTGGCTATCACCGCGAAAAAGTGGTTTTTGACACGACCATGGGCACGCCACGGATCATTTTTCGGCAGGACCTGACTTCCCTTGGCTGGGCATTGGGAACGCAGGTCCGGAAAACCCTCAAGACCGCCAACCCCTGACCCAGATGCCCCACTCTGACAATGACCCGGTGGTGCCGACGGTGTCCGGGAGCCGCGCGGTCCCCGGCGCGCGCATTTTCTCCAAACCGGGACCAGGGCGGCACGTTTCCATGAAATCCGCGGCTGGGCCCGGACGTCTCGTTGGGAACAACCATCAATGATCTGGAAATTCAAAAAACGGCCGAACTCGGTGCTCGGGCTGACCTTGAGCGATGGTCAGTTGCACGCCGTCCAGGTGGCGCGATCCAAAGAGACGATCACGGTCGTCAATTCCATGTCGGCGCCCCTGTCCCTCGATCTCCTTCATCCGGATCCCAACTTGGTCGGCCGGGAGATCCGGAACCGTCTGGCGGCCGCCAAGATTTCCGAACACGCTTGTGTGGTTGCGGTGCCGGCGAACTGGATCATGAGCCAGCACACGAAGACCCCGGCCCTGTCGCCCGAGGACTTGGACAGCTTCCTGCAGCTGGAGGCGGAGAAGGGATTCCCCTACGACGCGGCCCAACTGCAGATTGCCCGCTCGATTCACTGCTCCGCCGGCGGGACTTATGTGACGCAGCTCGCCGTGCGCAAGGACCGGCTGGAGCTTCTCGCCGCGATGGCCAAGGCGGCCCGGCTGAAACCCGTGAGTTTTACGCTGGGTCTCGCCGCGTTGCCCGGCGTGGTCGCGTCTCCCGGAAAGGGCCGCATCACCGTGGCGGTCGAAAGCACGGGAGCGACTTTGCTGGTCTCCGCCGGCGGTGGAATTGCGGCGTTTCGCACCTGCGAGGCCGCGATCGAATCCGAAACGGGAGAAAGCCTGGTCGATGGCGGCGCCGTGGCCCGGGAGTTGCGCGTCACCTTCGAACAGGTGTCGCCCGACTTGCGCGGCGATCTGCGGGAGCTCTGCCTGTGCGGCGACGCGAAGATGGTCGATCCGCTGACGGAAAGCCTGCGGGATTGGCCGGAATCGGTGGGGCTGAAGGTCGAGGCCAGGGGCCCGCCCGACAGTCGCCTGGCGGGCCAGATCGCGGAAAGCATCGCTCTCCACTGGCTGGCGTCGGCGGGCTCCGACGTGGAGTTTCTGCCGCCGCGCCCGGGGCGCTGGTCATTGCTGATGGCGCGCTATAACTCGAAGCGCCTCGCCACGACCGGACTGGCGCTGGGTGGCGCCGTCGCGCTGGCCCTGGCGGCCTTCGGCGGGCAGGAGATCTGGCTGCAGCTGCTGCGCAACCGGTGGCGCGGGATGCAGGCGCAGGTCGCCTCGCTCAACGAAATCCAGGACCGGATTCGGGATTATCGGCCCTGGTATGATCACTCGTTTCCCGATCTCCGCATTCTGGCGCGCGTCACCCAGTGCTTCCCGGACAACGGCAGCGTGACGGCGAGGTCCTTCGACATTCACCACGTGGCGAATATCACGACCGTCGACATCACCGGCACCGCCCGGGACGAACGGGCGTTATTGCGAACGCAGGATCAATTGCGCAAGGCCAGGGAGATCCAGGGGCTGAAGGTGGAGTCCATCAGCGGGAAGATCCCGGCCCAGTTCACCTTCACGTTTCGCTGGATTGGAGGTTCCGGATCATGATGACGAACATGCCAAAGCGCCAACGCTGGCTCATCCTGCTCACCGGGGCGCTCCTGCTCCTGCTGGCCTTGGACCGGATTGTCTTCACGCCCCTCGTCAACGCCTGGCAGGCCCACTCGGCCGAAATCCGGCAGCTGAAAGGATCCGTGGCCAGCGGCCGCAACATCATCGCGCGCGACGCGCATCTGCGGCAGGTCTGGGCCGAGATCCAGTCGGGCGCGCTGCCCCGGGACCAGGCGCAATCCGAATATGAGGTGTTGTCGGCGTTCGAAAGTTGCGGCCGGACCAGCGCCATCGAACTCAGGATCGATCAAGCCCCTATGGAAGCACGGCGCGACCGACGCTTACTCTCTGCTGGAATGCCGGCTGGACGCTACCGGCACCCTGCCGGCGCTGAGCCGTTTCCTGTACGAACTGGAGAAATCGCCGCTGGCCATGCACGCCGAGTCCGTCGAGCTGGTTTCCCGGGACGACACCGGTCAGCGGCTGACGCTCAGCCTGACGATCACCGGCCTGCGGCTGGCTCCGCTGGAGGGCAAACCATGAAACGATGCCATGCGGCTGAGATCGCTGCCCAGTTTGGAGGGCGCTGCGCCGTCAGCGCCGCTCAGTGCCATGGCGGTGACGGCGCACCGCCCTCCAGCAAGATCGTCGCCCTGGCGGTCGCCCTTCTCCTGGTCGGAAGTGTTGCCTCTGGCGCTGATCCCGCAACGCTCCCGACGGGCGCGCCGCCCGCCGCCAGCTTTGCCGCCTTCCGCTTGATCGGGGACTGGAACATCTTCGACCCAAACCGGGTGGGCCGGAAGTCCGACGAGCCCCCGCCGCCCGCCGGCGATACGATTTCGCTCGTCGGAACCATGCAGTACGAGAAAGGTCTGTTCGCCTTCTTCGACAGTCCCGACGGCAATTATCGCAAAGCACTTCACGTCGGGGATGCGATCGCCCAATTCACGGTGGCGCGCATCCTGGCCGACGGAGTCGAGCTCACCCGGGATTCGAAGCGGCTCTCCCTGGCGATCGGCCAGCAACTTCACCGACCGGAGGGCGGGCAGTGGGCCGTGAGCGCCGCCACCCGGATTGACCGGGCACCGGCCGCCAGCACCGCGCCGGCGATTCCGGCTGACGCCTCGGATGTTCTCAGACGACTGATGGAGCAAAGACAGAAACAATTGAAACAATGAAAATCAACCTGCTGACTTCCACGCTGTGGCTTGGACTGGCCGCGCTCGCTGCCAGTGGCCGGGCCCAGCAAGCTCCGCCGTCGTTGGCCACGGATGCCACTGCGAACGAACCGGACGCCGGGGCTCCGGCGGGGCTGGCGCCCGGATTGCGGTTCAACTTTCGCGGCGCGCCGCTCGAGACGGTGTTGAATTACCTGAGCGACGCCGCCGGATTTGTCATCGTGCTCGAGACTCCGGTGAGCGGCACGGTGGACATGTGGAGCGCCCAGCCGGTTTCAAAGGAAGAGGCGGTGCAGCTGCTCAATGTCGCGCTGAACAAGAATGGCTACTGCGCCAGCGTTCGGGGCCGGAACCTGATCGTGACCTCGAAGGACGACGCCAAGAAACAGAACATACCGATTCATACCGGGAACAACCCCGAGGAGATCCCGCTCACGGCCGACATGGTGATGCAGATCATCCCGCTGCGGCACATCGACGCGACGCAGGCGGCGAAGGACCTCGGGGCGCTAATGCCGGGTTCGGCGACCCTGACCGCCAACCAGGACAGCAACTCGCTCGTCGTCACCGATACGGAGATGAACATTCACCACATCGTGGAAATCGTGTCGGCGCTTGATCGGTCGATCGAGACCGTCTCCACCACCCGGGTCTTCCAGCTGAGGAATGCGGATCCGATCGAGATGGCCCAGTTGATCACGAATCTTTACGGGACCTCCACCCCGGCCGCCGGCAATGTCGGCCAATTCCGAGGGGGTCCGGGCGGCTTCTTTGGCGGGGGCTTTTTCGGCGGCGGCTTCGGGGGGGCGGCTGGAGCTGGAGGTGCCGGCCAAGGGGCGGGAGCCTTCCGTGGCGGCGCGGCCGGCCAGGCTGGGACCGGAACCCGCACGGGCGCCACCAGCGGTCGAAACACTCCTGTCGTGGCCGTCGCCGACCCGCGGACCTTCTCAATTGTTGTCAGCGCCTCGAAGGATCAGATGCCGGACATCGCCGAAATGGTGGCCCGGTTGGATTACAGCTCAGCCCGCAAGCAGAAGGCCTTTATTATCACGGTGCAAAACGCGGATGTGCAACAGGTGCAAACGGTGCTCCAAAACCTCTTCCAGAGCAGCGTCTCCCGGACCTCGAGCACGACGCAGGCTGATCCGTTGAGCTCGCGCGCCACCACCAACGCCCAGCCGACCAACGCCGCCCCGGTTCTCAATCTGGGCAGCAGTGCGTCGGCGAGCCACTGAGACTTGATGAGAATTCAGACGCCCGGCCCAACACGATTCGAAGGGCAACATTCCCGCCCAGCCAGCCTCGCGCTCAAGGGCGGTTTGAAAACACGATTTAAAAACCCATTCCCATGACATCACAACTATTTCGATGGCGGATTCGCAGCCTGCTCTCCGCCGGCTTGGTTCTTCTAAGCGCCAGCCACGCAACGGCCCAACAGACGACCGGGGCCCGTCCCGGCGGCATTGGTGGGGGAATCGGTGGCGGGGCGGGAGGCGTCGCCGGCGGAGGTGGAGCGAGCAGCAACGCCAGCGCCACCCGCCAATACACCAATTCGACCATGCTGGGCGATGCTTTGATCACCAGCGACATGGATTCACGCAGCCTGATCGTCGTCACCGATGATCAGACCTTCGAAGTCATCAAGTCGATTGTCGCCGGCCTCGACCAACCCCGGCCGCAGGTGCTGATCGACTGCGTCTTCGTCCAGGTCACGCATACCAACGAACTCGACCTGGGGACGGAAATGAACTACACGGGCGCTCTCGGCTTCGGCCTTAATGGCGCGGGCACGGCCTTGAGCCAGTTCGGCCTCGGCACGACTGTCTTTCCGCTCGCCACCACGACATCGTCAGGGACCACTCCCGCAGGAAATTCAGGCTTGATCTCTCAGGCCCCGGCGGTGGGAAGCACGCCCAGCCCGGCCTCGCCCAGCAGCAACGGCGCCTTCTATGCCATCTCCGGCACGAGCGTGAACGCGACGATCCACGCCTTGGCGGCAAACAACAAAACGGAGGTGCTCTCCCGCCCGACGATTCTGACGCGCAGCAACCAGCAGGCCACGATCCTGGTTGGCGAGCAGATTCCGCTTGTCACCGGTTTCACGCCGATCGCCGTGGGCAACCAGACCACCTTTGAAAACACCGTCGTGCAGACCGACATCGGCATCAGCCTCAAGGTGACGCCGTTCATCACGGCGGAGGGGAATGTCGAAATGATCCTGGATCCGGAGATCTCGTCGTTGAGCTCCGACACCGTCGCAATCGGCAATGGGGTGAATTCTCCCATCATCAACCTGATCTCGGCCGACACGGTGGTCGTCACACCCAACAACCAGACGGTCGTCATCGGCGGCCTCATGTCCACCCAGACAACCCAGGTGGAGAACAAGGTGCCGCTGCTCGGCGACATCCCGTTGCTGGGCTATGCGTTCAAATATAAGACAAAGAACAAGCAAAAGACCGAGCTCATCGTTTTTCTGACGCCGCACATCGTGCGCAGCCCGGATGACCTGTCGCGTTTGGCGAAACAAGAAAACGCCCGATTGGAGATGACGCCCAAATCGTTCGATAAGAAGGAACTGAACCATTACGTTCCGAGCCCCTAACCCGGATTTGCCGGCCAGCACGCACGGCGCCGGGGTTGGACACATTCTACAGGCAGGCTATCGCGTAGAGTGCTAATCTCGGTTCGTTTCGTCGCGGCGTGCGACGATTTTCGTGGAGGGCGGTGCGCTGTCGCCGCCCAATTCCCAAGTGGCGCTGACGGCGCAGCGCCCTCCATTTTTGTTGCGGCATCAGCCGCGCTAGGAAAGATCCGCGCCAGCGTCCTGGCTGGCATGAGCCATCACTCGCATTTTCCAGGCCGCCAGCTATAGCAAAAGAAAGCCCATGCCCGAGACATTCCAAACCAGGATCCCCACCCTCTCTGATTCGGAATTGGAAGAATACCTGCGCAATTGTTCCAGGTATGAGCTTGAGGCTGTTGAGGCCGCATTGGCGGAACTGCGGAAGCGAGGCCATGGCATCTCCGACGATAAAATCGCTGCCATCAGGACCAGGATGCAGGAGCGTGACACCGGGGAAAGCCGCCCAAACCCCGGTCAAGGAAATCATGCCATTCTCGACCGTTTCAGAATGGGGCGAAAACAAATCCGCGATGTTGCCGTGATGCTTTTGGCGCTGGGTCTGGGCAGCGCGCTCACAATCTATTTCACTGCCGAGCCGACGCCTGCTGATCCCTTGGGTTATGATCCCATGGATACCAAGAAGTATTTGCGAGAGTTGGAAGTCTATGGAGGACAGGCGAATGTTCTTTCCGTCGAGTTCCGGGAATGGTTCTCCGGATTATGGCACGGCAAAACGCTGGCAGCCACGGTAGCCGTGCTGACGATATTCTTGACGTTCGCATTCTGGTTCGTCGCGAGCAACCAGGTATCCGACGATGGCGGTCAAGCGGGACCCGGAACGAAGCCTGAAGTGACACCCTAGCCGAATTTGCAGTGAACCCCGCGCACGCGAACCGATTGGTGTGCGGGTGTAGGAAGCCCTCTGGCGGGCGATCATCGGTCGCAAGCGACCTTCCGATCCCCGTTCAGGCCCGGGGATGCGCCTGCTCGTACACTTTCTTCAAGCGCGCGACGCTCACGTGAGTGTAGATCTGGGTCGTGGCTAGATTCACATGGCCCAGGAGCTCCTGCACCAGCCGCAGGTCGGCGCCCGCATCGAGCAGGTGCGTCGCATAGCTGTGCCGAAGCTTGTGTGGCGTCATGTCCGCCGGCAGGTCGGCCAGCGCCAGATAGCGCTTGAGCAGTCGTTGAATCTGGCGCACGGGCAGGCGCTGGTGGCGCGCGTTGACGATCACCGGCGCGTCGGCGGCCCGCGCGCGGGCAAACTCGTCCCGCCACTTCACCAGCACGGCCATCGCGACCCGGCCGAGCGGGCACAGCCGCTCCTTGTTTCCTTTGCCGAGCACGCGCGCGAATCCGCGTTCGAAATCGATCTGACCGAAGTTCAGCCCGCTCAGCTCGCTCACCCGCAATCCCCCGCCATAGAGCAGCTCCATCACCACTCGGTCGCGCCAGGCCGTGAACGGGTCCAGACTTCCATTCTCGATCAGGCGCTGCGGCCCCGCCAGCAAGTCGACCATCTGTTTTTCGGTGAGGAATTTTGGCAGCGGTCGGGCGAGCTTCGGCAGCGGGAGCCCGACCAGGGGAGAATGCGAAAGCCGGCCGCGCCGCATCCAGAACTTCCAGAATGCCCGCAGTCCGGACAGGTGGTTGTGCAAGGTCCGCCGGCTGAAGCGCCGCTGTCCCTCAATCACAAAATCGCGCAGCTCACGGGACTCCAGGCGGTCCCAGGCTCGGTCCGCGAGCCCGCTCCGCGCCAGCCAGCGCCAGAAATCCTCGAATGCCTGGCGATAGTTGCGCACCGTGTAGCGCGAATAGCGGCGCTCCTTGGCGAGATGCTCCAAGAAGGGCGCCAGCCATTCCGCCGCGACCCCTGCCGGCACAGTGGCTGCCGTCGGATCCGGCCCGTTGGCACCCGCGGAGTTCATGGTGGCCATCCGGCAACCGATCAGGAGCCGGGCGGATTGGCCGCGCGCCAGGCCGCTTCCGCCTCCCCCGCCACCCGTGACGCCTCGCGGCGCAACGCCCCCTCCGGGTCCAGGCCCTTGGACAGTGCCGCAGCCGCCAGTTCGAATAGCCGGCGGCCGAGTGCCTCTTCCGTCAGATCGGCGCCGAGCCGCCGCATCTCCGCCCGGTCAACCTGGCCGGCACCGTCCAGCCGCTTTTTCTCGACCTGCTTCCACACCGCCTCGGCATACATCAAGGCGGGCAGCTGCGGCGGCGATGGCTTGAAGACGGCCGCCTCGCTCTCCCCCGTGGCCTGCCGCTCGGTCCGCTTGATCGCGTCCCATTGCACGAGCACCTCCGCGGAGGAATTCAGCCGGCCGAGGCCAAAGACATGGGGATGGCGGCGCACCAGCTTTTCGTTGATCTCCCGGGCCACGTCGTCGAAATCGAATTCACCCCGCTCGGCCGCCAGCTGGGCGTGAAAGACCACCTGCACGAGCACATCGCCCAGCTCCTCGCGCATGTGCGGCAGGTCGAGCCGGTCAATGGCCTCGAGCAGCTCGCTGCATTCGTCAATCAGACAACGGGTGAGCGTCTGGTGGGTCTGTTCCCGGTCCCAGGGGCATCCGTCAGGCGCGCGCAACCGCGCCACGGTTTGGCAGAGATCGTCAATCGCACTCATGGAAGGGATGGGCGCAAGAAGACACAAAAAACGCAAAACATAAAGCCTTGCGCCTTTCGCGTGTCTTTGCGGCTAATCAAAGCCGCTCATGGACAAGCTGACCGAGATCATGGCCCACAAGCGGCGCGAGATCGCTCCGTTGCTGCGTCCGGTGTCCGCGGCGGAACTTGCCCGGTCCAACGCGGAACGGCCCCCGCTGCCGTCGTTTGCCGCGGCCCTGCGGCGCGCCGACCGCCGGCTCGCGGTTATCGCTGAAATCAAGCGCCGTTCTCCTTCCGCCGGCGATATCAGGGCGGAAGTGTCGGCTAGCACAGGCCCGGCGCTACCATGCCGCCGGGGCCGACGCGCTGTCCGTGCTGACCGATTCGCACTATTTCGGCGGCTCGCTGGACGACCTCCGCGAGGTGACGGCCGGCCGGGCGGAAACCGCTCCCGCCCTTCCCTGCCTGCGCAAGGACTTCATGGTTCACCCGCTCCAGGTGCTGCAAGCCCGGGAAGCGGGCGCCAGCGCCGTGCTCATCATCGTCCGGGCGCTCGACGATGACGAAATCAGGGTTCTGCACGATGCGGCCCGCGCCGCCGGCATGGACGCGGTGTTCGAGATCCATGATGAACCGGACCTCGAGCGCGTCCTCCGCCACGAGCCCACGATCGTCGGCGTCAACAATCGCGATCTCGCGGTCTTCCAGACGGATCTGGGAATCAGCGAGCGACTGATTCCCCTGCTTCCACGCCGGGTCATTGCGGTCAGCGAGAGCGGCATCTTCACCCGCGGGGACGCCGCCCGGGCCGGCGCGGCGGGCGCCCACGCCATACTGGTCGGCGAAGCGCTGATGAAAACGCCTGCTCCAGCGCGCCTCATCGCGGAGTTGCGAGGAGACTGAGGCCTGCTCCACGCCGGCTGCTGCCATGCCCTTGACCCCCACCGCCACCCGCGCGCTGCTTGATCAGCTGGGCCACCGGCCCAAGCGGTTTCTCGGGCAGAATTTCCTGGTCGACGGCAACATCGTCCGCAAGTCGCTCGAACTCGGCCAGGTGGCGCCGGGCGACGCCGTGGTGGAAATCGGTCCGGGACTCGGCACGCTCACCGGCGCCCTGCTGGAGGCGGGCGCGGAGGTTTGGGCGGTGGAGAAAGATCGCGCCCTGCACCAGCACCTGGCCGCCACGCTGGCGCCGCGTTTTCCCGACCGACTGCACTTGCTCGAGGGCGACGCGATCGATTGGCCGCTGGCCGGCCTCCCGGTGGCGCGGGCGGCCTCCGCCTTCAAGATCATCGCCAATCTCCCCTATGCCATTTCCACGCCGTGGATGGACGCCGTGCTGTCCGGCCCGCCCCCCGGCCGGATGGTCTTGATGCTGCAGCGCGAAGCCGCCGATCGCTACACCGCCCGCCCGAGCACCCGGAGTTACGGGGCGATCTCGATCTTCCTGCAGGCAGCCTACGATTCTGCCCCGGGGTTTCGCGTGGCGGCGTCCTGTTTTCACCCGCGTCCGGACGTCGACTCAAGTTTGCAGGTTTTCGGGCACAAGGCGGCGCCGTTTCAATTTGTTCCGGAGGTCAAGGCCCTCATCCGGCGTTGTTTTCAGCAGCGCCGCAAGCAGCTGGGCGCCCTCCTGCGCGTGCACCTCCCGGCCCCAATCCGTGCGGCGTGGCTGGCGAAAATCGAAGCCGCCGGCTACGGCCCGCACGTCCGGGCGGAACAGATTCCGGTGGCACTTTGGCAGAAGCTGGGAGTCACATAGCCGCGTGGGTGATCGCTGCATAGTGACTTGAAATCGCAAGGCTTTCCCCTGTAATCGGATTTGCCTCATGAAATTCGCTGTTGCTTTTGTCCTGCTCGCCTTTGGCGGGTGCCTTTCCCAAATCTGCGGACAGACCGCCTCGACATCCGGCGGTGCGCCGGACGCGGCGCCCTCCCTGCCGTCTCGAAATTACGGGAGGATCGAGGGCGACACCTATTTCTCCCCGACCGGTATCTTCCAGATGAAGATCCCGGTTCTCCCGGAATTTGGAGGATCCGTTTCCGACACCCCGAACGTCGTCACCTTCGACGATAACTTCCAGATCCACCTGAGCGTCGCCGCTTTTCCGCTGTCGCGGGACTTGAAGTCGGAGTACGACACGCGCGGTCCCAAGGAATTCCTCGTCAATTTCTTCACCAGCATTGTTATGCCTGATTTTGCGACGAACTTCCCGGGTTCCAGCATGGAGCAAAACGCCGCCTTTTTGCCGCAATTCCAGGGCGGATCGGTTTTGATCTTCACCCTGCATCCCGGCGGGTCGAACTTCGAAAACCGTTCGACCATCTCCCGCGCGGTGAAGCCGGTGGTCGCGAAACGCGGCAATCTTTCCTTCGTGAGATCCGGGTACGTTTTCATCATCAGCACCGAACTGGCCGAACGCGCCCTCGAACGGTCGACGTACAAGAAGACGCCGGAGGAGGAAAACGCCATCCTGCGTCAACGTTTGCTGGAGGTTGCGGGGAAGATGCAGATTGCCCCGCCCGCGGCGGAGACAAAGAATTGATGCGGCGGCCGGCGCCGGGGTTGGCGGCAAACATGTCCGACGTCCCAGAATCTCCGTTTGGTGTGCGCGATGCCACCGAAACGGATTTGCCCGCGATTGTCGCGATCTATAACGCCACCATTCCGGGCGGGATGGTGACCGCCGACACGTCCCCGGTCAGCGTGGCCAGCCGGCTGCCCTGGTTTCGGTCGCACACCCCAGACCGGCGGCCGTTCTGGGTGGCCGAGGACTCCGCCGGCCTTGTCTGCGCCTGGATCAGTTTTAGCGATTTTCACCCGCGACCGGCCTACCATCCCACCGCGGAAATCAGCGTGTATGTCGCGGAAACCCACCGGCGCCGCGGACTCGCCGACCTGCTGGTGCGGCAGGCCATCGCCCGGGCCCCGGCGGTGGGCGTCAAGAGCCTCGTCGGCCTTATCTGGGCGCACAACGGGCCCAGTCTGCGTCTCTTCGCCAAACACGGCTTTGAACAGTGGGGACACCTGCCACGCGTGGCGCTGCTCCATGGGGCGGAGCGCGATCTCGAAATCGTCGGCCGCCGTACGGCGCCCTGACGTCGGGCCGGGCGGCATCTTCGCGACCATGGGATTCTCCCAGTGGAAATGCCGCGACCGCCGGCGCGACATCGAAACCGTTCCGAGCGCCTGACGCTCAACCTGGGTGCTTCGGCTGGCCGACCGGCAGGCCGGAATCCTGCCACGCGGAAAAACCACCGGCATTGGCGGTCTTGCAGCCCTCGGCAGCGAGGAGGCGGGCCGCCCGGTCGGAGCGGCTGCCGGAACGACAATAGAGGATAATCTCGCGATCGCCG
>CAVRNM010000201.1:0-17764 GCA_963722225.1 uncultured Verrucomicrobiae bacterium
TATGTTGTGGCCTGACTCATTCTGATTGCTAAGCTGAAGGCCGTGTTCGGCGGCAAGTCGAAGGTCAGCATGTTCGAAATGACCAAGCTGGTTTCCGGTCACGTGGCGAAATAGGGTTTCCTTTTTCTTTTGGGACGCCGTCCGGGAGTTTTCCCGGGCGGCGTTTTCTTTTGACCGGGAGGAGACAGCGGACGAATGCCGCCGTGGTCATGGCGGAAAAATCCGCTTGACAGGAGAGATATTAAAGTGATATCACAATAATATCTTCCATGAACCGGCTCCCCAGATTCGTCAGGCGGTGTGAAACGCCAACGCCCTTTCCGCTGCTGGTGGTTCCGGGGATGGGGCTCATCGCCGGCGTTGTTCTGGCCTGCGCGAATTGGAGCGCGGGTGGAACTCCGGTGGCGGCGTCCGCCCCGTCGGACTGGATCGCAACGGCCATGCCCATGGTGCCATTGTTCGTCATTCTTATCCTACCCTCCTACCATGAATAACTCAGAACTTGCGGTTGATTCCCGGAATCGCGAACTCCCGGTGCGCGCAGCCAGTGGCTGGCTGTTGCTGTTCATCATCTTGGCCCTTTATGTCGCTGCCGTCTGGGCATTTGTTTCCGGGCTCTTGGCCGCCACTTCTTATCACCCGGGCGGAGGCGGGTTGCTGGCGGCCTCCGGAGTCATCCTCGTGCTGGCGGTCACCGGCAGCATCGGCTTCTTCACGCTCCAGCCGAACGAAGCCGCCGTGTTGATCCTCTTCGGCGCCTACAAGGGCACGGTGCGCGACAGCGGATTCTTCTGGACGAACCCGTTAAATCTCAAGGTTAAGATTTCGCTCCGCGCCCGCAACTTCAACGGGGACAAGCTCAAGGTGAACGACAAGCGCGGCAATCCCATCGAGATCGCCGTGGTGGTCGTCTGGCGCGTCCAGGACACCGCCCAGGCCTCTTTCGACGTCGACAACTACGAGCACTACGTGGCGGTGCAAAGCGAGTCCGCCGTTCGCCATCTCGCGAGTGGCTATGCGTATGACGACGGTGAGCAGAACGAGATCACCCTGCGCGGTGGCAGCGACGAAGTTTCCGCCGCGCTCCGTGAGGAATTGCATCAACGATTGACCAAGGCCGGGGTGCATGTCGAAGAGGCGAGGATCACCCATCTGGCCTATGCCCCGGAGATCGCCCAGGCGATGCTCCGCCGCCAGCAAGCCGAAGCAGTGATCGCCGCCCGCCAGAAGATCGTTCACGGCGCGGTGAGCATGGTCGACATGGCGCTCAAGGAGCTGGCCGAGAAACACGTCGTCAATCTGGACGAAGAGAGGAAGGCCGCCATGGTCAGCAACCTGCTGGTGGTGCTGTGCGGCGAGGCCGAGGTGCATCCGGTCGTCAACACCGGCACGCTTTATAATTAGCCGGCAGCCGGATTCGCCGATTCAAACGCCAACCCTGTTTCCATCATGCAATACAAGATCATTTCGGTTCCCCGGGTGTTCGTGTTCTCGACCAGAGGAGCGCTCGAAAGACTCACCAAGGAAGTGAACGAGGCCATCGCCCTGGGATGGGAGCCGCTGGGAGGCCCGTCAATCTATGGGAAGATTCTCGTCCAGGCGATGTTCAAGCGGCGCTAGTTGATTTGCAGATGTCCGCCACCCAGTACATTCCTGACGCCGAATTTGCGCCCGCCCCGACTGGCACTCGTGTCCGCCTGGCGACATTGGTATCCGCCGTGGTGGTCCTTTTTGCGACCACCGTCGCTTTCGTCCTGATCGTCCGGGACCACAACCCACCCCCGGGCCTGGTAGTTGGGGCCATCGGCGTCATTCCCATTGGATTCGGCCTGGGTTGGCTGACGGCGCGAATCCGCCGCTATCGCCTGGTGGGCGACGAATTGCGGATCGCGCTCCAGTACCGCACCTTGCGCTTCCCGTTGGCAGGCCTGGTCAGCGCGGCCGCAGACCGCGAAGCGATGCGCGGGGCTTGGAAAGTGTATGGTGACGGCGGCCTGGCGGCCATCAGCGGCCGCTATCGCAGCAAGCGGCTCGGCTCATTCCGGGCTTACCTGACCGACTCCGAGCACGCCGTGGTGCTGCGCTGGCCCGACCGCTGTCTGGTAATTTCACCGCAGCAGCACTCCTTTTTTGTGGAAACGGTTTGCAAGCGCGCCGGGCTGCCCCGCTGACTCCGATGGCCTCCGAAGATCGCAAGGCATTTCTGCTGCGGATCGACGCCAAACTCTGGGCGGAGATCGAAGCGCTGGCGGCGGATGAGCTGCGGAGCGTGAACGGTCAGATCGAGTTTCTGCTCCGGCAGGCGGTGCAGCAGCGCCGGCGGCGGCAACCCATGGAAAGCGGAGAGCGGAAACCGGAGACCGGATAGCAGGCGGGCCGAAGGTGGCGCAGAGATCCCTGCCAGCCTGCCCAAGGAACGGGAGAAACCCTGTCGGCAAGCACGCCGCACGCTTTGGTATCGCCGCAACGAGGGTCGCCGTAGTAGGCTGGCTGTCTTCGGTCATGCCCGCGCCTTCCACTTCCCCAAGACATTTTCCAGCCCTGCTCATGCTGGTGCTGGCCAACCTGTTCTGGGGGTTGAGTTTTCCGCTTATCAAGGCGATTGCGTTCGAGCATCAGCATCTCCTGCCGGCCAGCAGCAGCTGGTTTATCACGGCCTGCATGCTGGCGCCGCGCTTTATTCTGGCGGCGGCGATCCTGGCGGTGTGGCTGCGGGGCCGGTTGCTCGGCGCGAGCCGGTTGGAAGTCTGGCAGGGCGTGGGTCTGGGGCTATTTGCGGTGCTCGGGATGGTTTTCCAGAACGACGGCCTGCAATACACCTCGGCCTCCACCTCGGCGTTTCTCACCCAGATCTACGCGCTCTTGATTCCCCTTTGGCTGGCGCTGCGCCGCCGGCGGCTGCCGCCGGCGACGGTGTGGATCAGTTGCGTGCTGGTGCTGGCCGGCGTGGCGGTCCTGAGCCGGCTTGACTTGCGCGACCTGCATCTCGGGCGCGGCGAGATCGAAACCCTGGTGAGCTCCTTGTTCTTCATGGGGCAGATCCTGCTGCTGGATCGCTCCGAATTTGTCGCCAACCGGCCGGTCCAGATGACCTTTGTGATGTTTGCCACGGAGGCAATCGTGTCGCTGGTCCTGGTCGCCGCCGCCGGGCCGCGCCTGGCGGATATTCCCGTCCTTCTGAGTTCGGCACCCTGGTTGGGTTTCACCGTGGCGTTGACGCTCTTTTGCACCGTGGGAGCATTCACCATCATGAATACCTGGCAGCCGAGGATCACCGCGACGGAAGCCGGGCTGGTCTACTGCCTTGAACCGCTGTTTGCCTCCTGCCTGGCGCTGTTCCTGCCCAGCCTCTTTGCCCGCTGGGCCGGATTCGCTTATCCAAACGAGACCCTGACGGCGAATCTCTTGCTTGGCGGCGGGCTCATCACCGCGGCCAATCTTCTCATCCAGCTCAGGCCGCTTGCGCGGCTTTCGCCGATGAAGGATGAAAGACCGAAGATCGGCCTCCACGAGTCCGGTTGCGAACGTCCACCGTTTTCTTGAGTCTTTCCTCTTAAGTATTCAATCGCCGAGCAGCTTCGTTGCCGGCGCTGCACGGAGGCTGTGCAGCATCCGGGTTGTGACCGCGACGAGCACGATGACACCGCCGACCAGCGAGAGCGGCCCCGGGCGCTCGCCCAAAGCCAGCAGCACCCAGATCGGATTGAGAATGGGCTCGATTACCGGAATCAGCACCGCCTCGAGCGCGGTGATATGGCGGATGGCACGGGCGTACAGGAGGTAGGAAACCCCGAGCTGGACGATCCCGAGGAGAGCAAGCGCGATCCAGCCGCGGACGCTGGGAACGGTTGGTGCAGAGAACATGAACGGCAGTCCCACCACCCCGGCCAGCAGGTTGCCGAGAAAGATCGATTCTTCGGCCGACGTATCCTTTTGCTTGCGCAGCAATAGAGTCATCGAAGCAAACGCCACCCCGCTGGCGAGGGCGATGAGGTTGCCCGCAAAACCCGCGAGGCGCAGATCGTCGCAGAAAAACAGGCCCATGCCGCCAAACACAATCGCGATGGTCAGCCAATCGCTGCGGGTCGCCCGTTCGCCGAGAAACCACGCCCCCAGCAACGCGATCCAAACGGGGGCCGTGTATTGCAGCAGGATGGCGTTCGCCGCCGTCGTCAGCTTGTTGGCGGTGACAAAAAGAATCGTGGTGGCGGCATAAGCGACCGCCCCTCCAATCTGGGCGGCCGACCAGGTGAAGCGGAAACGCGGCGCAAACACCGCCAGAAATGCCGCCGCAATGAAGCCGCGCCCGCCGGCGACGGCCAGCGGAGGCCAGGCCACGGACTTGATCAACAAGCCGCCCAGGCTCCAGCAAAGCGCGGCGGCCGCCATCAAGCCCACCGCCCGTGCATGCGCCGCATTTCTCATGATGGCCATGAAACATCCGGACCGGCGCGACGCACGACTAAACCGCGCGGCCGGGAGCACAGCATCTGTCAGCAAGCGCTGGCACAGGACACGCATGATTCAGCGATGGAGCCAGGGGGAGCGACTTGTCCGCCAGACGCGCCGGGCGCGGTGCCCGTTCGACTTCGCTCAGGGTCCCGAGCCGGTCGAGGGAGGGACAATGCGCGCCACCGGGGTGACTCGCTGCCGTCAGAATCAGTGACAGCTGCCCGCTTGCAACCGCCGTTCAATCGCCTAGGCTGATTGACTCCCTATGTCCGCCATGATGATCCGCCGAATTGCCTGTCTGTTTTTGCCCGCGCTTGTCGCCCTGACCCCGGCGAAAGCCGAACCGGTTACCCGCCGGGAGGTCTTGGCTGCGATCGCCATCCTCGACAAGGATGTCACCAGCACCGAGGCGGTCAGCGCCGCCATGATCGTCACGCGGTTCGGCAAGGAGAGCGACGCTGTGCTCATCAACGTGGGCACCGAGACGCTCCCCTGGGTGCAGACCGACGTGCCGGAGGCCGAAGCCAGGGTCCGGGCGTTGCTGATGGCGGCGTACTTTGCCGGGGACATCAAATCCCAGCTGGAGAGGCGACGCCCGGTCGACGATCCCTACAGCGGTTGGATGGCCGCGATCAAAGCTTACCGCCAGATCCTCCACAAGCAGCCCGACATGGTGATTCCGGAGATTGAGGATCTGATCGGCAAGGAGAAGGCGGGCCAGCTCAAGGCCGACGCAGAGAGACTGCGCAAGGAGCAGGAAAACGAGCAGCGGGAGAGCACTCCTCCGAACATGGTCTAAGAGGCTGTCGGACTTCCGTCCGGCCAGCCTCCTACTGGGAAGGGCGCAGAGTCCGCCCAGCGGCTCGCGCGCGAGAACCGCGGCAGCGTGGGCAGGAGCGCAGTGCCAACGCCGGTGCTTCAACCGCGAATACGGCCTTGCGGTGCCACGCCAACTGTTCCGTGGTCCGCGAGAAAATGCGCCACGGCGCCCCGGGTCACAGCGGCGCGGGGAAGACATAGGATGGGTGCCGCCGTGTTCCGTGCTGGCGCATGCTTCCAATCCGGGTAAGATCGTCCGGTGCGTGCAGCGTTGCTTTCTCCGTTGGCCGGTCTGGTTTTCGCGGGCCTTCCCACCCTCGCCATGAGCGCTTCCCCCTCCCGGTTTGACCTCGCCAGCGGCCAGTTCCGCGGCGACATCGCCGCGGACACGGCGGTCATCCAGCAGGCCATTGACGCTTGCGCCAGTTCCGGCGGCGGCTCGGTGGTCGTGCCGGCCGGCACTCATGTTACGGTTGGATCGATCCGGCTGCGTTCGCACGTGGCGCTTCACCTCGAGCGGGGCGCGGTCCTGCAGGCCAGCCCGCGCCCCGAAGATTTTGGAATCACCTTGCCCTATCCGGTGACCACGCATCCCGGTGAGGCGGTGCCGCTGCTCGGCGTGATGATTCTGGCGGACGAGGCCGAGGACGTCGCGATCACCGGTGCCGGAGTCATCGATGGCAACAGCCCCGCTTATGTCGCCGAGCACGGCCAGGAGATCGACCAGGCCAAGGACCGGCGCCCTTATACCGTTGTTTTCCGCGCGTGCCGCCAGGTCACCTTGCGCGATGTCACGATCCGCGACGGCGCCTTCTGGACCGTGCGCGTGCTGGGCTGCGACGACGTCCTGATCGCGGACCTCCGGATCGACAACAGTCTCCTGATGCCCAACAATGACGGCCTCGACATCGATTGGTCGTCCAACGTCCGCATTCGCGGCTGCAATATTGTCTCGGGGGACGACTGCATTGCGCTTAAAACGGCCCCGGAAAGCACCGGCATCACCCGGCCCTGTGCCAACGTCGTCATCACGGGTTGCACCCTCATGTCGCGCTCTTCCGCGATTGTGATGGGCAGCGACGTCGTTGGATCCATCCACGACGTGGTGGTTGACGCCTGCGTGATTCGGGACAGCCACCGCGGGGTCTCGGTCCGCCTCAACATGAAGGGCAGCATCGAGCGCGTGTCGTTCTCCAACCTGAGCATCGAGACCCGGCTCTACGATCCGGCGTGGTGGGGCCGGGGCACGCCCATCGACGTCGTGGTCACGCCATGGAACGAGGTCACCCAGGCCGGGATCGTGCGCGACATCCGGTTCAGCAACATCATCTGCCGGGGCGAGAACGGCATCGTGGTGTTTGGTTTTGCACCCGGCATGATCGCGGGGGTCAGCTTCGATCACGTCTCCGTGCATCTCGACAAGACGACGGCCTATGCCGGGGGTCAGCAGGATTTTCGTCCTTGCCCCGGTGAAGCCATGCCGGCGCTTCCCACCAGCGGGTTCCTCCTGCGCAATGCCGCTGGAGTGACCATCCGCGATTGCCAGGTAACCTGGGGCGAGCACCGCCCCAGCTATTACCGGCATGCGCTCGATGCCGAGAATTGTCCCGGCCTGGACATCAGGAATTTTACCGGCGAGGCTGCCCGGCCCGACCAGTTCCCGGCGCGGCTGATCCGCTGACCGGTTGCATGAGAATGGCTGTTCACCACAGAGACGCGGAGGAAATCGATCCGAGCGACGCATCGCGCGGCGTCGGGATGAAGGCTGAGATTGATCCCGCCGAAGGAATAGACTTTGTGCTCTCAGTGTCTCGGTGGTTCAATTCAGCCCAATTGGCCTGGTTTGCGACTCCGCTGCATCATGAAGACTCATCCCAGTTTTTGCCTGCGAGAGAGATTTGCCACGCGGCGCCACGTGCCGTCTCGGGTGCGCCCGCTAACGATTATCGCCACCCTGGTGATCTGGGCTGGCGGAATCGTGACCGGCCTGCGAGCGGCCGCGGCCCCTTTGCCGCCCGACAGCCCCCCGGTTTCGTGGCGCCACGACGGGCTTCCGCGCAAGGTTCTGCTCGGCACCGTGATCAGCGGGTACGGGATCTTCTCACAGCCGTTGGAGAAACGACTCGAGCGGATGGACGAACTGGTCGAAGCAATGGCCGCCCGCGCGCGGGGTGATTATCCGGCCAAACGGCTGGATCTGGCCGTGCTGCCGGAGACTTTTCTGGCCCGGCCGGGCGAATCGCTGGCGCAGCAGGCGATCCGCCTGGAGGAAGTGCTCCCACGAATTGCCGCGTGCGCCCGCCGGCAGGGATGCTATCTGATCGTGCCGCTGCTCCTGCAGGAAGCGGATCCGCCTCGGCGCATCAGCAATGCCGCGGTGCTGTTGGACCGCGTGGGGGCCGTGGTGGGAATCTACCGGAAGGTGCATCCGGTCGCCCCGCAAGGCAGCGACGTGGTGGAAAATGGCACGGTGCCGGGGCGGGACTTCCCCGTTTTTGAATGCGATTTTGGGCGCGTCGGGATCCAGATCTGCTTCGACCTGCTCTATGCCGACGGTTGGGAGGCCCTGGCCCGGCAGGGTGCCGAGATCGTGGCGCTACCGTCGGCTTCGCCGGAGACGGTTCATCCCTCAATATACGCGCTGGAACACCGCTACTACATCGTGAGCGCCGCGCCCAGGGATCATGCGGCCGTCTACTGCCCGCTCGGCCTGATCGAGGCCGAGGCGACCCAGGAGGGCGTGCTGGTTCACCAGATCGATCTGTCGTATGCGATTCTCCATTGGGAAGCCGTGCTGGAGGAAGGCGAGGCGCTCCGACGCAAGTTCGGGGAAAAGGTGGGCTTCCATTACTACCGCCCCGAGGACGCCGGGATATTCTGGTCCAACGATCCCGGAACGCCGATTGCGCAGATGATCGCCAGCCTCGGGCTGTCCGAGTCGGACGCCAATGTGGAACGGATCCGCGGGCTGCAGGACCAGGCGCGGGGCGGCCCACCGGCAACCCCGTAGGGCGGCGGACCCGGTGGCAGGTTCTTGTAGGGCGGGGTCGCCGAACCCCGCCGCGCTCGCTCAAACGGCGGGGGGCAATCCGACGGGTCATCTGTGAATTCTCGACAAGACCGTTCGAGGAGGAATCTGGAGGTTTGGCCGAAGGAGGGCCGGGCGCAGGGTTGCGGCCATGGCACGGAAACTTCGGCTCGAATTCGCGGGCGCCTGCTACCACGTGATCAGCCGCGGCAACTACCGGCGCAGTATGTTTGCGTCGGGGGAACGACTGGGCGAATTCCGTTGGAACAGCCTGTGTTGTGCGGGCGGTTGATTTGGCGGGGTTCGGCGACCCCGCCCTACAACCGAATGAACGCAAACCCACGGCGGGACCCGGCCTTCGCCGGAGGCGCAGCACCCTACAGCCGGAATCCTTCCGGCCGATTGGTGGCGCGGAACCGCTGGGGACACGTTCCCATCTCCCGTTTGAAGGCGGTGCTGAAGGCGAAACCGTCGCCATAGCCGACCCGCGCTGCGACCGAGGCGATCTTCTCCTGGGAATGGCAGAGCAGGTCCGCGGCGGCGAGCATCCGGAGATGGGTGAGATGCGCCATCGGGGACCGGTGCACATGGCGGTGGCAGAGCCGCCGCAGGTTCTCCTCGCTCATCCCGACCCGGCGCGCCATCCGCCGCAGATCCCACGCCCCGGCGACGTCCTCCCGCACCGCGAGCCAAAGCCGGTCCAGCCGCGGTTCCTCCATCTCCGATTCGAGGATCCGCCAGACCATGCGGTCGACCAGCGCGGCCCAGAACTGCATGACCCCGGGATCCGCCTTGCCGGCGTTCTCGTGGCAGAGTCCCTCCACGGCGAGACGGAAGCCCGTGGCGTCGACGGGAATCAGGCGCGGCTCCCGGCCGGGTTCGACCGTCGGCAGGCGGGCTGACTCCTCGTAGATCACCCAGTGGAGCCTCCAGCGGCTCCCGGGTTTGATGTGGAAGGCATGCAACACCCGCGGTGCGGCAATATAGGCGTAGCCGGCCGGGAAACTGCACCAGGAGCCGTCGATCAGCGCCCGTCCTTCCCCGCGCTCGG
Organism: uncultured Verrucomicrobiae bacterium; assembly: GCA_963722225.1. GTDB lineage: Bacteria > Verrucomicrobiota > Verrucomicrobiia > Opitutales > Opitutaceae > Fen-1467. Next base: position 9,351 of record CAVRNM010000201.1, read on the forward strand.
TGATCAGGATGACGCTGAAGGCGGGGGAAAAACGCACGAACTCATAACCGGCGCGGGCCTCGGAGAATCCGGCGATCCGGGTGTGCGTGGCCCCAAACCCGGGCACCTGCCGGCTACTGACCATCCACTCCCGGGTCTTGGGGCCAAGAGAGTGGATTTCACGAAGCTTTTTTGGGTTTCCACCCATGGTGTTTTGCCTGAAGGTAGGGTACAAAAAATGCCTGCCATGTTCCGGCAGGCAAGCTTGATCCCATGAAAACCTCCTCTCACACCCCGATCCGGTTAGGGCTGGCCCTGGCCGTGGGCCTGATCGCGAACGCTATTGGCGCCACCGAGTCCGGTTCGCGCGAGCGGCTCCTGATGGACTTCGGCTGGAAGTTCCATCTCGGCAACGAATGGGGCATTGGCCAGAATCTGGCCAAAGCCGGCACCGGCATCGGCCCGGCCGGTGCGGTGTTTAGCGACGCCAGCTGGCGGCGGGTGGACCTGCCGCACGACTGGGCCATCGAACTGCCGTTTGACGCCACGGCTGACGTCGCGCACGGCTGCAAGGCGCTCGGCGAGGGCTTTCCGCAAAACAGCATCGGGTGGTACCGGCGCACGTTCGAGCTGCCGGCGGCGGATTCCGGCCGGCGCCTCTGGCTGGAATTCGACGGCGGGTTTCGCGACACCACGGTCTTTGTCAACGGCTGGTTCGTCGGCCACCACGAGAGCGGCTACACCGGCGCCCGCTACGACATCACGGACGTGGCCAACTGCGGCGGCAAGAACGTGGTCGCCGTGCGGGTGGACGCCTCGCAGTTCGAAGGCTGGTTCTACGAGGGCGCGGGCCTCTATCGCCACGTCTGGTTGGTGAAGACCGCGCCGCTGGCGATCGCGCCCGACGGAGTGTTCGTGTTCAGCCGCTTCAAGGACAACATTCCGGAAGGCCCGGCCGAGATCGCCCTGCAGGCGCGGCTGGCCAACACCCGGAATGCGCCGGCTGACGCCACCGTCACCTGGGAGATCGCCGGCCCAGACGGCAAAGAACTCGCCACCACTTCTCAAACCGGGCACATCGCCGCCGCGGCGACGGGCGAGATGGAGCAGACGGCGACGATCACGGCGCCGGAGCTCTGGTCGCCGGAAACGCCGAGGCTTTACCGGTTGGTCACCACGGTCGCGAGCGGCGGTCAGACCGTCGACCGGGTCGAAACCGAATTCGGCATCCGCACGGTGGCGTTTGACGCGAACCGGGGGTTTCTGCTCAACGGCAAACCCTACCAGCTCAAGGGCACGTGCAACCACCAGGACCACGCCGGCGTGGGCGCCGCGCTGCCGGACCGATTGCAGTATTTCCGGATCGCGAAACTGAAGGAGATGGGCGCCAACGCCTATCGCACTTCGCATAATCCACCGACACCGGAACTGCTCGAAGCCTGCGACCGCCTGGGGATGCTGGTGATGGACGAGAGCCGGTTGGTTGGCAGCGACGCGCTCCATCTGGGTTGGTTCGAGGAACAGATCCGGCGGGACCGCAACCATCCCAGCGTGGCGATCTGGTCGCTGGGGAACGAGGAATTCACCGTGCAAAGCACGCCCAGTGGCGGCCGGGTCGCGGAGACGATGCAGGCGCTGGTCAAGCGGCTCGATCCGACCCGGCCGGTGACCTACAACGCTCCGGTCGGAAACGAATTCACGGGGATCAACGAAGTCATCGAGGTGCGCGGGTGGAGCTACCATATCGGGAAGGACAACATGGACGCCTACCACGCGGCCCACCCACAGCAGCCGAATGTCGGCAGCGAGCAGGGCAGCACGGTGGGCACGCGGGGAATCTACGCGGACGACAAGAAGCGCGGCTATGTTTCCGCCTACGACGACCACGGGCAGACCTGGTCGAACACGGCCGAGGAGTGGCTGGGCTTTTTCGATCCGCGCCCGTGGCTCTCCGGCGGCTTCGTCTGGACCGGCTTCGACTACCGCGGCGAGCCAACGCCCTATGGCTGGCCGTGCATCAACTCCCACTTCGGCATTCTCGACACCTGCGGATTCCCGAAGGACAACTACTGGTATTACCAATCGTGGTGGGTGACAAGACCGGTGCTGCACCTGCTGCCCCATTGGAATTGGGCCGGCCGGGAAGGCCACGAGATTGACGTGCGCGCCCTGAGCAACTGCGACGAGGTCGAGTTGTTCCTCAATGGCCGGAGCCTCGGCCGGCAGACGATGAAGCGCACCGAAACGCTGAAGTGGAAGGTGCCGTACGCCCCGGGCACGCTTTCGGCAAAGGGCTTCAGGGGCGGCCAGCTGGTGGCCGAGACGAAAGTCGAGACCACGGGCGCGGCGGCGGCGGTGCAGCTCACGCCGGACCGGGCGACGATCGACGCGAACGGCGAAGACGTCGCCGTCTTCACGGTCGGGGTCGCGGACGCCCAGGGGCGCATCGTTCCGGTCGCGGACAACGCCATCAGTTTCGAACTCGCGGGACCGGGCCGGATCATCGGAGTCGGCAACGGCGATCCCAGTTGCCACGAGCCGGATGTGTTTGTGGCGTCGGCGGCCCTGCGTACCGTGGCGATCGGCGGCTGGCGGTGGAAAAAGGTCGCCGACACCTATGCCCAGAACCTGCCGGAAACAAGCGCGTCCCTCGATGACTCAGGCTGGGACAAGGTCGACGTCACGGCGGAGAGTGGCCCGCTGGGCTCGCGCGAACAGGGCGTGTTCCGCGCGCGGTTCACCGTGTCGGCCCAGGATCTGTCCGCGCCAGGCTTGGAACTCTACTTTGGGAAGATCGAGGGCGATGGGAAAGTGTTGGTGAACGGCCGGCTGATCGGGTCGGCGGGCGACGCGCGCGCGGCGTCGAGCTACGAGGTCCAGGCGTTCCTGCATCCCGGGGAGAACACGATCGCGGTGACCGTCGCCAATTACGGAACGGCGGCGGGCGTGAACCGGGGCGTATGGTTGCGGTTGCCGGAGCCCCCGCCGCCGGTCGAATGGCGGCGGAGCGTCTTCAACGGGCTCGCCCAGATCATCGTCCAAGCCTCCAAGGAAAGCGGCTCACTCCAGCTTACCGCCCGTTCCCCGGGGCTGCAACCGGCGACGGTCCTGCTCCCGACCAAGGCGGTGGTTCCGCGGCCCGCCTTGCCTTGACCGGACTCATGCAACCCTCACGGCAAAACGCGTCAAAAGTCTAGAGAGAATCGTAGGGGCGCAGGCTTACTGCGCCCATTTCCGAGGGCGCGACAAGATCGCACCCCTACAGATGCCCCGCATTCGGAGCAGCGAGCACCTGGGTTCTAGTCAGGGTTGCGCTCCTTTGCCGAGCCTTCGGAGCGCAAGCCAATCCCCGGCCACAGGACCGACCATCTGCAGAGGCGTCCGGAATGCTCGGGCTAACGAGCTTTCTTGGCCAGCTTCGCCTGCTTCTTTTCCTTGGCGGTTCGCAACGGGGTTTTCTTGACCTGCTTCTTCGAGTCTCTCGTTTTGGACATACTATTCCTTGGTTGATGTTGCCGGCTGAAGTGGGGAGGGAGGTACTGAATCGAAGCGAAATCAATGGACCCGTTCCGGTCGAGGACACCCGTCCGACTTGCCAGAGTGGCGATTATGCGGCGGCCATTTGGCGGCGTCGAACTATTTCCCCGGTCCCACGGAATTCAGAAATCCCTCATCTCGGCTTTCACAGCGGCATCGTCGGCGGGATTCTCGGGGATCCGCATGAAATAGAAGCTGCGATAGACGAACCAGAGGCCGACGAGCAAAATGGCGGCGCCGACAAGATATTTGAGATCGTTGTCGGCCATCTTCACGGCAATTTCCACGGCGAGCAGGCCAAAGAGCGTCGTGAATTTGATGACCGGATTGAGTGAAACGGAGGAGGTGTCCTTGAACGGGTCCCCGACGGTGTCGCCCACGACCGTGGCGGCATGGAGCGGGGTGTTTTTCTGGCGCAGATCGGTCTCGACGATCTTCTTGGCGTTGTCCCACGCGCCACCGGCGTTGGCCATGAAGATGGCCTGGAAGAGGCCGAAGAAGGCCAGTCCGACCAGGTAGCCAATGAAGAAGTAGGGATCGAAAAACGGCAGGGCGAGCGCGAAGCAAAAAATCACCACGAAGATGTTGATCATCCCGCGCTGGGCGTACTGCGTGCAGATCCGGACGATCTCCTTGGAGTCGCGGGTTGACGCCGTGGTGGCATCGAGGCGCATGTGACGCTTGATGTAGACCACGGCGCGGTAGGCGCCGGTGACGACGGCCTGCATCGAGGCGCCGGTGAACCAATAGATGACCGAGCCCCCCATGAGCAGGCCCAGCAGGACCTGGGGTTGCACGAGGCTGAGCTTCGCCGCGACGCCGCCAAACGCCCGGTCGAGCAGGAGGATGATGCCAAACACCATGGTCGTGGCCCCGACGACGGCGGTGCCGATGAGCACGGGCTTGGCGGTGGCCTTGAAGGTGTTGCCCGCGCCGTCGCTCTTTTCCAGCAGCAGCTTGGCGTGTTCAAAAGCGGGCTTGAATCCGTACTGTCGCTCGATCTCGGCGGCGATCCCCGGGCGCTGCTCGATCTGGGAGAGCTCGTAGACGGATTGCGCGTTGTCCGTCACCGGCCCGAAGCTGTCGACGGCGATCGTCACCGGACCCATGCCGAGGAAACCAAAGGCCACGAGCCCGAACGCGAAGATGGGCGCGGCGTACCGCAAGGGCACCGGCATCAGCCCGGCCACGGCGATGTGCAGCGAAAAATGGTAGGCCGCCGCCATGAGGCAGAGGATGACGAGCCCTTTCCAAAAAGCGGAGAAGTTGCCCGCCACGAGGCCCGACAGAATGTTCAGGGACGCTCCCCCCTGGCGCGAGGAGTTCACAATCTCGTGCACATGGCGCGATTTGGTGCTGGTGAAGGCGCGGGTGAATTCCGGGATGAGCGCCCCGGCGAGCGTGCCCAGGCTGATGATCACCGCGAGGTTCCACCACAGGCCCTCGTGTCCCGGGAGATTGCCCAACAGGAGGTAGCTCGCGAGAAACGTCACCAGGATGGAAACCACCGAGGTGATCCACACGAGATTCGTCAGCGGCGCCTCGAGATCGAAGTCGTTGTTCCGGCCGTAAAGCGTCCGGCTCATGCCCTCGTTGAGCAGGTAGGAACCGAGCGAGGTCAGGATCATCAGGATGCGCATGGCGAACAGCCACACGATGAGCGTGCCGCACATGGCGGAGTCGTTCACGAGCGCGAGCGCGAGAAAGGCGATGAGCGCGACGCCGGTGACCCCGTACGTTTCGAAGCCGTCGGCGGTGGGTCCGACCGAGTCGCCGGCGTTGTCGCCGGTGCAATCCGCGATCACCCCGGGGTTGCGCGGGTCGTCCTCGGGGAGCTGGAAGACGATCTTCATCAGATCGGCGCCGATGTCGGCGATCTTGGTGAAGATGCCGCCGCAAATCCGCAGCGCGCTGGCGCCGAGCGACTCGCCGATGGCGAAACCCACGAAAGAGGCGCCGGCCAGCGCGGGCGGCAGGAAGACGAGGATGGCGATCATGAAGAACAACTCGATTGATACCAGGACCAGGCCGACGCTCATGCCGGAGCGCAGTGGGATATGGAGCATCGCGAGCGAGTTGCCCTTCAGGGCGCTGAACGCGGTGCGCGAATTGGCCACGGTGTTGATGCGGATCCCGAACCACGCCACGCCGTAGCTGCCGAGGATGCCGAGGATCGAGCAAAGCAGGATGACCGCAACGTGGGCGGGAGACTCGCCGGCGAGCCCGGCGAAATAGTAGGTGATACAGATGGCGATGAGGCCCCACAGGCCGATCAGGAACCGGCCCTGCTGTTGCAGGTAGGTCTTGCACGTTTCCCAGATGATCTGGGAGACGTCGGCCATGGCGGGATGAACGGGGAGGCGGCGCGTTTGCAGGTATTTCCACCAGCCGAAGAGCAGGCCCAGGGCGCAGACGCCGATGCCGGCATGGAGTACCGCCAGGCCGGATACGCTGCCGCCGGGCAGCGGAAACGACACGGCATGAAGATCCGGGAGTTGGATGGCGGTCTCGTCAGCGAAGGCGTTCGACGAACAAGCGAGCAGGGCGGCGGCATGCCGGGCAGTCTGCCCAGGAGAATGGATCCTCATGGTCGGGTGGAAACTGGCGATTGGCGGGGGGGGCGATCCCGGCCCCGGCTCCCGTCCACGCCAATTCCGGCAAGAGTACAGTCGCTGGAGCTTTTTTTGTATGCGCCAACAAAAGCGGAGTTGACGCGAGTGCAACTCGGCGCCCCAGAACGGTTGACGCGCGGTCCGCGGCGCGCTCCCGCGGTCAGTCAATGAAAGCGCCGCGCCAGTTTCCACCCGACCACCACGCCGGCCAGCGCCGCCACACCACTGAGGACGATCGCCGTCCCGATGCCGACGCGCATGCCGACCACCCAACCCACATAGCTGCCGAGGGTCGCGCCGCCGAACGTGCAGAGTTTGTTCATTTCCGGTTGCTTCTCCCCTCAGGCTAGATCGGGCTGGCGGAAAGATACATGGCAAAATCTCCGGTGAGGCGCCCCGGGCCCCTCATGGGCGTTCGTCTTGCGGCCTGACGGGCAGGCTGGCTGCGGCGCCCCAACAAAAGCCTGGGCGGGGTCCCTGGCTCCAGCGCACGGCAGATTGACAATCACGCCGAGTCTAGCAGCCTGTCGGGCTTCGAGCCCTTCAGGCTGCTAAAAGCAAAACCGCCTCTTTCATTGAGCAGGGAATATGATCCGATGAGCCAAAAGGACTCCAATTCGTGTAAGGATCGCCAAGATCCTGCCCGTTTTCCCGGGTTGGATTGGGCGGTTTTGCCAGTAGGAGGCTGGCCGGACGGAAGTCCGACAGCCTCCTAGGGAGAATTCCTGGCATTCCCGACTCAACTTCCGGCCCGGTGTGCCGAACGGAAAGCGATACTGACATGGCTCCACCTCCTCCTGCCGCTTCGGCCGCGAACGGAATGCCCGTTGCCGCGCTCACCATTGCCGACGTCCTGCGCCTTGGCCAGCGCCTCCCGTCGACCCCGCAGGTGTTCAGTCGCATCGGGCGCCTGTTGAGCGACCCGAATTCGAGCATCGATGAGATCGTGAAGCTGGTGAAGCTTGACGCGGCGCTGGCCCTCCGGGTGCTGCAGTTGAGCAATGGGGCCTATTACGGCTTCACTCAGCGGTGCGGTTCGCTTGACGAAGCCGTGAACCGGCTCGGTTTCCGGGAAGTCTACCGGCAGGTGGGCGTCATTGCGGCCCAGCAGCTCTTTTGCGGCGAATTGGTGGTGCACCGGATCTCGGCGCAGCTGGCGTGGGAGAATTCGGTGACCTGTGCGCTGGCCATGGAATGGCTGGCGCGGCAGCGGCAGGGCGACGATGCGAACGCCTATGCGATCGGCCTGTTGCGGCCCGTGGGCAAGATCGTGCTCAATCGCGTGCTCATCGAACGACCAACCGTCTGGTGCGTCTATCCAGGTGAGGCGGTCGAGCCGGCGGTCCACATGTGGGAGCTCAGGATGTTCGGCCTGAGCGCCCCGGAAGTCGCGGCCATCCTGATGGAGAATTGGAAGTTTCCGGCGAGCATGTGCGAGGCGGTGCGCCATCATCTTGAACCCATGCGAACGCCGGGTGCCCCGGTCGAAGCGTACTGGCTTAATCTGGCCGGGTGGGTGGCGACCAAGCTTGGCAAAGGGCTGCCCGGGGAAGCCGGTTGCTGGCAGCTGTCCCCGGCGAAGCTCCAGCAGGCGGGTTTCACGGAAGAGGTGCTGCAGAAGTGCGCGGAGGCCACGCAAGCCGCGCTGACCCAGATCAAGAGCACGCTGCGGTGAGCCGTCGGAATCGATGCCGGGCACGCCGTCTTGCTTCCAAGCCTTGGTGTAGCGCAGGCATCCTTGCCTGCCTTTCCTGCCGTAGCGCAGGCTTCCAGCCAGCTTCGGGCCGGCCTGCACTGCCTAAGAAGATGGCGGGCAAGATGCCTGCGCTACACGAGAATTGTTAGCACGCGGGCGTGCGGCGTGCGCTACGCCGATCGATCGCGGCGAGAGGCACTGCTCCACGGCCAGTCTTCGGCGTGTTCGCATAGGCCGGCTTTGACCGGGTTGCTTTCAGTGTAATAGCGGCATTGGGAGAGTTCGGCATCGTCGCGGATCCAATGATCGTAGGTTTCGGGCTGCCAGAAAGACTGGCCACGGCGATCCAGCAAACGGTTCGCTTCATTCCCGGTGAAAGACTTTCAGCTATGCATGATAGAATCGAGCGTATGGGTTTCCGACGGGCGCAGAACGGCATGCACATGGTTCGGCATCACACACCAGGCGTGAAGCCGATAGCGCTGATCCGCGAAATGCAGGAGAGCGCCAGACACAATTGCAGCGATTTCCGGGCGGCCCAGCCAGAGTTCGCCGGCCGACCGGTCCAGCAACGAGTCAACTTCGTCAGC
>CAVRNM010000202.1:0-4626 GCA_963722225.1 uncultured Verrucomicrobiae bacterium
GGACGATTGATGGTCACCTTCGCGATGCCATCCGCCTTGTGGTAGAGAATGTCCTGGATACGTCTTGGCCGTGCGCCATTTGAAGTTCATGCCCTAGGATGGTGCGTTTTTTGCGGCAATTGTCACGTCCGACAACCCGCCCGGGTATTCAACGGGCTTGCGTGGACCGAAGGATGTAGTTTTCCTTTTTTGCGAAAACTCCCGATGCTCGCGACCATCCATTCTGCGGCGCTGCAGGGCATTGATGCCGAACCCGTGCTCGTCGAGGTCAACACCGGCGAGGCCGGCGCGCCCGACCTCATTCTCGTCGGCCTGCCGGATGCCGCCGTGAAGGAATCCGAGGATCGCGTTTCCTCGGCTCTCAGCAGCAGCGGTTTCCACATGCCGCGCTCCCGGACCACCATTAATCTCGCCCGGGCGATCTCCGGAAGGAGGGCCCGATCTACGATCTGCCCATCGCGCTCGGGGTGTTGCATGCCACCGGTCAGCTGACGGTCGATCATTTCGCCGACTACTTGATCGCCGGTGAGCTGAGCCTCTCGGGCGCCACCCGGCCGATGCGGGGAGCCCTGGCCATCGCCCTGCTGGCCCGGGATCTTGGAAAACGCGGGGTGCTGCTTCCGCCGGCCGCCGCCGCGGAAGCGGCCCTCGTCGACGGTGTGGCGGTCTATCCGGTGCAATCGCTCGATGAAGCCTATCGGTTTTTCACCGGGGATCTTCCGCTGACGCCCCAGGCCGGCGGCCTCGCCGCTTATCGCGCCACGCCGGGAGGCAGTGCCGAGACCGGCGGCGATTTCTCCGAGGTCAAGGGCCAGCAGGGATTGCGCCGCGCCGTCGAGGTCGCGGTCGCCGGCTCCCATAATCTTCTCATTCTAGGACCTCCGGGAGCCGGAAAGTCGATGGTGGCAAAACGGATCCCGACCATCATGCCCGAGCCCTCCCTCGACGAATTCCTGGAGGTGCTCAACATCCATTCCGCCGCCGGCAGGACACTCGTCGAAGGACTGCCCTTTCTCTGCCGGCCGTTTCGGTCGCCGCATCATACCATTTCCGACGTGGGGCTCCTCGGCGGCGGCACCATCCCCGGTCCGGGCGAGATCTCCCTCGCCCACCACGGCGTCCTCTTTCTGGACGAACTGCCGGAATTCAAGCGCTCCGCCCTCGAGGTGATGCGGCAACCGCTGGAGGACGGGCAGGTCACCATTTCCCGCAGCGCGGGCAAGGTGACGCTGCCCTGCGATTTCATGCTGGTCGCCGCGATGAACCCTTGTGCGTGCGGCTATCTCGGCGATCCGCGCCATGAGTGTCGCTGCACGCCGGCCCAGATCCAGCGCTACCGCGCGCGCATCAGCGGACCGTTGCTCGACCGCATCGATCTCCACGTCGAGGCGCCGGCCGTGACGGTTGAGGAGTTGCGCCGGGCCGAGCCGGGGGAATCGTCTCTCGCAGTGCGCGGCCGGGTCGAAGCGGCCCGCCTGCGGCAGCGCGCGCGCTTCGCCGGCACGCGGACGCGCACGAATGCCCGCATGACCCATGCGCAGATCCGCCAACACTGTGTGATCGACGCCCCGCTCGGTCGCGTCCTGCAGCAGGCGATGGAAGAATTGCATCTCTCGGCCCGCGCCTATGACCGCATCCTCAAGGTCACGCGCACGATCGCCGACCTCGCCGGCACGGAATCGCTCGCCTCGACCCATCTGCTCGAAGCCATCCAGTACCGCAGCCTCGACCGGAACCTGTTCTATTGAACGGAAACCTGCCATCCGCAGACTTCCGCCAAATCAGCCAGTGGTCCGGGCTCGCCGCTGGGACCGGTGACCGGCTCTGGAGAATCATAGCCTTCGAAATCCTCCCGCCGGTTTCACTCCCGGCTGATTCTTCTGCGTTTAGGCGCCTTGCTAAACGGTCCCTTGTCGAGTGGGGACCTCGTCAAGTGTCAACCCGTGGGCCCCGTCAGACTTCCTTGGAATAACTGTAAAACACGGGGTTGTCGATTGCGGTTCCGGCTGTTCGGAATTACTTTAAAGCCGGTCGGTTTAGACGATTGAAACAAACCCCATCGCTCGCGCCTTGTTCCTGGCGAATAATTCCAGAGGAAGAAACACGATATGAGCCTTGCCTCCACGTTGGTTGACCGGTTCCACGGCGACGCCACAGCCCGTCCCGGCTTTTCGCGGATCGCGGGCGGCCCGTGTCCCCATGCGCGAGTGGTTAAACGGCAGACTTTACTGAAGGATCGCCGCTCTTCTCGACCTCGTGGGTCTTTTTAGCCCCCGCCGTTGCGCGCCTCCGATATTTCCTCTCTCACACCGCCATGCCCCCGCAATCCGCTCAGCGCCTTCGTGATCTCAGCCAAATCCGCTTCGTCGGCCTGCGGTACGCTGTTATCGTGGTTGTCGTCGTGATCTCCGGACTCGTCTTCCACCATTGGGCCCGGCACCGTTCGCCCCAATCGCGAATGCCCGGCAGCTCTTCCGATCACACTGCTCAGGCCGCCGCGTTCAGCCAGCAAATGGCGCTGCTGGACCGGCAGAAGTCTCAAATAGAGATCCGCCTCAAGGCACTACAGCCATCAGCCGCCTCCGATCACTCGCCAGCGAGTCCCAGACCCGCCGCGCCGTCTGCTTCGCAGGCGTCAGGCGCCCCGTCAGACTCGATGGCCGCGCTACAATCTCAACGCGGCGAATTGCTTTCCCAGATCGCCAAGTTAGATAAGACTCGCGCGGACATGGCCGCACCTGACCCCTACGTAGAGCACTTTGCACTTTATCTGTTGGCGGGCATCCTCGCAATCGTTGCTCTCTTTGCCGTCGTGAGTTTCTTTGTCTACCTTTTTTCAACCGACCCGGCCAGGGTCAAGATCGCTGGCGGCGCATTCAAGACCGCCTCTGGTTGCCTCTTCTCCACTGCAGCGGGGATCGCCGCGTATCTCCACTTCACCGGCAATAGCTAGCACTCCTCCGCCAAGAAACCAGGGTCGGAGGTGACAGACCTCGCCATCGCGGAACCTGCGGAGACGGCCGCCTCTGGGTACGGCAACCGTCTGGTCTCTGCGGGCGGGCCCTAAGTCGACGGCAATGGCAAGGCGAGTTCATCTCTGCCCGCCTGACTTCCGCGAGGCAGGATCTGCTCCGGTTTCCGAGTGAGAGAAAACCTGGGTCCGGGATCGACTCGTGGCCACCGGCAACTATCGTGACCGGGAAATCTACGCCCGCGATGAACGACGCCACTGCCGACCGCAAGACCGAGCCGCGCCGCGCGGCCTCGTGGGTCAGCGTTTCCGAGGCGTTGCGCCCGTTGGCGGAAAGGGTCGGCGCCAACTGGCAGTTGAAGATGATCGGCATTCCGGGGTTTATCGCCGTCTTCTTCGTCGGCTATTTCTGGACGCTTCGGGCGACCCTGTTTCCGGTGACGACCGTTCCGGTTACTCTGCTCGATCACCTGATCACGTTCCGACCGGAAGTACTGCCGCTGTATTTATCGCTGTGGGTTTACGTCTCGCTTCCGCCCGCGCTGCTGGACGACCGCCGGGAACTTTTCCACTACGGAATCGCCGCGACTGCGCTCGCCGTCGCCGGGCTCGCCATCTTCCTTTTCTTCCCGACCACGATCGCCCAACCGGACATTGATTGGCCGCTCTACCCAGCTTTTGCGTTTCTAAAGGGCATTGATGCTTCTGGCAACGCCTGTCCATCCCTTCATGTGGCCTTTTCCGTCTTCTCGGCCATCTGGCTGGATCGGCTCCTCCGGCGGATCGGCCGTCATCCCATCCTCCGCGTTTTGAACGCGGGCTGGTGCGTCGGCATCATATATTCCACGCTGGCCACCAAACAACACCTTGCCCTGGATCTTATCGTCGGCACAATCTTCGGCGCCGTCGGAGCCGCGTGGAAATCGCCCCGGGCCCTTTTTCCCAAGGCACGCTCCGGTCAGCGCTGAATCACTCACCGGCGGTCCGCATCGCAGGCAACGATCCAGGTTCAAATGCGGAAACAATCGCCAGGCGCCTGCGCCAGATTCCCGTCTTTAACATTCCCAGCTTCGTCGATCCCCATGAGCTCAAATGACCTCATCCTTAGCCGGATTTATTCAGTCGGGGCGAATCTTGCCCACGGCCCCACGGATGGTCCGATACCGCACTGCAGGGCGGAGTCGCCTGCCCTGAGATCGCCGAACGCCGCCGCGCTGGCGTTCTTCTGCTCCCGCGCCGGTCGGTTTCTATTCCGCCGGATTGGCAGCGGCGCGATGTTCGTGCTGGTTTTGGCGCTGGCCGTGCCCATGCCGGCGACTGCGGGCAGCGTCGCCGGTGACGCAACCGACATCGTGGGCACCGAGTACAAGGTTAATCCGGTCGGCATTGACGTCGGCCAGCCCAGGCTGACGTGGAGGCTTCGATCGGAGCAGCGTGGAACCGTCCAGACGGCCTATCAAGTCCAGGTGGCCGCAACGTCCGACGCGCTGCTGGCAGGTCGCGAGCTGACTTGGGACTCGGGTCGCGTCAGCTCGGATCAATCGGTGCAGGTTGCCTACGCCGGCCCCGCGTTGAAATCAGGACAACGCTATCACTGGCGCGTGCGCACATGGAACGGAGCTGGTCGCGCCTCGGGCTGGAGCCAACCAGCCTTT
>CAVRNM010000203.1:0-9162 GCA_963722225.1 uncultured Verrucomicrobiae bacterium
TTGGGCTGGGGGCCTGCGTTTCCAGCCACAGAAATACTGAAAGCGCCCCAAAGAGCGCTCTCGACAACGGCAAATTGAATTGGGTCGGAAGAGATTGCCAGCGCTCGGCGGCACTCAGCTGGCTAGGCTGTGGATATGAATACGGTTACGCTGGTAAAGGGGTTTGGCTCGTTATTCATGGAAATTCGCTGATTTCCGTTCTGCCGGTAAGGTCCGGGCCGTTGCCGCTCGAGGCAGCGACGCCCTTGATATTAGCGTTCAAAAAACCTGCCGGAAATACGCGCCGCAAACGGCTGATTCTCAGGCGCCGAAATCGGCCTGCTATTGCCCTTCCAGAGTTAAGGGATTTCGGGAGGAACGAGCTGTGAGCGCAGTGACAAGGGACGCTGAAGGCGGTGGTAAACTTACCACAAACCTCAGGAGATTGCCATAATGGTCTGCCGTGGGGTGGCAAGGAATCAGCGAATGAGTTCAGCTTTTGCCCACGTTGCCGGCACAGAGGGTACCCAAATCGCGCCCCTCTTGTGCCAGGGCATCATCGGCTGACTTCAGCTTCTGCCCGCACTGCGGAAAGACCTTCGTTTTCGCTCTCCCAGGTTCCGTACCACCGGGTCCTCCGCAGGTCCAGGCGGTTGAGCAAGAGCAGACTGATCAGCAAGTACCAACCGAAAGCAGCAAGATCGACCGTTCAAAGGAGAACGGGACTTACGTGTTTGGTTCATTCGCCGTTCTTGCTCTGGTGGTATCAATTGTCAAGGGCGTCGTACCGATTTATCTCTTTGAGTCTGCTGTTTGGGGAGCCGCGGCTTGGTACTGGCACAGGAAAAAGACACATAGCGAAATTGCCAAGGCAATCGTGATGGTTCTCGCGGCGCTGATTGCCATTGGTGAAGTCATTCAAGTCTGCTAGGGAATTCAACAAACCGAGTATTGCTCCTGCGAACCAAAGCACTGACCCGTTTGAGAAATATGCGTATCCTTTGTTCCTTAGTCTTGTCAACTACAACCTCATCCCGTGTATTTCCTGCTGCAGGCCGAGACCAGGCAGCCACTCCCACTAGGCTTCGGGCGCTGGGTCGGACGTCGCCCGATATCGAGGGACAAGGCGCCTGTGACTTTCGCTTCACAAAGAACAGAAACATCACTCGGATGCGCGAAGAACACCCTCTTCGATCAGGCCTGTGACGGCGGGGAAACGAAAGCCTGTAACTATCTCGGGCTATCTCTATGCCCAAGGGCTCGGCGGCGCACACGAGACGAAGAAAGCACGTGACGCCTACCAGAAAGCGTGCGACCAAGGGAAATCCGCCCAGTTGGCAAGTCTCGGCTCTCTAGGCCAGGACGCGGGGACAGCGATAACGCACGCAAGTACTTCCGGAAGGCCTGCGACGGTGGAGTGGCCGAAGCGCTGCGACCTGCTGCGCGGCGTTAAGTAGCCGGGAACCGGCGAAAGTGTCTCGGCGCTATCGGACAGGCGGCCCTCCGGCTGCGGAACATATGGGAGGATCGGGATGCCGGGCAAAGACAATGGCCGGCTTGGTGTGGCTCATGGTTTTGCGGTTGCCGCTGTGCAAGTTATGGCGCAGCAGGATGACGTACCGATCCTGCGCCCAAAGAAGCCGCAGCCAAAGCCGACATTCGCGACAAATATTGGTGATGTGCGACTTGGCCTGCAACTGGAAACTGGACGGCGAGGCGAAAGGCACACGATGCCGGGACTCGGCGAAGTGAGGGTGCAACCGAGTCAGCACCTGGTGGTCGCAGTGACTGAGGACGGCCTCGATCAGGCGCCGACAAATTGTCGAAGTTGAAGAAAAAGGGCAAACAGTCACTGCCATCGAACTCAAGCCAGTTGGCGCGAGGCACGTCTAAAAGCCGAGCAAAGGCAAGAGAAAAAGGCCGCTCAGGAGGCAAGAGAGAAGATAGCGCGGGAGAAAGCTAGCAGATCTGGGACTGACCCCGCGACGGGCCTGACCTGGGCTAAGGAAGACAGCTACTGGGGTGAGACTTGGCAGCAGGCGACAGATTATGGCCGAGCCTGACAATTGGCCGGGTATACGGATTGGCGCTTCCGACAATCGACGAGTTGCAACGCATATACGACCCAAACACCAATGTTGACGGTGACCACTAACGGCAACCTGAAATTGACCTTGCCCGTATTCTGGAATGGAGCAAGTCTCTCAGGAATATGCTTCTGGGGAAGGCTTGGACCTTCGACTTCCGCAACGGGTGGCGTTCCTCATACCAGCTAGATGCATCCACTATAATAATCGCGCACTGTGTGTGGCGCCGTTCCGGAGGATGATGTGTGTCGCCTCTTTCCCGTCCCGGTTTAGTCTGGGACCGATCTTCGTAGCACAACGCTGAAACGCAGCTGTTAATTGAATTCGGAGTATGACAATGAACGCAAGGTTTCAGACGGCAATCATACTGATGGTCCTGGTGTTCGCACTGGGTGAGGGGATGATCATGGCGCAGCAGACCGAAGTGCCAATTCTGAAACCAAGAGCTAAGCCGGTCACGGCGGCAACGCTTTTGGTGATGTGCGACCTGGCCTGCAACTGGAAACTGGATGGCGAGACGAAGGGCCACATCGATGCTGGAGGGTCGGCGAAAGCGAAGATCGAACTCGGTCAGCACGCATTGGTGGCTGCAACCGATGATGGGCTCGACAAGGTGGAAAAGGATATTGAGATCAAGACAGCGGGGCAGACCATTTTTCGCGTCGTACTCCAGCCTGTCAGAAACGACCGAATCCAGTACAGCAGGATGCAGATCCGGTTTACCTTCG
Organism: uncultured Verrucomicrobiae bacterium; assembly: GCA_963722225.1. Taxonomy (GTDB): domain Bacteria; phylum Verrucomicrobiota; class Verrucomicrobiia; order Opitutales; family Opitutaceae; genus Fen-1467. Next base: position 2,795 of record CAVRNM010000203.1, read on the forward strand.
CGAACACGCTGCCGAACGAGCCAAAGCTGGCCAGGACCTTTACGATCAGCACAACTATGAAGAAGCGAAACCGCTGCTGGAAAAGGCCTTGTGGTGGCGGAGCTTTGACTGCCTGTATCACCCTTGGGGCTGAATATGAGAACGATAATTCACTCTTCGCGGATAGGGAGAGAAAGACTCGCGGTCAGCGCATGCTCTTATCAGAAAGCGTGTCAAAGCGGAGTGATGTTGGGATGCACCCGGCTCGGCATGACCTATGATTTCGGGAACGATACGGATTACAACAAGGCGACCAACCTGTATGAAAAGGCTTGTGACGGAGGGGACATGTGGGGCTGCAACAACCTCGCCACCGAATATCTATTTGGGCACGGTGAGCGAAGGATCGCTCCCGTGCCCTGGACCTCTATCAGAAAGCATGTAGGGGAGGATTTGATTGGGCGTGCCATAACTTGAGCGATATGCAGTATCCGCCCCAGTGACAAAGATTTGCGAAGCAAAGAGGACCGCCTGAGTTGCGGCCCAGGTCTTCACGCTAGAAACTACGCCGCTCAAAGGGGCCGCTTATGCCTGCTGAACAACTTGAAATTACTTGCCTAGCGTCGCTGGAAAAAGCCTTTGACGAACTGAGACTCGCCTTCGGTGGAGAGGCGATGTGGTGGCGCGGCCACGCCGACGCGGCGAATTGGGTGTTGAGGCCACTGGTATTCCGTAAAGGGGCGGAACGGTCAGCCCTATAACGAGGTCGCTCTGATCAACAACTTCCAGGCACGCGCGCCGCCGGCGTCGTGAAGTGGTAGATCTTCGAGTAAACCTGGCACTCCCGGATCCGGCGCGCGATCACCTGGGTGTATTGGGAGCCAAAATCAATGACGGCGATTGTCTGTGCCATGTGAAGTTATGGAGGGAACGTTGGCAGCGAGGCAACATCGAAGAAAATGGCAATAGGGAAACCTGCCCGGCCCCGCCTGAAATTTTCACCTAAAAAAACCTTGTCATTTTCACCGCTCCCCACGATCCTCCTAATCCCTCCCGCCAAAAAAGCATCAGTTGAGCCTAGCTCCTGGTGCTTTGCGCCCGGCCTTTACCGGCCGGGCGCTTTTTTTGCCCAGAACCGGGAGATCGAGGAACCGGGACCAGCCGAACCGGGGCGCTGCGGACGTTCCAGTTGCCCCAATATTCCACCTCGATCCGGTCCTGAAACTTTGGCCTTGCGTTGCGACAGGCAGACATGTTTTTCTAACCATCCTTTTTCTCTCTCAACGCCCGCGCGTTTTCGGCTCCGGCTGAAGGACGCTTTTCGGACCGCGAGTCTGGGGACCGAATCCCAAATTTCGCGAACCGTCTTTTTTTTCGCAAAAACGCTTGCTGCAGGTGACCCCTCTGGTAGCGTTCGCGACTTTTCCCTCTAAATCTCCGCCAATTTCAAGTCTCTATATGCCAACCATCAACCAGCTCGTGAGGAAGGGCCGCCGCCGGATCCGCGCCAAGTCCAAGGCGCCGGCGCTGCAGGGCAATCCATTCCGCCGTGGCGTCTGTGTTCAAGTCATGACGCGCACGCCGAAAAAGCCCAACTCCGCCATCCGCAAGGTCGCCAAGGTGCGCCTCACGAACGGTTATGAGGTGATTTCGTACATTCCCGACGAGGGGCACAACCTGCAGGAACACTCGATCGTGCTGGTTCGCGGAGGCCGCGTGAAGGATCTGCCAGGCGTCCGTTATCATATTGTGCGCGGCACGCTCGACGCGACCGGCGTCGAGAAGCGTCGCCGCAGCCGCTCCAAATACGGCGTCAAACGTCCCAAGGAAGTCAAGAAGGCCTAACCTTTACGAGGAGAGCACCGAATCATGTCACGCCGTCACAGAGCAGTAAAGCGGGAGACCATTCCGGACATCCGTTACAGCAGCCCGCTGGTCGCGCACCTGATCAACGTCATCATGGAGCGAGGCAAGAAGAGCCTGGCCCAGCGCATTGTTTACGGCGCATTTGAGCGGGTGAGCGAGAAGCTCGGGAAGGGCGATCCGGTGGATCTGATGATAGGGGCGCTGGAGAACGCCCGGCCACGCCTCGAGGTCAAGAGCCGCCGCGTGGGTGGCGCGACCTACCAAGTGCCGGTGGAGATTTCCTATGAGCGCCAGGAGAGCCTCGCTCTGCGCTGGATCGTGACGGCGGCGGCCGACCGCAAGGGCATGCCGATGCCGGAAGCGCTGGCCGCCGAGATCGTCGACGCATATAATAACACCGGGAGTGTCGTGAAGAAGAAGGAAGACACCCACAAGATGGCCCAGGCCAATCGCGCCTTCGCCCACCTTCGCTGGTAGCCAGCCGCCGCCCGCATGTCCGTTTCTCTTCAAATTGTTACCGACAAGGCGAACCTGTCGCCGGCCAACGCTCCGCAGCGCCCTGCGCCCATGGAGTGGACCCGCAACATCGGCATTGCCGCGCATATCGACGCCGGCAAAACGACCACCACCGAGCGCATTCTCTATTACTCCGGGGCCGTCCACAAGATGGGCGAGGTCCATGAGGGCACGACCGTCACCGACTGGATGGAACAGGAGCGCGAGCGCGGCATCACCATCACCGCCGCGGCCATTTCTTGCGCGTGGATTCCCTCCGTTGGTCCGTTCACGCCGATCAAGCACCGCATCAACATTATCGACACGCCGGGACACGTTGACTTCACCGCTGAAGTCGAACGTTCGCTCCGGGTCCTCGATGGCGCGGTCGCCGTATTCTGTGCGGTTGGCCGGGTGCAGCCGCAATCCGAGACGGTCTGGCGGCAGGCCAACAAATACCGCGTTCCGCGCCTCGCGTTCATCAACAAGATGGACCGTGTCGGCGCGAATTTCTACGCCTGCGTCGATGAAATGCGCAAGAAGTTGGGCGCCAACGCACATCCGCTGTTTCTGCCGATTGGCGCGGAGGAGAATTTCTCGGGCCTGGTGGACTTGGTGCAGATGAAGGCCTATTTCTTCGAGGAAGACCCGGCGGATCCGCTCGGGCTGATCCCGAAAATCGGGGAAATCCCGGCAGGAATGCTGGCCGACGCGAAAAAATACCGTGAAAAATTGATTGAGGCCGTGGCGGACTGCGATGACGAGATCGCCCACAAATACCTCGAAGGAGTCGAAATCGACGTCAACGAGCTGATGATCGGCATTCGCAAGGCGACCGTCTCGCTCAAGTTCTCGGGAGTCATTCCCGGTTCCGCCTTCAAGAAAAAGGGCGTCCAGCGCCTGCTCGACTGCGTCGTCAACTATCTGCCCAACCCGCTCGACCTCCCGCCCACCAGAGGGCAGACGACCGACGGGCAGGAGTCCCACACGACGGCTGATGACCGTGGAAAGACGGTGGCCCTGGCGTTCAAGCTGTGGAGCGATCCTTTTGTCGGCCGCCTCGTGTTTGCCCGGGTCTACCAAGGCAAGCTGGGCCGCGGCCAGTCGGTCTATAATCCCCGCACCCGCCGCAACGAGCGGATTTCGCGCCTGCTGCTGATGCGCGCGATGGACAAGGAAGAGATCGACGTCGCGTACGCCGGCGACATCTGCGCCGTGATCGGCGTGAAAGATGCCATCACCGGGGACACCTTGTGCGACGACGAGGCGGACATCCGGCTGGAACCCCCGACCTTCCCCGAGCCGGTCATCTCGATGTCCATCGAGCCGAAATCAAAGGCCGACCAGGAAAAAATGGGGGCCGCCCTCCAACGCCTGTCCGCCGAGGATCCGACCTTCCGAACGTTTACCGACACCGATACGGGCCAGGTGATCATCGCGGGGATGGGCGAACTCCACCTGGAGATCATCCGCGACCGCATGTTCCGCGAATTCAAGGTCGAGGCCGACGCCGGCAAGCCGCAGATTGCCTATCGCGAGAGCATCACCGGGCACGCCGAGGGCGAGGGCAAATTCATCCGCCAGTCGGGCGGCCGTGGCCAGTACGGTCACGCCGTGATCAAGCTCGAACCGAACGTGAAGGGCAAGGGCGCCGAGGTGATCAACGAGATCGTGGGCGGCGTGGTTCCAAAGGAATACATCAAGCCCATCACCGAAGGCATACTTGAAGCCGCCAATAATGGCGTCGTCGCCGGTTTTCCCGTCATCGATTTCAAAGCCACGATCATCGATGGTTCGTTCCACGAGGTTGACTCGTCGGAACTCGCCTTCCGGATGGCCGGGATTTTTGCCTTCAAGCATGCCATGGCAAAAGCCCGGCCGATCCTTTTGGAGCCGATCATGAAGGTGGAGGTGACGGTTCCGGAGGAATACCAGGGGGACCTGCTCGGCGACATCAACCGCCGGCGCGGCCACATTCAGGGCATCGAACAGCGAGAGGGCGCCTGCATCATCACCGCCCTGGTTCCGCTCGAGACCATGTTCGGCTACGCTACTGACATCCGTTCCCTTTCCAAGGGCCGCGCCTCGTATTCGATGGAACCATCGCATTTTGACCAGGTTCCGGCCCAACTGCTCACCAAGATCGTCGAATCCTCCACCCGGGCGCCTGCCCGCACCTAAACCCCGATTTCTTGAACCGTATGAAAGGCCAGCGAATTCGCATCAAGCTTCAAGGTTTTGACTATCGAGTCATTGACCAATCGGCTTCGGAAATCGTCGAAACGGCGAAGCGCTCCGGCGCCCGCGTTTCCGGACCGATCCCGCTGCCGACGAACATCGAAAAACTCTCCGTCAACCGCTCTCCCCACGTGGACAAGAAATCCATGGAGCAGTTTGAGACGCGCACGCACAAACGACTCATCGATATCATAGAGCCGACCGCCCAAACGGTTGATGAGCTCAAGAAACTGAACCTGCCATCCGGCGTCGACATTACGATCAACGTTTAACGTATCCATTTTTCTGACAGACAGTTAGCAGCACGCCCGCGGGCTTACCGCCGGTAATGCTAATGTAGGTCTCACGAAACGGAACCCTCCACCTACCGCTTAGCCCATGATCGCTACCCTTTTAGGCAAGAAGATCGGGATGACGCAGATCTACGACGCGCAAAACGTCCTGATCCCCGTCACCGTGGTCGAAGCCGGTCCCTGCCCGGTTGTGCAGGTCAAGACCGTAGAATCTGACGGCTACAATGCCGTGCAGCTAGGCTTCTCCAAGAAGAAGCAGAAAAACGCCAGCAAGGCCGAGCTCAATCACGCCAGGAAGGCCGGGCTGGCCGACGCTCCCCGCAAATTGGGCGAAGTCCGCCTCGCGGAGGCGCCCGCCGTCAAGCCGGGTGATGTCGTCACGGTCACGGCCTTCCAGGAGGGCCAGTTCGTCGATGTCATCGGCGTCTCGAAGGGCAAGAGCTTCCAGGGCGTCGTCAAGAAGCACCATGTGCAGGGCGGTCCCGCGGCCCATGGTTCGATGTTCCACCGCCGGATCGGTTCGATCGGCATGCGCCAGACCCCCGGGCGCTCGTGGAAAAACCAGTCGATGCCGGGTCACCTGGGCTCCGATCACTGTACGATGCAGAACCTGCGGGTAGTGAAGGTGCTGCCGGAGAAGAATCTTCTGCTCGTGAAGGGCGCGATTCCCGGGGCGAACGGCGACGATGTCATTGTCCGCTCCGCCATCAAGGGCCAGCCCAAGGCCGCGAAATAAAGAACCGGAGATTCCGCAGCCATGAAGTTCAAAATCTACAGTCCTGACGGCGCGACCAGCCGTGAAGCCGAATTCGACATTCCCGCCTTCGAGGGCAACAAGGGAGTGCAAGCCGTCAAAGAGGTCGTGGTGGCCCACCAGGCCAACGCCCGGCTCGGCACGCATTCAACCAAGCGACGCGGCGAGGTTCGCGGCGGCGGCAAGAAGCCCTGGCGGCAGAAAGGCACCGGCCGCGCCCGCGCCGGCTCCACCCGCTCACCGCTCTGGCCGGGTGGCGGCGTCGTGTTTGGCCCCCAGCCGCGCGACTATACGAAGAAGATCAATGCCAAGGTGAAGGCGCTGGCGTTCGGCCGCGCGCTGTTCGACCGCGCCGTGGCCGGGGACATCGACCTGATCGAGGCCTTCGAAGTCAACCCGGTCAAGACCAAGGTCATCTCCCAGATTCTCACCCGCATCGCGCCCAAGGGAAAGGTGCTCATCGTCGACGATCCCTTCGCGCCCGAGATGCGCCGGGCGGCGCGCAACTTGAATCGCATCACCATGCAGGAGGCCATCAAGCTCAACACGCTCGATCTCTGCCAAAACCGGAAAATCCTGGTTTCGACCAAGGCCCTGGAAAAGATCATCGCCCGCGCAAGCGCGGCCAACGGAGGCAACTGATGATTAACGCCGAAAAAGTACTGAACCTCGGCCGAACCGAAACGACCCGCGGGGCGCCCTGAGTACGAAGCGCCAGCAACGTGAATTTGCGCAAGCGCAGC
>CAVRNM010000204.1:0-8112 GCA_963722225.1 uncultured Verrucomicrobiae bacterium
CATAAGCCGGTGGTGAGAAATTGGGGCCTGAGAAAGTCGGCCGATGGCGAAGGAAGTGAAGAGAGCCATGCCCGGGCTGCCTTGGCAAAGAACTAGGGAGAGAGTGCTCCTCCTCTGCTTCCACCTGAAGGGGCCGAAGTCGGAGTCGGGGCGGGGGCCGGGGAGGCGGAACGGTCCAGCGTCACCGCTTGGCCCGCCGGACGCGCGGTAGTCGCCGGAGCGTCGGCGGATACGGTGACCTTGGCCACGAGGGAAACGATGCCATTCGCGGGCACGGTGACCGAGGCCGCGCCGCCAGCCACCGTCACCGTGCCGGTTTGCCAGAGGGCGCTGCTGCTGGAGGTGATGGTGGCGAATCCCTTGATGCCGGCGGGCGCCGCCGGCGCTTGGATCCAGACCGCGGCCGCCGAGGCCGCGGTGTTTACCAGGACGACGGTCAGTGTCTTGTCGCGGTCGTGCACGTAGGCGCTCGCGAGGAGCGTGCCCGCTCCGCTGCCGGAGGTCGCGACGCGTTGGGCGCCGGGACGAATATAGCGGCTGAAATGGCGCAGGGCGGTGAACTTCGTCGCCTGGGCGCGCTGCGTCGAGTCGGTCAGCGAGAACCCGCCCACGGCCGGGCCGCTGATCGTCTGCCAGTACAGCCAGGCACTCTCCCGCCCGGTGGTGAGCGCCTGGTGGATTTTGACGGCGATCGAGAAGGCGCCGTTGCTGCCAACCGTTCCCCACGTGCTATCTTCCCCGGAGGTCTCGGTCATCCAGGATTTCTTTCCGTATCCGCGGAACCCCTTCGCCATGACGGGCAGGCCGCGGGCGGGACTCGCCGTCCAGCCGTTGGCCCATCGCTCCCAGCCGACCGGATCGGCGCCGGCCGCGGCGACGCCGTCGGCCGCATAGCCGTGGATGCAAAAAAAGGAGAGCGCCGCCGCGGCGGCCGGGTCGGCCGCGACGGCCTGCAGCAACTGCAGATTCTTGTGGATCGTGGTGGCGCCACTGCCGTATTGCCACAGCGAGTAAGTGCTGTCGGCCAGCAGATCCTCCGGACCCATGATCCGGATGTCCCGTAGGTCCGCATACTTGTCGAGCTCGGCGCGGACGTACTTTAAGGCGGCGACATAGTCGGCGGAATGCGGGTAGACGCAGGAATTGTAGAAGGTCTCGAAGTTCAGCTCATTCTGGATGGAAATCGCATAGAAGCGCGTGCCGTACCTTTGTTGGAGCGCGCGCAAATAGGCGGCAGTGCTGCGGGCAAACTGGGTGAGCGCGGAGGTCTGGCCCCGCGGGGCGGCGGCGTTGGGTCCGCCGGGGTCGCCCGGCAGCGCCGAGTCGTCGAACTCGTTGACGAGTTTCTCCGACACATCGAGGCGCCCACCGACAAAGTTGCCATTCCAGATGTGAGGATGGGGCACCCCTGGCGCTTGCAGCGGCCAGGCGTTGGGCCCCGTGACGGTGCCGGAGGAAACCTTGAGCCAAGGCGCCGGCGACCAGATGGAGCCAATGAGCTTGAAGCCGGCGAGCGCGGGATCGCGGGATTTCGCGGCGGCGATGATCGCGCCGGCGGTGACGGTTTGTTCGGCGGCAAGGTTGAAACAACGCGCAATGTTGTCGTCGATATTCGGGCCCATGACCGCAATCGGGGCGTGGCGGTCGCCGAAGTTCTTTCCGTAGTCAGCGGCGCTGGTGTAGGCGCGCGCGCGTGTGCCTTCGGGGCCGTTATATTTCCCGTTCGTGAATTCCGTGGCGTCGGGGTTGCCGGGAGTGCCGACATAATAGCGGGGTGTCTCCGCGGGCGTGATGTTGAAGTTGAACGCGTAGGGCGCCGCCCCTTCGCCAAGAAACCAGGGCGAGTAGTAATTGAAGTCACTCCATGGACTCTGGAAACGCGGCACCAGGTCAACGCGCAGGATCGAAGCACCCAGATCGTCGAGATAGGCCGCTTGCCACCAGGCCTGTCGGCCCTCCGTATCACTGATGCAGGTGCCGAATCCGTCGATCACCTGCTGGCGGCCCGCGGCGGAAGCATCGATCGAGACGTGATCATCCGCCAGCGCCGCGGGCAGCAGCCCGGCGACCAGCAGCACCGCCCCGGCTGCGAGAATCGTTGAGCCAGAACTCAGATGGTCGGTCCGGATCATGGGGACCAGAAGTGCTCGATCACTGTTTCCTGGCGACCTTGAGCAGCCGCACGCCGTGCGCGGGGATCTCCCCGGAGAAAACGCCCGTCACGTCGGGCAGGTCCTGCTGGCGCCAGAGGTCGCGGGCGGTCAGGACAGCGTCACCAAAACCGAGGCGGTTGAATTTGTTGAACGCCAAGGCCTCCTTCGTGCCGCTGCGGTTGAAAAAAGCGATGGCCTGGGAGCCGTCTTCAAGCGGCTTGAGGTAGACGTCAACGGCGCCGACCGTGGCGATGCGCGTGGCCTGCCTGCCCAACGCATCCTGATCGACAGCCAGCACCTCGTCGTTGCTCAGGAAGCCGAGGGTCAGGGTGTCGAGCTGCTCCAGATCGCAACCGATCAGCAAAGGAGCGCTGAGCATGCACCACATCGTGATGTGGGAATATTGTTCCTCCGGGGTCAGATTGGTGGGGTGCAAAGCGGGCCCCCAGCCGACCTTCCCAACCACGAGCATGTCGGGGTCGTTCCAATGGCCGGGCCCCGCGGAGGCCGCCCAGGCGTCCTGCGAAAAAGCGATCTCCGAAACGCCGTAGCGCCAGCTGGGTTCGCTGTATTGCCAATAGTCCCAGATGTCGCCGGTCGTGCGCCAGCAATTCGCCACCTTGGGCCATTCGGCGGCCAGGGCGACATCGGCGGAATTGGACAGGCTGAAGACGATGTCACGGCCCGAGGCGCGCAGGGCCTGGAACATGGCGCGGGCGTGATCGACGGTGAGCGGGTTCCAGTCATATTTCAGATAGTCAAAGCCCCAGGCGGCCCACTGGCGGGCATCATTTTCGAGAAAAGCGTGGGCCCCGTGGCGCCAGTTGGGTTCCTTCCTGGGCGGTGCCAGGACCAGGCGCCTTTGGCGTCATCGGAAGATCCGCCGCAGAATCCGGCGTAGGAAGTGATCCAGGGCGTGGAGTAGATCCCGATTTTCAGGCCCAAGCCATGCACCTCGTCGCAAAGCTGCTTCATGCGGGGAAATTCTGCCATTGCCCTGGATGGCATTGAATCACCCTCCGCGCGTGCCCTGCCAGGCGTCGTCAATGTTGATGTAGGACCAGCCGTGCTGCGCCAGCCCGGAGGCCGACCAGGGCGCGGGCGGAGCGGATGACTTTTTCCTGACTGACGGTTTCGGCCCAGCAGTTCCAACTGTTCCAGCCCATGGGTGGAGTCAGGCAGATCGCCTCGCCGCACTTGATGGTGAAACGCTTCGCGGCGGAACCGAGTTTGTTTTTCGCCTGCAGCGTGACGGGATATTCGCCGCCCGCGGGAAGCCGGCCCGTGATCACACCGGTGGCGGGATCGAGCGAGAGGCCGCCGGGCAGCGCAATGACGCTGAACTGCATCGGGCGCTCGCCGGTGGCGGGGATGGCATAGAAGAACGGATTCCCGGGACGCACGCCGAAAACCGTGGGCCCGTTGATCCGGGGCGTCGCCGGGGCCGGCGGAGTGAGGATTTCGACCCTGGAAGTCGAAGGCGGCGGGGCGGGGGGCTCCGCCGCGTGGATGGGGAGAACGGCCATCGCAAGGGAGACGTTCAGGAGGACGATTGGGAGTGTGGGTCTCATCGAAAGGACCTGAGGGGTTGGCTGGGAGCGGGGTGATGACACGCGCGCTGCTCTTGGTTCATTGGCTGGGCGGGTCTGAGCAAACTCTGTTGGTTGACTTTGATCGCTTCCGCAAGCGTATTGCCGGTCCCGTTCCCGATGTGCCGGCGCGGGACCGCCGTGAATTGACAGCGCCCTCCTGGGGGTGGCGAGAACCAACCGATGGAACGACGCTCCTCCCTGGCGGATGTTCTTCCATGCTGTGGAGGGCGAGGTTTGCGGGCCGGGCGATTCTGGCATGCGCAGAGGGGAGGGAGCCTCCGGCACGTGGACGCCGATCGTGGCCGGGCCCGATCAGGTTCGCCATCCACGGGCAAGATTGGCAGTTTCTTTCCCGACTTCAGGATGACGGTCTTCACACGAGCATTCTCAGGCGCCTTGCGCCGGGTGAAGCCGCCACGTGCCACGTCCAAACTGTGAAAACCACCCGCCATGAAGTTCCCTGATCGACCTGAAAAGAAAACGATCCCAATGGGGCCCTTTTCCCGAGGCCTTGGCTGGCTGCTGCTGGCCGGCCTGGCCGCGTTTGCGGCCGGCGGTTCCGCGCAGCCCACCGACGCTGATGCGCCTTTCCGCATCAGCGGGAACCACCGTTACCTCGTTGACCGCCACGATGTCCCGTTCCTGCTCCAGGGTGACGCCGGCTGGTCGGTGATCGTGAACGCCACGAACGAGGAGGCGGAGGCGTATTTTCAGAACCGCCGCGCGAAGGGATTCACCGCGATCCTGGTCAACCTGATCGAGCACAAGTTTGCCAGGAACGCGCCCCGGAACGTCTATGGCGAAGCTCCCTTCCCGAGCATGTCGGACTGGACCGTGCAGAATGAGAGATATTTCGCGCACGCCGATTGGGTCATACGCAAGGCCGCGGAGAACGGCCTGGTGGTGCTGCTGGCGCCGGTGTACCTGGGATACCCCGGACTGGATGAGGGTTTCTACGACGAAGTCATGGCGAATGGTCCGGAGAAATGCCTGGCCTACGGCCGCTTCCTCGGACAGCGCTACAAGGACTTCGACAACATCATCTGGGTGATGGGGGGCGACCGCGACCCCGGTCCGGCCCGGGAGAATGTCGACATGGTCGCTTACGGAATCCGGGAATTCGACCGACGCCATTTGATGACCGCGCACTGCCACTCGGACTCCGCCCCGGCCGAGCAATATCCCGGTTCGTGGCTCCAGGTCAGCACTTCATATGCCTACGAGATCGTGCACCTCCGCCTGACCTGGGACTACGAACGCAAACCGGTAATGCCGCTCTTTCTGATCGAGTCGATCTACGAGGGGGAACACAATTCCTCAGCTGTGCAGATTCGTCGCCAGGCCTATTGGGCCGTGCTCTGCGGCGAGTTCGGTCATGTGATGGGAAACCACCCCCTTTGGGATTTCAGTCCCGGCTGGCAGGCCGCGATGGATGCGCCAGGATCGATGGCAATGATGCATTGGGGCCGGCTGTTTCGTTCGCGCCCTTGGTACGATTTGGTGCCCGACAAGGACCATCAGGTGGTCACCGGGGGACTGGGAGAATTCTGGGGGCTCGATTACCTGACGGCAGCGGCCACGCCTGATGGTGGCATGGTCATCGCCTACCTGCCCACCGCCCGCGCCGTCACCGTGAACCTGTCGAAGTTGGCAAATGGGCGGGCCAATGCCTGGTGGTTTGATCCGCGCACGGGCAAGGCGACCGCGGCCGGGACCTTTGCCACGGAGGGATCGAAGGATTTTACGCCTCCGGCAGAAGGCGACTGGGTGCTGGTGCTGGACGACGCCTCGCAGCAACTTCCGGCGCCGGGGCAATAGATCATTGGCCGGGCCGGTGGACGGCCAAACCTGGCTGGTGGGATGAACGCTCCTCGATCGCGGTATTCTCCCCAATGTTGAGAGCGGGTTCGCGGGCCTGACGATTCTGGCAGGCGCCAAGGGGAGGGGCCTCCGGTACGCGGACGCCGACGGATTGGTTTGCCGTAACCGAAGGCGCCCCGGCATAATCGCCAGCCTCGAACGTCCCCCGTCGCCGACCACTCATGAAAGTCTTCATCGTTTTTGCCCATGCGGAGCCCAGGAGTTTCAACGGCGCGCTGCTCCAGACGGCGCAGGACACACTGCGTGCTGCGGGGCACGCTGTGGTCCTGTCAGACCTCTACGCGATGCCGTTCGATCCCGTGTCGGACCGCCGGAACTTTACGACGGTCAAGAACGCGGAATACTTCAAGCAGCAGATCGAGGAGCTGAACGCCACCGAGGTCGGCGGCTTCGCACCCGATGTCGAAGCGGAACTGCGCAAGATGGAGGCGTGCGATCTGATGATCTGGCAGTTTCCCCTGTGGTGGTTCGGATTGCCGGGCATCCTGAAAGGCTGGGTCGACCGCGTTTTCGCCATGGGTCGCACCTACGGCGGAGAGCGTTTTTACGAGAACGGTGTGTTCCGGGGCAAACGGACGCTGCTTTCGCTCACGACCGGCGGACCTGAGCTAGCCTACCGAAAAGGCGGATGGAACGGCGACATTGACGCCATCCTGCGCCCAATGCAGCGCGGGATCCTTCGGTTCACGGGCTGGGACGTCCTCGCACCGCACATCGTCTATGCCCCCGTCCGCCTCACGCCGGCGGGACGCAGCACGGTCCTTGCCGCCTGGGCAGCCCGGCTGCGCACCATTTCCAACGAGCAACCCATCGACGTCGGAGAATACTGATATCGCCAGACACTTCGCATGAACAACGCCACGACGGTCTTTCACTTCAGGATTAAACAAGCCTGCCGAGCCTCGCCGCTGGCCCTGATCCTGTGTGCGGCAGCAAGTCTGCTTCGCGGAGAAGTCCCGAATGTGCCCGCCTGGGCGCAGCCGGGCTCGGCCACGCATGTCCAGGTGGCGCCACCGGCGGACTTTCACCGGCCGAGCAAGAATCTCGCTATGCCGGTCGGCCTTTTTGAGGGCCAGTCGGACATTGGCAGCGCGGTGGTGCCGGGCGGCGCCAGTTACGACGCCAACGCGAAGCAGTACACGATCAACTCTGCCGGCTACAACATCTGGTACACCCGCGACGAGTTCCGTTATCTCTGGAAGAAGATGTCGGGCGACGTGTCCCTCGCGGCCGACATCACGTACCCGAATCCGAACGGCTATGGCGACCGCAAGGCTGTTCTCGTAATTCGCCAGGACCTTGATGACGATTCCAAGGAAGCCATGGCCGCTCTGCACGGTGCCGGGCTCATCCACCTGGCGCTGCGTTCAGAGAAGGGTGCGAATATCAAGGAGGAGCAGCGCATTGAAGGCCGGGGCCATCCTGGTAGCGAGAGGCTCGGGACCCACGAGGTTATGGCCAAACGCATCGGCATTGAAAAGCACGGCGACTCCTTTGCGCTCTTCGTCAGCTTGGAAGGCGAGCCCATGCATCAGGTCGGCCCCGCCGTTGACCTGCATGTCGAAGGGCCCTTCTACGTCGGCATCGGTTTCTGTTCACACCTGCCCGACAAGTCCGATACGGCCGTGCTCTTCCACGTTGTCCTCGAGAACTCCGCCGGCCGGGTCATCTAGTACCTTGTCTCACTCATAGTTTCGGATACAGGCGAGCGAGTTTGATGCGAGCGTCGTCGGTGGTGAAGCGCCAATTAACGGGAGCTCCGCGGTTATTTCGCGCGACCTCCCAGGCGGCGACTTCGCGCTGCATGGATTTGAGATCAGGGATTCGGCGGTCGAGGCACTGGCTGTTGAGGGCGCTCAATTCGATTTCGGCGATGTTGAGCCAGCTTCCGTGTTTCGGGGTGTAATGGATGTCCAGTCGCTCAGCCAAGCGCCGGGCTTGCGCGGGCGGGAAGGTCTCGTAGAGGGAAGTGACGGCGTGGGTGTTGAGATTGTCCATGACCAGGACAACCTGATCGGCGTTGGGATAACGCTCTTCGAGCAGACCTCGGATGAACCGTGCCCAGTCTTGTCGGGTGCGTTGTTCGGTCACCTCGATGTGCCGGCGGCCGGCCAGAGGCTCAAGGTCCACAAAGATTTCGGCGACCCATTGCGAACATTTCGTGGTCGACCAGGCAGGGGTAACCGGGTGCCGGAGCGATCGGTGCATGCACCTCGCCGACGAGCTGTTTGTTGGATTCGTCCATGCACACCACCGGCCGCCGCGCGTCGAATGGCAAAGCATAAACCGCGAGCACGTCCTCCATGTTCGCTACGAAGGCCGCGTTGCTGTCCGGAGGGATCTTCAGTATTTGCTCCGATGAGGCTGCAATTCGGTTTTTTTAGCGACCGCTGCACGGTCATCGGGGAAACGCTGGGGCGATCTTCAGTTCGACCAGTTTCTCCGCCAGCAAGCGCACCGTCCAGCGCGCTCGTCCAGCGATGCGT
>CAVRNM010000205.1:0-9402 GCA_963722225.1 uncultured Verrucomicrobiae bacterium
CCACCCGGGCGCAGGCGGAGATCCAGGAGCTCGGAGAGGCCGCGCTGGCCAACCGCCGCCGCATCTGCCGGTATATCCATCAAAAAGGGATTCAAAGCTGCCAGCTGGTGATGGGCTTCACCGAGTTCGAGGCCGGCAGTGTCTGGAACACGATGCCGCCGCACACCCACAGCCGCCGCACCGAGATCTACCTGTATTTCGATCTCGGTCCGCAAATCGTCGTCCACCTCATGGGCGAACCGCGGGCGACGCGCCATCTGATCGTTCGCGACCGCGAGGTCGTGCTGTCGCCCGCCTGGTCGATCCACGCCGGCGCCGGCACCGGGAACTATCGCTTCTGCTGGGCGATGGGCGGCGACAACCAGGTCTTTCACGACATGGATCCGGCGCCGATCAGCGAACTGCGCTGAACCAGCCCGAAATGCTGACCGGGCGGCAGGCGCCGCACTCGTTCCGTCCGCCCGGGCGGGCACTAATCCCCCGACTACTCCAAAATATTATGAGCTCAGTAATCGATCGTTTCAGACTCGACGGCAAAGTCGCCATCGTCACGGGCGCCGCCCGCGGTTTGGGCCAGGGCATGGCTCTCGCGCTCGCCGAGGCCGGCGCGGACATTGTCGCTGTGGATATACTGCCGGCAGACGACACGGTGAAGCAGGCGCAGACGCTCGGTCGCCGGGCGGTCGCCGTGGCCGGAAACCTCGGCGACCGGGCCGCGATTCCCGCGGTGGTCGCGCAGGCCAGGACGCACTTCGATCATCTGGACATTCTGGTGAACTGCGCGGGGATCATCCGGCGGGCGGACTTTCTCGATTTCTCCGAGAAGGATTGGGATGACGTGATGCACATCAACATCGATGCGGTCTTTTTCCTGAGCCAGTGCTTCGTGCGCGACGTCGTGGCCCGCGGCGGCGAGGGAAAGATCATCAACATCGCCTCGATGCTGTCCTTCCAGGGCGGCATTCGCGTCCCGTCATACACCTCGTCCAAGAGCGCGGTCCAGGGTCTGACCCGCCTGATGGCGAACGAACTCGCCGCCAAGGGCATCAACGCCAATGCGATTGCGCCGGGTTACATGGTGACGGACAACACCGCGCCGCTGCGGGCGGACGCCAGGCGCGCCAACGCGATTCTCGAGCGGATTCCGGCCGGCCGGTGGGGCACCCCCGATGACCTCAAGGGGGCCGTCGTCTTCCTGGCCTCCGAGGCGTCCGACTACGTCAATGGCTGCACGCTGGCGGTTGACGGCGGCTGGCTGGCCCGGTAATCCGGATCCATGCGGTTGCCCTTCGTATGGCTCGACGCCGCCACCGCCGAAACGGTGGTGCGCGTTGTCCCTCCCTCGACCAGGCTCGTGACCCTGAGCGAAGTCGAACGGGCAACGCGCCCAGAGCCTCTTGGGGACAAGCCGCTCCACCTTAATTCACGACTGTCGTTAATCCCTTTCCAATCAGGCGACACCGACGGTCCTGACGGCTCGCCTCCGACGGTGGATTCCAGATGATTCTCCCCATGACGCTGACGATCAAGCCCGCCGACCAGTGCACGTTTGACCAGATTTCCCTCGGCGAAATCATGCTCCGCCTCGATCCGGGCGAGGGCCGGGTTCGCACCACCCGCCATTTCACGGTTTGGGAGGGCGGCGGCGAATACAACACTTCGCGCGGCCTCCGGAAATGTTTCGGCCTCAGAACCGCGGTGTGCACGGCCCTCGTCGACAACGAGGTGGGCCGCCTGGTCGAGGACCTGGTCATGCAGGGCGGCGTCGCCACGGATTTCATCCGGTGGCGCGAGGACGATGGCATCGGGCGCACCGTCCGCAACGGCCTCAATTTCACCGAACGCGGTTTCGGCCTCCGCGGGGCGGTCGGCGTATCGGACCGCGGCCACACCGCTGTCAGCCGGCTCCAGCCCGGCGACTTCGACTGGGACCACATTTTCGGCCGGCTCGGCGTGCGCTGGTTCCACACCGGCGGGATCTTCGCCGCGCTGTCCGAGACCACCGCCCGCCTGGCCCTGGAGGCGGTCCAGGCGGCCCGGCGGCACGGCACGGTCGTGAGTTACGATCTCAACTACCGGCCCTCGCTCTGGAAGGGCATCGGCGGGCTGCCGCGGGCGCAGGAGGTCAACCGCGAAATCGCCCGGTACGTTGACGTCATGATCGGCAACGAAGAGGACTTCACCGACTGCCTGGGCTTCGCGGTAGAGGGACTTGGCCTCAACATCGCGAACATCGAGACGGAGGCGTTCAAGCGGATGATCCAGAAAGCCGCCGCCGAGTTTCCCAATTTCAAGGTCGCCGCCACCACCCTGCGCAGGGTGATCACCGCGACAAAAAACGACTGGGGCGCGGTCCTCTGGCACGACGGCCGGTTCTACGAAAGCCGGAAGTATCCGGAGCTGGAGATCCTCGACCGCGTGGGCGGCGGCGACAGCTTCGCATCGGGCCTCCAGTTTGGGTTTCTCGAGTTCAACGATCCCCAAAAGGCGGTCGACTATGGCGCGGCGCACGGCGCGCTCGCCTCAACCACACCAGGCGACACCTCAATGGCCACCCGCCGCGAGGTGGAAAAGACGATGGCCGGCGGCAACTCCCGCGTGGTGCGCTGATCCAGGTCGCCCTTTGAGCGTTGCTGAACAAGCGAGATTGAGGTTCTTTTTAGCCGAATCCATGCAAACGGTAGACGCCCTCACGAGAATCAAAACGGAAAAACTCGTCGCCATCATACGTGCCGACAGTCCCGACGGGCTGCTGGATTGCGCCCGGGCGCTGGCCGCCGGCGGACTCACCAGCATCGAGCTGACGATGACGACGCCCGGTGCCCTGGCCATGCTCGAACAGGCCGTGGCGGAATTCCCGGATTTCCTCTTCGGTCTCGGCACCGTCCTCGATGCCGAGACCGCACGGGCGGGCATCCTGGCCGGCGCCAAGTTCATTGTCACGCCCGCCCTGCGGCCGGACGTCATCACCCTCTGCCGGCGTTATGGCGTGCCGGTGTTCGCCGGCGCGCTCACTCCGACCGAGATCCTCAGTGCGTGGGAGGCGGGTGCCGACGCGGTGAAGGTATTTCCGACTGAGTTCTTCGGCCCGGCCTACATCAAGTCGGTGAAGGCGCCCCTGCCCCAGATCGACCTCGTGCCCACCGGTGGGGTGACGCCCGCCACCATCGGCGAATTCCTCAAGGCCGGCGCCACCGCCTGTGCCGCCGGCAGCGCGCTGGTCGACGGGAAATCGCTCAAGGAGAAGAACTGGGCTGTGATCACCGCCCGGGCGCAAACCTTTGTGCAGGCAGTCGCCGCCGCAACCGCGGGTGACCGGCACTAAACTGGTGGACAGATCGGGTTTCTGCCCTTGCCCGAGATAAATTGCGATCCATTGAAGGGAGAGCGAGCTTCCGCAGCTGGCAAGCGAGACCGAAGGCTTATCGCCGTGTCGCCTCTTTCCCGTCCGCCGGGGCGTCGGCAGACGACGGCGTGGTCTCGTCATGGCTAAACCCTTCAACAGAACGTTCACCACTGCCCGGCGATTCGCGCTCGACCGGATCAAACGCTAGCAGACCGGGGCCGGGCGCAGGCAGAAGTATCGCCAAAATCGAACTCCGATACTTGAAAATGCGCTTCCTTTGGGCTTCTTCCTCTTGCCCCCGCCGATTGATGACTGAGGTGCCCGTGGACGGCGGCAGTGCGAACATGCCAACATTCGTGATGCACGACAATCCTAGCCCCCTAGCAAGCAGCGATCGCTTGGGATGCGCCGGATTCGACAGGCGGACCGTGGAAGGCTGAGGCCCCAATTCTCCGAGACGGCTGGACGGGTGCTGCCGCCTTTCGGCCCCGGGGGCATCCCGGCATTTTTTCCACGACAGCAAAACCAAACGCGTGAAAGGAGTAACAGATGCCAGCAAAAAGAGTTTTCAATCGTCTGGTCGGCAGCGAGCGCGCCTTGCGGCATGGATCCCGTCTCATCGGCCTCGCCGATCCCGGGGAACGCCTCGAGATTACCGTCCGGGTGCGCTCGCGCAACCCTACGCCGACCCCGGCGGAGAAGATCGGCGCCCTGCCGCCGCTCCAGCGGCGCTATCTCAGCCGCGAGGAGTTTGCCGCAGCCAACGGCGCGGCCCCGGCGGACCTGGCCAGGGTCAGGTCGTTCGCCGCCAAGCACGGACTCAAGGTGCTGTCGGCCAACCCGGCCGAGCGCAACGTCAAGCTTTCCGGCACGGTCAGGGCGCTGAGCGCCGCGTTTCAAGTCAAGCTGATGGAATATAGCCACCCGGATGGCAATTATCGCGGCCGCATCGGGAGCATCCACCTCCCGGCGAGCGTGGCGGACGTGGTGCAAGGCGTCTTCGGGCTGGACAACCGCCGCCAGGCCCGCCCGCACCTTGTCCGGAGGCTAAGCCGATCCCGCGGAAAAGCGCCCGCGCCGGCGAGCACGTTTACGGCGCCACAGGTCGCCGGGCTGTACAATTTTCCCCCGGGCCTGGACGGCACCGGCGAGTGCATCGGCATTATTGAATTCGGTGGCGGCTACCGCGCGACCGATTTGAAGGCCTACTTCGGCAAACTGGGCATCGCCGTTCCCTCTGTCACCAGCGTGGCGGTGGACGGAGTCAGCAACAGCCCGGGCAAGGATCCAGACGCGGACGGCGAGGTGGCGCTGGATATCGAGGTCGCGGGCGCGGTGGCGCCCGGCGCCAAGATCGTCGTCTATTTCGCTCCCTTTACGGAACAGGGCTGGGTGGACGTCCTGACGAAGGCGATGAACGACACCGCGAACAAGCCATCGGTGATCTCCATCAGCTGGGGCTTTGCCGAGGGGGAGCCGGTCCAGGGTTTTGAATGGACCCAGCAGACGGTGCAGGCCGTGAACGAGACGCTGCAGTCGGCGGCGGCCCTGGGGGTATCCGTGCTCGCCGCCTCGGGCGACGACGGATCCAACGAACAGATCGGCGACGGCCACGCGCACGTCGATTTCCCCGCAGCCAGCCCCTACGTGCTGGGGTGCGGCGGCACCAGGCTGATGGCTTCGGGCGGCCAGATCGCGAATGAGGTGGTGTGGAATGACGGCCCTGGCTCCGGAGGCGGCGGCGGCATCAGCGACATGAATCCCCTCCCGAACTGGCAGTCCGGCATCGTGCCTCCTTCGGTGAACCCGGGAGGCCACGTCGGGCGCGGCGTTCCCGATGTGTGCGGCGACGCGGACCCCCAGACGGGCTACCAGATCCTTTACGGAGGAAAGAACGCCGTGGTCGGCGGCACGAGTGCCGTAGCTCCGCTCTGGGCGGGCCTGCTGGCCCGGATCAATCAGAGCCTGGGCACGCCGGTCGGGTACTTCAATCCGCTCCTCTACGCCAAGCTCGGCACCGCCGGCGGCTTCAGGGACATCGTCCAGGGCAACAATGACACCACTGGCAACATCGGCGGCTACGCGGCGGGCAAAGGCTGGGACGCATGCACCGGCTGGGGCAGCCCGATCGGCGCCGTGCTTTTGGCCAGTTTCGGCGGATCCGCCTCCCCGCAGAATTCGCGAAGGGCGCCCCCATGAAAAGAAAACCCCGCCTGAGGGCTGCTCCCCGCCCAGCCGCCCGGCCCGCCCCGGGAAATCTCCATCCGCCCGCCCTGGTCGGCGGCGGCGGCCGCCTGTTCGCGGACCCGGTGCCAGGCGCGGACGAGTCATCCTTCCAGGTCGACAACACCAGCGCCGCCTACTTCAACTCGCCCTACTTCAAGCTGCACCAGGCGCAGGTCCAGCCGGTGCCGCCGCCGCGCGCGACGCCGCCGCGCCTGAATCTGGCCGACGTCGCCGGGCCCGGCCTGGTCGCGAGTATCCAGACTGCCAGGACGATAACGTTTCACGCCGTCGGGGACACCGGCGCCGCCAAGGTCTCCGCCACCCAGTCCGCGGCCGCGGCCCTGGCCCAGGAGGGCAGCGTGGCCGACGCCATGGCGGCGGACCTCCGCCCGGGGGGGCCGGACGCCCCGGCGTTCTTCTTCCACCTCGGGGACGTGGTCTACTACTTCGGCGAGGGCCAGTATTACTACGACCAGTTCTACGAGCCGTTCCGGGCCTACGACCGGCCCATCTTCGCCATCCCGGGCAATCATGACGGCATGGTGTTCGGCCCGAACCCGACGGTGCCCCAGGTCCCCACGCTCCAGGCGTTCCTGCGCAATTTCTGCGCCGCGGCGCCCGGACCGTCGCCGGATGCGGGCGGTCTCGTGCGCAGCGTGATGACCCAGCCGGGCGTCTACTTCACGCTGGACGCCCCCTTCGTGTCGATCATCGGCCTCTACAGCAATGTGCTCGAGGGGCCGGGGGTGATTTCATCGATGCAGGGCCAGTATCCGACAATTGGCGACGAGCAGGCGACCTTCCTGGAGGCGGAGCTGACGCGGCTCAAACCCGCGCGCGACGCTGGCGCGCAGGCGGTGGTGATTGCCGTCCATCACCCGCCGGCGTCGGTGGACGCCGCTCACGGGGGAACCGTGGGGCTCGCCGCGGACATCGACGCGGCCTGCCAGGCCGCGGGGCTCTGGCCGGATGCCGTGCTCTCCGGGCACGCACACCTGTACCAGCGGTTCTCCCGCAGCGTGCCCGGCCTCGGCCGGGCCATCCCCTACGTGGTGTCGGGGAGCGGCGGCTTTGCCGCCACGCCGCCGCAGACCGCGGCGCCGCCGGCCGGGACCACCATCGGCAATTACACCCTGGCGACGCCGCCGATCATCGATTTCGGCTACCTCACGCTCACGGTGGACATGACCCAACCGGTCGGCGCGCTGACCATCCGCTACCGGTCCGTGAACCAGCCGAAGGTGGGCGACAGTGTCACGGTGAGCCTCGCTCCCGCGGGGATCGCCGCGACCGCCCAGCCCCGCCTGGTCGCAGACCTTCGTGCAGGCGGTCGCCGCCGCAGGCGTTAACGATCAGCGTTAGGATAGATTGACGGGCCCGACTGGAGCCCCCCTTCACTGTGGCAGTTCCGTTGTTGCGGGTCTTCTCCGGGTAAAAAAACCGAAACGCATTCCTCCAGATTTTTCCCCCCAATGCCCGACGAGCGGGGGCCGTTCCCTTGCGCGGTCCGGTAACGGTGCATCCTTCACGGCGTCCAGACACCCCGCCAAATCGATATCCTGCTCAGCGCTTTCGAATAAGGAAACCCGGCTTACGCTCCGCCCATCGTGCAACGCCACCCAGGGCGAGCATGAAAATGAACCACAGACTTGGAGCGCCACCACCCCCTCCTCCTCCGCCACCACCATTGCTGGGTGGCGGAGTTACCGCATTCACCGTGAGCGTTGCCGGGCTGCTGGTCACGCTTCCCAAGGTATTGGTGACCGCGACCGTATAGCTTCCGGCGTCGGCAGATTGGGCGCTTCCCAGGCTGTAAGAGCTAGCAACAGCGCCGCTGATTGCTGCGCCGTCGAAATACCATTGGTAGGCCGGCGCTGGACGCCCGGAGGCCATGACGGAGAACTGCACGCCACTGCCAGCAATGACTGTTTGGCTTTGTGGCTGCGTCTGGATGGAAGGAGCTGTTGCCAATAATCCCAGCCGGATCGTGTGGTTGTCGGTGTCCGCGACGTAGAGGGGCCCATTATTGTCTGTCGCAATGCCAGCAGGCTGGAAGAAACGGGCTGCTGATCCAATGCCATCGGCACTTCCACTGGTGCCTGCCAGGCCGGCGAGCGTGCTCACTGATCCGGTTACGGGAACCAGCTTTCGAATCGTGAAATTGCCGGTGTCCGCCACATAGACGTTGCCCGAGAGGTCAGCAGCAATCGCCGACGGGCTGTCAAATGTTGCCGTGCTGCCAATGCCGTCTGCGCCGCCGGAATTTCCAGCCAGACCCGCGAGGGTACTGACCAGCCCGGCAGGGGTGATCGCACGGACGGTGTTGTTCTCCGTGTCCGCGACATAGAGGTTGCCCGCTGAATCGATGGCGATGCCGGAAGGATAGTTGAATCGGGCGACATTGCCGGTGCCATCCGCGCTGCCGTGGTTCCCGGCCAAGCCGGCGATGGTTGTTACCTCCCCAGTCGAAGGCACCACCTTACGGATGATCTGGTTATTCGTATCGGCCACATAAAGATTGCCACTGAGGTCGGCCACCAGACCTTGTGGCCCTTGGAATTGTGCGTTACTGCCCGTGCCGTCCGCGCTCCCGCTGGTGCCCGGCGTACCGGCCAGCGTGGTCACCACGCCCAAAGCAGTCACTTTGCGCAGGGTGTTGTTCATGGTGTCGGCGACAAATACGTTCCCGGCGCCGTCGACTGCCACGCCCGAGGGATTGTCGAAGCGTGCGGCGCTGCCGGTTCCATCCGCATTTCCAGAGTTTCCGGCCAGGCCGGCCAGCGTGGTCACGGTGCCGGTTCCCGTGACAATCTTGCGAATCGTGTGGTTGTTGGCGTCTGCGACATAGAGGTTGCCGGCGTTGTCGGCAGCCGCGCCCGAGGGGAAATAGAATCGGGCGCCGCCGCCTGTCCCGTCTGCGGTTCCATAGGTCAGAGCCTGGCCCGCCAGCGTGCTCACGGTAAGAGGCGCCGCAACGACGACCGTCGGGCTGGTGGTCACCGTGATTGTGCTGGAGCTTATGCCGATGCCGGAAGCATCGTAAGCTTCGACCCGATAGTAATAAGTCGTGGCGGGGTCCAGCCCGGTGACATTTGCTTCCGTGACATTGCCGACATCAAGACCCTGATAACCGGCGACAAAGGTGCTGAATGCACTATCGGTTGAGACATCGAGCCGATAGCCCGTCGCGCCGGCGGCTGGGTCCCAGATGGCGGTGAATCGGCCGGCAATCACGTCACCAGCCGGTCCCGCCGTTGGCGCCGATGGAACAGGGACCACCAGCAACGTCTGGGTCGCAGTCGCGCCGGAGTAATCCGTGTCATCGGTTGGCGTGAAGGTCACACTCAAGGATTGTGTGCCCGGATTCAATACGGTGCCCGCCGACGGCGAGTAGGCGAACGTGCCCGGCACATTCGCCGTGGCGTTGAGCTGCGCCGCTGACAATGGCGTGCCGATGGCAATCTCCGCCGGAGCCGTCCAGGTGATCACCGGGACTGCTTGATTCACGATCAGAGTCTGGTTCGCAATCGCGCCAGTGTAGTCTGTCGCGTCAGTCGGCGTAAAGGTCACGCTCAAGATCTGAGTGCCCGCGTTGAGCACAGTACCAGCCGCTGGCGCATAGACCAGGGTGCCCGGCACGTTTGCCGTCGCGTTGAGTTGTGCCGATGACAATGCCGCGCCGTAGGTGATCGCCGCCGGAGCCGTCCAGGTGATCAGCGGAGCCGATTGTTGCGTCAGGACGATCCTCCGGATCTCGCGGTCTCCATAATCCGCCACATAAACGTCGCCCAACGCATCCACGGCCACGGCCGCAGGCCAGGTGAAAGTGG
>CAVRNM010000206.1:0-8847 GCA_963722225.1 uncultured Verrucomicrobiae bacterium
TGAAAAGGCCGAGTTCTACCGCCGGGCCTACGAGCATGCCGTCCAGGGCCGGCCCCTGTGCCTGGGCTCCTACGTGTTTCACTGGGCGCAGCACCACGAGAAGACTCACACGTGGTACGGCATGTTCCTGGAAGACGGCAGCCGGACCGAGGCAGTGGACGTCATGACCCATCTCTGGAGCGGGAGCTGGCCCGCCAACCGCTGCCCCCGCCTGAGCCCGGAGGCGATTCAGGTCACCTCGGAAAACGGCGCGGTGCACGGGCCGGCGGTCCTGCCCCCGGGGGCGGTGCTGCAATGCCGCCTGGACGCCTCGGATCCGGACGGAGATGCGCTCCAGTACAGCTGGGACCTGCGGCTGGACGTGAGCGGCGACCCCAAGGTCGGCGGCGACCGCGAGGAGCCCACTCCGCCCATCGAAGGGCTGGTGCTGGCGACGACCGGCAATCGGGCCACGTTCCGCCTGCCGGAGCAGGAGGGCGCCTACCGCCTGTTCGCCTACGTGCGCGACGGGCACGGCAATGCCGCGACCGCCAACCTGCCCCTGCGGGTTGAACGGCCCTCGTTTCCTGCCCCGGCCGCGGATCCCGACGCCTCCCGGTTCGGCGCGGGCGTCCAGCGCACGATGACGCTGCTGGCCACCAGCACGCCGGAAAGGCGCCACGCTGTGCGCGTCCTGTTCTACGGCCAGTCGCTGACGAAGCAGGAATGGACGCGGACCGTCGCGGACGATCTGCGCGCGCGCTTCCCGAACGCCGACATCACGTTCGCCAACCGCGCCATCGGGGGTTATGCCTCCGACATCCTCAAGCGCACGCTGCCGCACGACGTCTTCGATTCCTATCCCGATCTGGTCATCTTCCACGATTTCGGAGGCGAGCCCGACTACGAGCACATCATCGGCGAGATCCGGCGCCACACCACGGCCGAGATCCTGATCCAGAATGACCGGCCGGACGCCTTGACGGTCGGACCCGAGCCCACCGATCCCGGGAAGCTGCACACGTACCGGTGGATGCGGCGGCACAACGCCGAGTGGCTTCCCGCCCTGGCCGCCCGCTACGGCTGCGAGCTCGCCGACGTGCGCGGGCCCTACCTCGGGTACCTGAAGGCCAACGCCCTGAAGCCGGAGGATCTCCTCAATGATGGCACCCACTTCAATTTTCAGGGCGACTATCTGGTGGCGGAGCTGACGGGCCGCCACCTGAGATACGATCCCTCGCTGCCGCGCCAGCCCTGGGAGAACCTCGCGCGCAGCTATGAGATCGGACGCGATATCCAATGGGTGAACGGCAGGCTGGAGCTGGAATTCGAGGGCAATCGCGTCGACGCCATCGCGGGCTGGGCGGATCCCCGCTACGGCGCCGAGGCAGAAGTCCGCATTGACGGCCAGCGCCCTTCGGACCGGCCTGAACTCTATCACATTACGCGACCCAGCGACACTTTCAGCGTGGACTGGCCCGCGGTAAACCGAATCGGCGCGGAGCAGCCGCTTCTGGCCGAGAACTGGACCATGCGTATCCTGGAAGTGAATGCGGACGAGTCGCGCCTGCGCTTTGAGGTGGCCGGCTCGCGCACGGGTCCGGACGGCGGCGGGGTGAGCACGGAGCGATTCGTGTCCAGGTCCGGCCGCGTCGTGATCGAGCCGGGAGACTGGACCTTCGCCCGCTCCTTTGCTCTGCGCCACGAGCCGACGCCGCCGGGCTTCGAAGTGACCTGGAGCGTGTTGCCCATGTTCGCGGACGTTTTCCGCGAGCCCCCCCTGGAGGACCGCGCCCGCGAACAGGCCACCACCCTGGCGCTCGGGCTGGCGAATGGAAGGCACCGGTTGGAACTGATCGCACGCGGACCGAATCCGCCGATGATCCGCGCCATCCGGGTCTACCGGCCGCCCATTGCGAGCCTTGAAAATGTCAATTGAGGAGCCTGGTCGCTATCCACCCGGCTTCCCTCGGCGGGCAAAGGCCAGCATCACCGCGCCGAACAATGCGAACACGGCGCCCCAAAGCAGGTTCACGTTCTGGCCGAGCGAATGCTGGGCGTAGATTGCCGGCCCGGAGGTAAGGCCGTAGACAATCAGGATCAGGCCGAGGAGGAGGAAAAGCAGGCCCAGGGGGAGGCGAACATCGAGATGCATGCAATAAGTGTCTGGCGGTTACCAAAAGATGATGTTGAGGACCAGGGCCCCAGCGAGGACGACGACGCCGAGGATGGCCGGTCGCGCGTACCACTTCGTGTGCGCGTCGCGGATCTTTTCGGTAAGCGAATAAACCAAGCCGCGCAGCTGGTCGTCCGTCTTGTTGGGTGTGGTCGCCAGCGAGATTACGGTGGCGCTCACGAAGCAGCCGAAAAAGGCGAAAATATAGATCCAGAAGTTCTGCGCCATTGAACTGGCGAAGAACCAGCGCGCCCCGAGCCAGCCACCCTTGATGCCCACCGCCTCGCCGACCGGCAGCGTCAGGCCGTGGAAAACAGCGGCTGAAACCGTG
The DNA here is from genome assembly GCA_963722225.1 of uncultured Verrucomicrobiae bacterium. Taxonomy (GTDB): domain Bacteria; phylum Verrucomicrobiota; class Verrucomicrobiia; order Opitutales; family Opitutaceae; genus Fen-1467. The sequence goes on from CAVRNM010000206.1 coordinate 2,487, forward strand.
CCGAGCAGCAACCCGAAGAAAGCGCCGTGGCCCGTGGTGCGCCGCCAGAACATGCCGAGCAGAAAGACTCCGAAGAGGGGCGCATTGACGAAGGCGAACACGAGCTGGAGCAGGTCCATGATGTTGTTGTACTGCCGGGCCGTGTAGGCGCAGGCCACGCTGACCAGCAGCCCGACCACCGTGGTCATTCGGCCCACTTGGACGAGATGCGCGTCGCTGGCGCCCTTGTTCAGGTAGCTGTGGTACAAATCGTAGGTGAAAACGGTGTTGAAGGCGGTGACGTTGCCCGCCATGCCCGACATGAAAGAGGCCATGAGGGCGGTGAGCCCGATGCCCAGCATGCCGTTGGGAAAGTACTGGGCCAGCATCGCCGGAACCACCATGTTGTAATTGGGCGTGCCATCAGCGGCCGGCGGCAGATTAAAGCCGGCGCCTTTCTGGAAGAGCGCGATGGCGAGCATGCCGGGCAGAATTACGAGCGCGGGAAAAAACATCTTTGGAAAAGCCGCGAGGAGCGGCGTCCGGCGGGCCGCACCCATATCCTTGGCGGCCATCGCCCGCTGAATCACCAGGAAATCGGTGCACCAGTAGCCGAAAGCGCCCACGAAACCGCCCCCCAGCACCAGGCCCGTCCACTCGATGCCCATCGGGTTTGCCTTGGCACTGCCCAGATTGGCCCACAAGTGCGTCCAGCCACCAGGCATGCCCCGCGCCGCGGAGTAGCCCTGCAGCTGCGCGGTGAGGCCGTTCCAACCTCCGATGTCTTTCAGTCCCAGCAGCACCAGCGGCAGCAGGCCCAGCACGACCAGGAAGAACTGCAGCACCTCGTTGTAGATCGCCGACGTGAGCCCGCCGGTGTAGATATAAACCAGCACAATGAGACTCGAAACCGCGATGCAGAGGCTGTAATCCACCCCGAGGATCGAGTGGAGCAGGAGGGCCAGCGCGTGCATCGAGATGCCCGACGAAAACACCGTCATCACGGCAAAAGAGACCGCGTTGAACGCCCGGGTTTTCTCGTCGTAGCGGAACTTCAGGTATTCGGGCACGGAGTGCGCTTTGGAGCCATAATAGAACGGCATCATGAAAACCCCGACGAAAACCATGGCCGGGATCGCGCACAGCCAATAGAAGTGGCACGTGGCAATCCCGTATTTGGCCCCCGACGCCGCCATGCCGATGACCTCCTGCGCCCCGAGATTGGCGCCAATAAAGCCCAGCGCACAGATCCACGCCGGCAGCGAGCGGCCGGACTCAAAGAAATCGGCGCTGGTCTTGAGATATTTCCGCAGGATCCATCCGATCGCGATCACGAAGGCGAAATAGACGCCGAGGATCAGGTAATCGACTCCCGCCAGCTGCAGGATCACGTCGTGAACGCCACCGCCGCCGGGAGCGGCGAGCAGGGGCGCATGGTGCAGGGATGGCATGGTGGGCGGGGTTGGGAAAAGCGTCCAAAGCGGAATCCAGCGATGGACTGCCTACCGTGGTTCCAAAGTTCTGCAAGAGCGATGCCGCCGGTCCATGGATTTAGTCGCCGCTTCACAACCCGGCGTTGAAGGCGCGCACCGCCTTGAGCATCGCGACGACGTTCTCGGCCGGCGTCCGCGCCTGGATGTTGTGGACCGTGCTGTCCACCGCCACCCGGCCGGCCCGGTGACCCAGCGCATCAAGGACTGTTTGTTTTCGGTTCATGCTAGCGAGCGCCGATCCTGACCGACCGGACTCTTTTTCTCGAGCCACTCGGAGTGATAGTCTGAACAGTCAGCTGAGGTTGATGTCATGGATTCAGTTTGTCCATCCCCAGTGGAGGGAGGCCGCAGGCCGACTGGAGCCAGGGATAGCGGCAAAGCCACCTGTTCTCGGCCGGTTGCCGAAGGCGTCTCACCGTCCCGTTCCGGCGTTGGGGGACAAGGGCTCCCGGAAGCTTCGCATCAGAAACGTGTCAACGCGCGCCAGTCGCTCCTCCGCTTGCACGTCGAGACTCGGCTCGTACGCCGCGTTGGCCAGCGGGCGCGCCTGGCGGGCGCATCGCAGGGCACCAAATTTATCCCGTAATCATCATCGTCTAGGAGGCTGTCGGACTCCCGTCCGGCCAGCCTCCTACTGGCAAAACCGTCAATTAAAGCTCATAATTGGTTAACGGCGGCGGAGACGGCCAGGCGGGATCACGGTATCCTCCGGGGGTCTTCCGGCGGCACTGCCCCGCCCGCAATCATGAACCCGACATCCTATCGTTCTTATCGCGATCTTCCGCCCCTGGCTGGGATCGCCACCATTCCCGAGGCCATGCGGGTCGGCCTTTCGATCGACTGCTGCGTCGATCGGTTGAAACGCCACCATTGGGCATGGCGCCGGCTGCACCAGATTTTCGTCGATCGGCTCACCGCCGAGCCGATCTACGAGCTCAAGATGGGGTTCAGTCTGCACGCCTACTATTGCGCCGAGCACGCCGCGGCCTGGCGCCAGCGCGTCGCCGAAATGCGGGAACCGCCGCTGGGGCTGGACGTCGCGCCCCATCCTGCCCTCGAGGCGTTCTTTGACGAGATCCTGGCCGCACCCGACACGGAGACCCTGCTGCTCGGCCTCTACGAACACGCCCTACCCGCGCTGCGCGACAGCCTCCGATGTTACCTGGCGGAAACCAACCGACTCGTCGACCATCCGAGTGTTCGCATCTGCCGGTTTGCCTTGCTTGAACTCGAAGAGATGCTCGGGTACGGAACCGGATGTCTTCTCCGGGTTGTCCCGCCGGAGAAACGCGCCGGGCTGACCCCGTGGTTTGAGCTCCTGGGACGCCTGCTGCAGCAGGCCGGCGGTCTGGACGGCGCGCAACCGGCGGAGGCGGGCCCGCTCGCGCGGCAGTTCTCCCGGATTCCGCACGTCTATGACCCGGTCCCGCGACGCGACGGGCGTTTTCCCGATCCCTACAACATGGGGGTGCACGCCGAGGTGTTCCTCTATGACGAAAAGTTCCCCGCCGGCCCGAAGGTGCTCATGATGTATTACAAGCGGCTGCGCGAAATCGACGTACCCGAGATGATGGCGAGCATCATCACGGAAACCACCGGCAAGCCGTGGAATTACTACCGGGACATGACGCGGCAGCTTTGGGACGAGGCACGCCACGCCATGATGGGCGAGATCGGCTTTGTCCGCGCCGGCATCGACTGGCAGCAGTTCGTCCGGGTGAACTTCACCTGGTCGCTGGCGTTGAACACCCAACTCACCCCTCTGGAGCGGCACGGCGTGCTCTACTTCATCGAGCAGGGACTCATGCCGAGGAAGGGCAAGCGCTTCGAATGGGAAGTGGGTGTGGCCTCCGGTGATCCGTTTGCTGCGATGATCCAGGACTTCGACTGGGCGGACGAAGTGCTGCATGCGCGCATCGGGCGCGACTGGTACGTCAGCCAGATCGGCCAGGCGAAGGAGGCGGTCGAATACGGCGATAAATGCTGGTCCAAGGTCTTGATCGACTGGCACAGCTATCGGGACAAGGGCCTGACGCGGCATGAGAACTGGTGGCCGGCCCTCTATCGCGAATGGTGTCGGGTGCACCGCCTCCCCCCGGATGCGGCCGCGCTCGCCTATGACACCAGCTACGCCACGGTCCGCGCCGATCTGCGGGGGGTGAGCGCCTCCGGTTGACCATGCCCATGCGGTTTTTTACTTCCGTGGTGGCTGGACGGACGTATCCTTTCTTTTCGGGTGCACCCGCTTGAACCAGCTTCATTCCGCCTTGGCACTGGCGCGTCGACGGCCCCGGGCCGTGAGTCGCCAAGGCATGGTCGCCCATGAGCCTCGCCCCTCCCCTGGCTGTCATCGCCTGCGCCGTGCTTGAAGAGGAAGTGCGCCGCTTGATCCGGGATCTTTCCCATGTGCGCGACCTGATCATCCTGCCGCAGGGGCTGCACAACGAGCCGGCGCGGCTCCAGCGGGAGTTGCAGGCGGCGGTGGACCAGGCCGAGGCCCGGTCCGGCATCGAGGCCATCGCCCTGGTCTATGGTCTTTGCAGCCGCGGCGTGGAAAACCTGCGCCATCCGCGTTGCCCCCTGGTCCTCGCCCGGGCCCATGACTGTGTGACCCTGTTTCTGGGTGACAAGGAGCGCTATGCCGCGCAACTGCGCGATCACCCGGGCACCTACTGGTATTCGCCCGGCTGGATCAGGAGCCATGCTCCGCCCGGCCCCGACCGCACCGCGCTCCTGCGCCAGGAATACGCCAGAAAGTTCGCCCCAGAGGAGGTGGACTACCTGATGGAAGTCGAGCAGCAGGGACTCGCCCATTACGATCGGGCCGCCTACGTCGACCTGGGCGTCGGCGACACCGAGGGTGGCAGGAATTACACCCGCCACTGTGCCGGCTGCCTGGGCTGGTCGTTTGAGCAGGTGCCCGGCGACGCCTCGTTGCTGCGCGACCTGCTCTCCGGCTCGTGGGATGACAGCCGGTTTTTGATCGTGCCCCCACACCACCTCATCACGTTGACCGCCGACGAACGGATCATCCGGGCAGAACCGCCGCCAGTTTCCCCGTGACTGACACCTGCATCGAGCTTGAAACTCCCGACGGGCGCCGCGACCTCATCGTGACCGGCGGCGAGGCGGAGTCGCCTCTCACCGAAGTGCTCGCACATCGCGGCTTTGCCTTGAACACCCGCTGCGGAGGACGGGGACTGTGCGGCGGGTGCGAGGTCGAGTTGCGCTCCGGTTCGCTGCGCCGCCTGCGCGACGGCGCCAGGGTCACGCCCGATGCGGCGACCCGCTGCAAGTCGTGCCAGCTGCGCCTGGGAGAGGAGCCCGCCCGGTTGTCGGTGCCGGCGCGCTCGCTGTTGCGCCACGAGCCGGCGGTGGTGGCGGAATTCCGCCTCAACATTCCCTGGGCGCACGATCCCCTGGTCCCCGAGGCGCGCTACGGCGCGGCGGTGGACGTGGGCACGACCACGGTCGCCCTGCTACTGTGTGATCTGGCGACGGGCCGGGTGATCGCAGAAGCCTCGGCCTTTAATGAGCAGATCCGTTTCGGGGAAGACGTGCTGACGCGAATCCAGCTGTGCGGCACCAAGCCGGAAGCTCTCAGCCTGCTCCAGCGGGCCGTGGTGGCCGAGACCATCAATCCACTGCTGGCCGAAGCGTGCGGCCATGCCGGGGTGGCGCCAAGCGAGGTCGGCGGCATGACCGTCGCCGGCAACACCACGATGCTGCACCTGCTCGCGGGCGTGGATCCGACGCCCCTGGGGGTCTATCCGTTCCGGCCGGTCTTTCTCGCGCACCGCCGGTACACGCCGAATGACCTCGGTCTGGAGTTTGGCGATGGCGCCGCCCAGGTGCATCTGCTGCCCGGGCCCGCCGCCTACGTGGGGGCCGACTGGCTGCCGGCATGGTTGCCACCGGCTTCATCTATGACGAGGGTCCGGCCCTGCTGGTGGACGTGGGCACCAACGGCGAGATCATCGCGAAGGCCGGCGACCGGCTGATCGGTTGCTCGACCGCGGCCGGACCGGCCTTCGAAGGCGCCGGCCTGTCGAGCGGCACGCGCGCAGTCCAGGGCGCGATCGAGCGTGTGCGACTGAGGACCGAGCCGTTCACGGCGGAACTTGGCCTCATTGGCGAAACCGACCGTCCTCTCGGCATCTGCGGTTCCGCCTACATTGACTTTCTTTGGGAAGGGCGGCGGGAAAACATCCTGCAGCCCGGCGGCCGGTTTGAGGCCGCTTTTTGCTCCCGCGCCAGCGACCTGGTGCAGGCGGATAAAAACGGCCGCAGGCTGCAACTGCATCCTCGGGGCGCCTCGGGTCCGATCTTTATCTCGGAGTTGGACGTCGCCAAGCTCTTGCAGGCCAAAGCCGCCATTGCGGCGGGCATTGGGACGCTGCTTGAGCTTCTCGGCACCGCCCCGGGCGACGTGAAGCGGCTCTATCTCGCCGGCGGATTCGGAATGCATCTGTCGCTTGAGCACGCGATCGGCTGCGGTCTGCTCCCCGGTTTCACAGCCCGGCAGATCCAGGTGGTCGGCAATGCCTCGCTGGGCGGAGCATTTCTTGCGTTGAACGATCGCAGCCTGCTTGACGAAATGGCCGCCGCGTGCCGGGCGATGAAGGAAATCGAACTGAACCTGCACCCGGGGTTTGAGAACGCCTACATCGATCAGCTGGTCCTGCCCTGATATGTCCATAGCTATTTTACGCGGGTCATCCACAAGCGCACCGGCCAGACCCCTGGCGGGTACCGTCACGGCCATTGGCCGCCAGCACCAAAGTCCCAAACAAAAGCACGGCCGTCCAAGCCGGCCGACCCAACTTCGGTTATGCTGCCGCCTGTTCCATCAACCCCTCCCGAACCATGACCACGCTTGAACAACTCTG
>CAVRNM010000207.1:0-6484 GCA_963722225.1 uncultured Verrucomicrobiae bacterium
GGGATGATCCTGGTCTCCGCCATGCACATTACTGCTGGAGTCTACGTCAACGACAACGAGAGCGGCCTGATCCAAGACATTGACCAGTGGCTGGAAACGTTAGCTCCATTCAATCCCGACTACAAACATCACCATACCGGCGAAGACAACGGAGATGCCCACCTGAAATCGCTGATCCTCCACCACGAAGTGATCGTCCCGGTGACCGGTGGGAAACTCGATTTCGGACCGTGGCAACAGATCTTCTATGCCGAATTCGATGGCCAGCGCGACAAGGTCATCATTAAAGTAATGGGCGAATAGCCAGCCGTGGGTTATCCTCAAGCCCATGCAGTTCTCAGCCGCGAGGCTGCCTTTTTCGAGAACTGAGAACGGGAACCGAGAACCAACCAGGAGCCTCAACGATGTCAGAAGAACTTCACGAGTTACATGAGCACGCCGAACACGCCCGCGAGCATCCCGATCTCGCTCAGATCACGCTGACCATGGCGGTCGCTGACCAAGTCACGCGAAACTCCAGTGTAGGCGCATCGTTGCAGCAGCGGTTCTTGGGGCGGTTCTTTCTGAACGTCGGTTTCCAGCATGGAACCTCCAATTACCTTTCGTCGGCTCCAGGTGTGGTTGCCGGACGCGATGACACGTTCAACTCGATTAATCTGAGGCTTAGCACGGCCCTCCTTGGACGTGGGACGGTGGCGGTGACCTACCAGCACAGCCAAAACTCGTCGAACACGGAAGGCTACCGACTCACCAGCAGCCAATATGGAGTGGAGCTGGCGTGGAGGTTCTAGGACAATCAATGGTCGCCCCCCGGTACTCGGGCAGGGAGCGTTTTCCCTAACGCGCCATGGTGTTTTCTGGCGTCCAAACGTATTTCCATTCCTCGGGTTCCGCCACCAGAACTTTTCTGCCCGGGTTGAGGCAGATGTTTTGCCATTGCTCCTGGGCGCTCTCGTTCGTTCTCAGACGATGGTCGAAGAAGCCATCCTGCCAGATCACATCCGCCTTTCTTGAAACAAACCGCTTTCCAGTCTCGGACCGTTCCCTCCATCTCGCTGACATTGCGAAAACTGACAAGAGCATGCCAATGATCTTCCCGCTGACCTTTGGGATCTGCTCATGCAAGACCACGACTACGTTATCATCGGGGGCGGTATAGTCGGCCTGTCCGTGGCCTGGACGATCCTTGAAAAGAAGCCCAAGGTTCGTCTCGCTGTCCTTGAAAAGGAGAACGATTGGGCACGGCATCAGACCGGCCGAAACAGCGGGGTGATCCATTCCGGGATTTACTACAAACCGGGTAGCTTTAAAGCCGCCTTGTGCCGCGAAGGGAACCGCCGGATGCTGGAATTCTGCGACACCCATGGCGTCCGCCACGAAGTATGCGGAAAGATCATTGTCGCGACAAAGGCAGCTGAACTGCCGCGGCTGCAAGAACTCTATGAACGTGGAATCGCCAACGGTCTGGTGGTCAGGAGACTCAATACGTCGGCAGCGAAGGACATCGAACCGCATGTCGTTTGTCTCGAAGGCATTCACGTGCCGTCAACGGGAATCGTGAATTATGGCAGTGTTAGCCGGAAGTTGGCGGAATTGATTGGAGCGCGGGGCGGCGAATTGCGGTTGGGCTGCAAAGTTCAAGGGATCCGCCAAGACGGGAGCAAGGCCGTCCTGGAAACATCCACCGGCACCCTGGCCGCCCGCCGGATCATCAACTGCGCCGGATTACACGGCGACCGAGTCACGTGTCTGGCCGGGGCAAAACCCGACGTTCGGATCGTGCCCTTCCGCGGCGAGTACTATGAAGTGAAACCCGAACGGCGGCACCTGGTGCGGAATTTGATCTACCCGGTGCCGGATCCCCAATTCCCTTTCCTGGGCGTTCATTTTACCCGGATGATCGACGGCAGCATCCATGCCGGCCCAAACGCCGTACTCAGCCTGAAACGCGAAGGGTACCACCGGACCTCTTTCAACCTGCGCGATTTTGTTGAAACCATGACCTACCCCGGATTCTGGCGCTTGGCAAGGAAACATATGAGCATGGGACTGGGAGAAATGTACCGATCGTTCAGCAAGCAGGCGTTCGTGCGCAGTCTGCAGGAACTCATCCCGGAGATTTGCAGCGAAGACCTGGTTCCCGGGCAGGCAGGGGTCCGTGCCCAGGCATTGCGTCCAGACGGAGGTTTGGTGGATGATTTTCTGATTATCAAGGGCACCAACGCGATCCATGTCTGCAACGCTCCGTCGCCTGCGGCCACCGCTTCGTTGGAAATCGGCCGCATGATCGTTGACCAGCTTGACTCCTAGCGAGGGTGGTCTCACGCAAAATTCCCCAAGGACGCAACGGTTGAGCTTCATGAAACCGATGAACTTTCGCGCCCATTGCGTCCGTTGCGTGAGGCTGCATCTGATTCCGGCCAAAGGATGTTCCCTTCCGCAAAGGAAGACGTGAGGAATTGTATTCCTTTCAAACCATTGCGGCCTTTGACCAGTTCATGAGCAAACTGAATGAGATCGCGACGCCGGGCGCTCACCGGATGCGCTGGTTCGTTGTGGCAACCTGCGCGCTGGTGCTGGGCTTCAGCGTGCCGTTGTACCACCTCATTCGGTTCGCGGAGGCTAGTGATCTCTATTCCCATGTCCTTCTGATCCCGTTCATCAGCGCCTATGTGGCTTGGGCAAGGCGAAAGACTCTGCTCTCCAATTCCACTCCGGTGGGTTCCCGGATGTGGTTTCTCCTGCCCGCCGTTGCGGTAGGATTGCTCGCCAATTACTGGATCGTTTTGCTCTCCGGCACGACGCTTGCGCCGGAAGACTCCCTCGCCCTAACGACGACTTCGCTGATCCTGTTTTTTTGGGGAATTTGCGGCTTCTGCCTCAGCAAGGAAACCATCCGCGGCCTCGCGCTCCCGCTGGGCTTCCTTGTGTTCATGGTGCCGTTTCCGGTGTTCCTGCGGACGGGGATTGAAACGGCCCTCCAGCACGGATCGGCCGAAACGGCTTATGCGTTTTTCTTGATCTCCGGCATGCCGGTCCTTCGCGACAGCGTGATGTTCCATTTGCCAGGATTCAGCCTGCAAGTAGCGCCTGAGTGCAGTGGCATCCACTCCACCCTGGCTCTCTTCATCACGAGTCTCCTGGCCGGTGACTTTTTCCTGCGCACGGCTTGGAAACGGGCCGTATTGTCCATCTCGGTGATCCCGCTGGCTCTCCTGCGCAATGGCTTTCGCGTCTTTGTCATCGGACAGCTTTGCGTGCGCATCGGACCGGAGATGATCAACTCCCCCATCCATCGTGAGGGAGGCCCCGTGTTCTTCGCCTTGTCGCTGATTCCATTCTTCCTGGTGCTGCTTTGGCTCGGGTACTCGGACCGCCGGGCCGGCGCGGCGAGGGCGCGGGTAAAGTAGCGAGCCTCGAGTAGTGGATAGCGAGCAGACCAGCCGTCCGAGTGTTTTTTCTACAGAAGCACACGGAGGAAGCAGAGGGCCTCACTCATAAAGACATCGCTTAAAGCTGTGAACTCCGGGCTGAATGGCTGCAGCTTTTCGTGTATTACGCGTGTTTCGTGGTGGTAATCCGACTGCATAGATTCGGATTTGGATCAATTAGTGGGTATCCATTAAACTACTCTCTGTGCCTATAATGAGAAAGTTAACCCGTATAGTCTTAACCGGCCTTGTCGCGGGGCTGCTGGCCCTGGCCGGCAACAGTTGTTCGCGGCAAGCCAGAAAGGTCCGGTTGCTCGAGCAGGCCAACCGCGATTTCGATTCCGGTCAATATGACAGGGCGGAGATCGAATACCTGAATGTGCTCCGGATCGAAACCGGAAATCCCCAGGCCATCAGCCGGTTGGGCCTGATCTACGTCGATCAAGGCCGCGTGGGACGGGCGATTCCATTCCTGATCAAAGGCCGCGAACTCATGCCCGACAACCTGACAGTGCGCCTGAAACTAGGAGCGCTCTATCGCAGCACAGGCAGGGTCAAGGAGGCGCGGGATGAGGCCGTCTTCATCCTCGAGCGAAACCCGCAGGACGCCGAGGCTCCTTTGCTGCTCGCCGAGACCGCGGTCAAGCCGGCCGACCTCGACGAAATTCTCCGGCGTTTGCAGAATCTGCCAGCGCAGAATACTGCGCCGGTGCAATTGGCTTTGGGCTTTATGGAATTGAAGCAGCGCCACCTGCCGGAAGCGGAAGCAGCGTTCAAGCGGGCTCAGACGTTGGATCCCAAGTCGAGTGCAGTCTACACGGCGCTGGGCTCCCTCTTCTGGGCGCAAAAAAATCTGCCGCAGGCCGAGGAAGCGTTAAAGAAGGCCGCTGAACTTTCGCCTCCTCGATCGCCGAATCGACTGCAATACGCCCAGTTCAAGATTCAGACCGGTGATCTGGCGTCCGCCAAACGCCTCTTGACGGAAATGACCCGGGAAACGCCCGATTATCTGCCAGCTTGGTTGTGGCTGGCCGAGATCGCCGCAGCGGAGAAAAAGTTCGACGAAGGCGCCGCATTTGTCGCTCGAGTCCTGGCGCGGGATGCGACGCAGCCCGAAGCCATGCTCCTGAGCGGCCGGCTAAGCCTGGCAAAAGGCGAAAACGACAAAGCGATAACTGAATTCGAAAGGATGCGGAGCACCTACCCCCAATCTCCAAAGGTTCATTACCAGCTCGGGCTAGCCGACCTGGCCGGCGGGGATACGGGCAAGGCGATCGCCAGCCTGAACCAGGCTCTCACCCTGGCCCCTGATTTCGCCGACGCGGTCGTGCTGTTGGCGGGAATCAACATCCGGAAGGGCAACCTCAGCCCGGCGATTGTCTCCCTGAAACAGCTGATTCAACAGCATCCCGACATTCCGCAAGCCCGGCTCCTGCTGGCCGATGCCTACCGCGGTCAGGGCAATCTCGACGACGCCCTCGACGTCTACCACCAGTTGGAGAAGCAATTTCCCGCGAATCCCCAGGCCCCGTGGCTGACCGGACTGATCCTGCTCCAACAGAATAAGCGCTCCGAGGCGCGCGATGCGTTCGAGCACGCCCTGGTACTGGTCCCCGATTATCTGCCAGCAGCCGAGCAACTGGTGAATCTCGATCTGATCGACAAGCAGTACGCCGCCGCTCGGGAACGGGTGGAAGCCCCAAAAACCCCAAAACCCCAAACCCCAAAACCCCATCACTGGAAGATCAGATTAGGTAAAGAGAAAATAGTATCGAGTCTTATTTCAAAAGTTGCGTCTTCATGCTTTGGTGTCATCATTGGAGACATATCAGAGTCTTCATCCTGGTCTGCGGATAGCCCTCCAACGAGAATACTCTTACAAAAGATGTTTCCGTCAGCTGAGGCCATGAGCGCGATGCGACCTGAGTGGGAGGCGTCTACTACCATGATTGGGTGGTCTCCAATGGACTTTTGGCTCTCGGCAAAATCGTAGAGGACTTCTCCATTAGAGGTTGAAATGAGCTTTGCAGCGTTTTGCTTGGTGCCACCAGCAAGGATTGCCGTTTTTCACCCGGGCGAACGAATGTCAAGCTGTTGATTGAAGACCGATCCTTCGTTAGGCCTGATGGCGCCCACTCGACCTATCTCACAAGCTGCAATTTCTCAAGTCCCACATCTGAATACCATCTGCCTCGGCAAGACTGCCTGTGACTATAAGGTGATGCTTGCTGTCCACGTCCAATGCCTCTCCGCTTATTAAAGGTCCGTACATGTAAGTTCTGCAACGCTTGCCACCCTGTCGAATGTCCCAAATTACGACGTTTCGGTCCCATCCACCTGAGTAAATGATGCTTGGGTGTCTATGGTCAAACTTTACGCACAGGATCTTGTTCGACGTCTGACTTTGTCCACCTCGTCGAAAAACTCCACCCTCTTCATGGTCTCATCGTCGTATATTTCAAGAATGGCTATCCTGCACAGACGAACCTCGCCCCTGAATCGTGAGAGTAGTCGATGCAGTGATAATAGTTTGTACCACTAGTGTAATTGGTGACTACCTCCTATGCGTCGGAGTACCAGCTCATGACCTCTTCATCTGAGGTGACGGCTTTGAATGACTAGGGCTTTGCTTTGTGGCTGTGATCGTGCTGATGATGAGACTCTTGCGGCTTCCATGCTATGCCCATTATTGCATGGCCTGAATCGATTTGTACCGAGTTCTCAGGAGTTCCCTATTTGCCTTGATTTCTGGTTGTCTCTAGTTATTTCCTTTCAATTCCAGGAATTTTAATTGCCGCTACTTGCTACCCCTTCAACGTTTCGTGAATGTGGAGAGTACCATCAGCGTTGCTGGAAGCGATTAGGTTACTGTCAGGGCTGAAATTCGCTGCGAACACATTCAAATGGCTATTTTTTATCGTGTACCTGTGGCTGACTATGTCTTTAAAGCAGTCCTTTTGGTCTCCATTGTTATCTATAAATAAAAAGCTATTTTAAAAGTGTGTATTAGGCCTAGCTCCTTTTCATATCTAGAGAGGCAGGGGTTTTGGGGT
>CAVRNM010000208.1:0-18488 GCA_963722225.1 uncultured Verrucomicrobiae bacterium
ACTGATGAGCGCATAGTCGCTGACGCCGGTGATGATGGCGTTGAGCCAGGCTTCGTTCTGCTGCAGCAGCTGTTCGCGTTTGATCTGCCGGGTGATATCGCTCAGCACCACCATGAGGCGGTTGGCATCCAGCTTGAGCAGCGTGAGCGACAGAGTCTGCGGGTCGGGATTCAGGCGCGTGGAGGGGTGCAATTCGATGCGCACCCCGTCGCAAATCATGCCGCTGGCCGGCTTGAACTGCGCTGCCTGATACCGCAGATCCGGGCGCGACGCTTTCCAATGCCGTGAACAGGTTGGAAAATCCGTCCTGGGACAAGGGCATCAGCAGCTGCGAGGAGATGGGATTGATGAGCACCAGGTCGCCGTCGATCGTGGTTTGCGCGAGGCCGACCGGCGCAAGGTACAGGAATTGCAACAACGCCTCATATTCCGCGCCCAGGTCCGCAGCCACCTGCTCGCCGCCATCGGCGGTCCCATCGGCGCCGGTCGCCATTTAGAGCGCCCGGTTGACCAGCACGTAGCGCAGCGCGCTGTCCTTGCCGGCGAGGAGCCGTAGTTTCACCTTGATCGGACGCATCCGCAGGGTGAGCACATAGTCGATGACGTCATCCAACGCTTGGCCGTCGGCTGCGGCATCCTCGAAGCGCTGGGCGACGAGGAAATTGTTCATGCACTGCGCGACCACCGTGAATAAGGGGTGACCGATCACCCGGTCGCGCGCGAGCCCGGCCATCCGGGACTCATAGGCACCGTAGCGCCGCACGATGTTTTCCGCGTCGAAGCCGATCACGCCGAATTCGAGCTCGTCCAGATCCGCAGCCGTGCATTCAGCAAGCCGGGCAAGAAGGTCGGCTTGAGCAAAGTCGAGTTTGATCGGGGTATTCATCGTTGACCCGCATTGACGGCCCCTGCATTGGGCACATCAAGGATGTCGACCGCGCAGCCCGAAACTGATTCGGGGATACCCTTAACTACGCCGGGACCCGGCGTCAGCGCCCCCGGGTTACCGGCGGCTGAAACGTCTCCGGGTGCTCAATGGTCACCTGGCGTCTGGGTATCGGGCGAGTCGAGCACCGCATTGCGTTCAACCTGCCGCCGTGCCAGATCGCTGATGCGGTACCAGGCCTCGCGTACCGCCGGCTTTGCCCGGGTCCATTCGAGCGGCGAGTCGCGCCGCGCGGCCTTCCATATGGATGTCGCCGACGACACCGATGATTTCCGCGAGACGAATCGCGTCGCCCTGGCGGTCGGCAAGGCGCTTGCCGATGGCACTTTCCCCCGGCCAGAATTCCGGGCCAGCGCTTCATTGACCACGACGACGGGCGGGTTGTCAGCGCGCAAGTCAGGAAAGAATGTCGGCCTGCGAGCAGCGGGATGCCCAGCGTGGCGAAAAAGTCCGACCCGACCATGGTGTATCCGGCGTTCGGTTGTTTGTTGGGATCGTCGGACGTCTGGCCGGCGACCTGGATGGGTTGTTCTTCGAGTATCCGAATGTCGGCACGGTCGTGCAGACGGCGGTGCGTTCCGCGCCGGGAATCTGGGCGAGCCGCAACTCGAGTTTCTTGATCACGACGCGGCGTTTCTCCTCGGTGTCATAGGTGGACTGTTCCGGCACGTGGATGTTGGCCACGAGCACGCGATCGGTATCCCAGCCGCTGGCCCGCTTGAGCATGGCCTGAAAGCCGCGGATCATCACACCCGCCGCGGAGAGGAGCGCCAGCGCCAGGGCGACCTCCGCCACGATCAGCGCGTGGCGGGCGAAATGCGCCCCTTTGCCGGAGGTCGAGCCGCGATGCTGCTGCTTGAGCATGGTGACGGCGTCGCTGCGCGAGGCAAGCCACGCGGGCAGAAGGCCAAACAGCACGCCCGTCAGCAGCGAGACGAGGAAGGTGGCGGCGAGGATCCGGCCATTCATGGACATGGCCAGGCCGCCGGAGTCGCCGATGCGAATGGCGCTGCCGAGCGCCGCGTTGACCCACAAGGCCACGAGCAGGCCGCCGAGCCCGCCGGCGCCGGCGAGCACCATGCACTCGGTGAGCTGGTGCAGGATAAGGCGGAAGCGGGACGCGCCGAGAGCGGAGCGGATGGCGAGATCCCGGACGTTGGCCGTGGCGCGCGCGAGCTGAAGATTGGCGAGATTGGCGCACGCGATGAGTAAGACCGAACCGGAGAGGCCCAACATCAGCCAAACGATGAACGTACTGGTGTCGTCCATGGTGGCCTTGTGCAGCTCCATGAGGTTGAAGCCGCGGCCTGTGCTGGTTTGCGGATAATCCCGGGCCCAGTTCACGGCGAGCGGTGCAAGCTGGGCCTTCACCTGCTCGCGGGTGACTCCGGGATTGAGGCGGCCAATCGCAGCGAAGAAGCGGTTGTTTCGGTCCTCGACGATGTGCCGCGGAATTGTGATCGGGCGCCAGAGGTCGATCCGGCCCCAAAACAGCGGATAGGTGAACGAGGCTGGCATCACGCCGATCACGGTGACCTGTTCGGCGTTCAGGCGCAGCGAGCGGCCGAGAATATTGGGGTCTCCGCCGAAGCGGCTTTGCCACAACGCGTAGCTGAGAACCGCGACCTGATTATGGCCGGGCACTTCCTCGGCGGCGGTGTACGCACGGCCCAGGACGGGCTGCACGCGAAACGTCGTGAAGAAATCCGCCGAGGCGTCGACCGAATACAGGCGTTCCGCCGGCTGGCCCGGCTCGGCGAGGGTGTTGTTCCAGTTGGAAAACGTGGTGAGAGACTCCAGCGTGCGCGTGGGTCCTTCGGTCGCGGCGGTCCCGGTGGTTTGCGCGCGCATTTCCCCGATTTCGGCAAAGGCGAACCCATCGCGCTGCGTTTGGGCCGTGGTGCCCTGGATCATCACGAGGCGATCGGGCTCCGGAAACGGCGCGTTGCGGAACAGCAGGACGTCGACCAGCGTGTACATCGACGTGTTCACGCCGATGCCGAGCGCCAGCGTGATCAGCGCGACGATGGTGAAGCCGGGCGTCTTGATCAGCTGGCGGAAGGCGAAGCGGAGGGCGGACATGGAAGTGAAAGTGAGAGTGAAAGTGAGAGTGGAAGTGGAAGTGAGGGTGAAAGTGAAAGTGAGAGTGCGGGGAAGAGGTCAGAAGGAATGCGGGGAGAAAAGGAGGGCCTGGCGGCGGGATTCCACTTTCACTTCCACTCTGAAGAGCGGGAAGTCCGGGTGGCGGGGTTTCATGTGCACTCTCACTCTCACTTTCACCTTCACTTTCCCTCTCACTCCGCCCGCAGCGCCTCCGTCGGGTTGACCAGCATTGCCCGGCGGGCGGGCACGTAGCAGGCGAACAGCGCGGCGAGCAGCAGCAGCAGCGCGCTGCCGGCGTAGGTGAGCGGGTCGGTGCCCGTGATGCCGAACAGCTGGCTCTGCAACAGCCGGTTCACGGCCCACGCGCCGGCGAGTCCGCACAAGACTCCCGGGAGCGCGAGGCGCAGGCCGCGGGCAAGCACGTCGCGCAAGACATCACGGCGTTGCGCGCCCAGCGCCATGCGGATGCCGACTTCACGCGTGCGCTGGCTGACAACGCAGGCGAGCACGCCGTAGATGCCGACCACGGCGAGCAGCAGCGCTGTGGCGGCGAAAAAGATGAAGAGGCCCATGTTGAAGCGCCGGTCGGACGAGAAACCTGCGATGCGCGATGCCATCAACTCGACGGAGAAGATCGGTTCATCCAGGGCGACCGAGCGCACCGCGGTGCGCACGGACGCGAGCACGCCGGCGGGATCCGCGCGGGACCGGACGGCCAGGTGCAGCCCCATGGGCGCCGGGTACTGTTTCAACAGGCAATAGAACTCCGGCAGTTCGCCGCGATCAAGGCCGAGCTGCGTCGTGCTGCCGACGATGCCGATGACGCGGGCGGCCGGCAGGTGCATTTCGGGGAAGCCGAGCTGGAAGCGCTTGCCGATCGGATCCTCGCCGGGCCAGATCTGGTCGGCCATCCGTTGGCTGATCACGCAGACGAGATCAAAGCCCCGGTAGATCTTCGGCAGCGTCTCCATGGAAAGAAGCTCACCCTTGGGCATGGAGGGCGCGGGCTCATGCCCGCTGAAGAGCTCGCCGCGAATGAGCGGGATGCCCATCGTGCGAAAGTAATCAGGTGTGACTACGTGCGTGTTCGCCCACGGCAGCTTGCTGGGTTCGGGTACGGGCCGGTCGGTGCGGAAAAGCACGCAGCTCGACGTTTCCCAGGTGAACGGCAGCGACGAGACGAAGGCGGCGTTTTCCACTTCCGGCAGCGCGGCGACGCGCTCGAGGATGCGTTCGTGGTAGGTGACGTAGGCCCCGGGATCGCGGAGGTACTGCTCCATGGGGGGCGCGCCGATGCGCAACGTCAGCACGCGATCCGGCTGCAGGCCGGAATGCACCTCGCTGAGGCGCGCGAGACTGCGAATCATCAGCCCGGCGCCCACGAGCAGCATCAGCGCGAGGGCGACCTGGATGACGACGAGCCCGTCCGCGAGCCGGACGCGACCGAACAGCGTGCGCATCACGGGCTTCGTGTTCTTGAGCGCGTCGTTTGGATTCGTATGGGAGAGCTGCCAGGCAGGTGCGAGGCCGAAAGCGACGCCGGTGACGAGCGTGAGGCCGGCCACGAACAGCAGCACGCCGCGGTCGATGCCCGCCGTTCCCTCCGTTAGCGCACGCAGTTCCCACGGCACCAGGCGGCTGACAATATCGTAACCCCACGCACCGAGGAGGGCGCCGACCACTCCGCCCGCGGTGGCGAGCATCAGGCTCTCGGCGAGCAGCTGCCGGAAGAGATCGCGTCGCGTCGCGCCGAGAGCCGTACGGATCGCCATCTCGCGGGCCCGGCCGAACGAGCGCGCGAGCAGCATATTCGCGACATTGACGCAGGCGATCAGCAACACCATGCCGACCGCGCCCAGCAGGAGCAGGAGGTTGGTCCGCGTCTCACCGGCGAGGCGCTCGCGCAGCGGCTGCATGAAGATGCCCCGGCCGGCGTTGACCTTGGGATAGGCCTGCTCGAGGCGCCGGCCGATCGCGGTCATCTGCGCGCGGGCGGCCTCGAAGGTGACGCCGGGCTTGAGGCGGCCGATGACGGACGTGCCATTGCGGTTCCCGCGTTCCCGCATGAACAACTGGTCGAGGAACGGGCCGAGCGGCACGAAGAGGTCGGCGCTGCGGTGAAAGCGAAAGCTGGCGGGCAGAATGCCGGCCACGCCGGTCGGCGCGCCGTCGAGCAGCACGGTCTGCCCGACGATCTTCGGGTCGCCCGCGAAGAAGCGCTGCCAGGCCGCGTGCGTCAGCCACACGACCGGCGCGGCCCCGGCACGGTCATCTTCGGCAGTGAGATCGCGGCCTTGGGCGGCATGGACGCCGACCGCGGGGAAGAAATCCGCGGAAACCTGCGCGATTGCGATCTGCTCGGCGCTGTCGGGCGTCTTGAGCTTGCGGCTATCGGTGCGATAAATTGCAAATGCGCTGAACACGTCCTGGCCCGCGTACCAGTCCTCGAAATTCGGGTAAGCGACGTTGGAATCGCCTGTTTCGGACAGGTGGACGAGGCGGTCCGGCTCCGGGTAGGGCAGGGCGCGCAGGAAGGTCGTGTTGACGATGCTGAAGATCGCGGTGTTCGCGCCGATGCCGAGGGCGAGCGTCAGCACGACCACGGCCGTGAAGCCGGGGGTTTTGGCGAGCAGCCGGAAGGCGTAGCGGAGATCGTTCATGGCGAACGTGAAAGTGAGAGTGAGGATGAAGTGAGAGTGAGAGTGAAAGTGGCAGGGATGCCGCAAGGGAACAAGGTCAGGCGGATTGTGGGGAGAAGGACGGGAGGGCGCGATGGGAGGATTCGATGTTTACTTTCTCTCTCACGTTCACTTCCCCATTCACGGTCACTCTCACTTCATCATCACTTTCACCCTCGTTCTCGCCCCGCAGGCTCACAGCGACGTCTCTGCCGCCTTTGTGATTTCGCTTTCCTCGACCACGCGGCCGTCAAACAGATGCACGGAGCGCACCGCATGGCGGGCGAACCGGTGGTCGTGCGTGACCATCACGATCGTGGAGCCGGTCTTGTGGAGGTTTTCCAGCAATTCCATGACCGCATCACCGTTCTTGGAATCGAGATTGCCCGTGGGCTCGTCGGCGAGGAGCACGGACGGATAACCGGCGAGGGCGCGGGCGACGGCGACGCGTTGCTGCTGGCCGCCGGAAAGCTGCGAAGGAAGATGCTTGGCGCGGTGGGCCATCCCGACCTTTTCCAAAGCCTCGTTGACGCGTTGCTTGCGCTCGGTGGCGGGCATGCCGCGGTAGGTCAGCGGAAGGTCGACATTCTCGTAGACCGTGAGGTCGCCAATCAAGTTGAACGACTGGAAAATAAAGCCGATTTCGCGGTTGCGGATGCGCGCCCGCTCGGCGAGCGAGAGCCCCTGCACCGGGCGGCTGTTGAGCACGTACTGGCCTTCCGTCGGCGTGTCGAGCAGGCCGAGGATGGAGAGAAGCGTGGATTTTCCACAACCAGAGGGTCCGGCGATGGACACGTATTCGCCCTTGAGGATGTCAAGGTGAATGCCGGAGAGAGCATGGGTTTCGACCTCGTCGGTCAGAAAAACCTTGGTCACGCCGTCGAGTTTGATGAGCGATTGGCCGTTTGTTTCGTTATTCATGTGTAGGAAGCGGTAAGCGATAAGCGTTGAGCTGCGGGTGGTATTGGGGAACGGGGAGTTGGGTTTTGAACGATCGCTGTCGGTGCGTTCGGCTGACCGCTCGAGGCTCACAGCTTCGCGCTTACAGCCTGCTGATGGCTAATTCAGCCGGATGCGCTCGTTGGCATCCTGCGGGGTCATGTCGGAAAGAATGACGCGGTCCCCGGGGGTCAGACCTTTGACGATCTCGATGGTGTTGACGGAACTCCGGCCCAGCTCGACCGGGGTGCGCACGGCATAGACCCCGTCGGCGTCGAGTTTGAAGATCTGGACCGTGCTGCGTTCCTGGCCGAAGGCGGGACGCCCCACGTAGATAACGTCATCAAGGCGCTCCAGCTCGATCGTGCCGTCGACACTGAGATCGGGCCGGGCGCCTTTGGGGAGCTCGCCTTCGAGCGAGACGTCCACCGTGACCGTGCCGTTCTGCACGGAGGGGTCGATGCGCGAGACGTGTCCGGCCACAACGCCGTTGCGGGTGTCGATGGAAGCGATCTGGCCGATTTGAATATCCTTGGCCTGGGTCTCGGCGATCCGCACCTCGGCCTTCAGCTTGGCGGGATCGGCGACGCGGGCCAGATTGGCGCCCGGCTGCACCTGGGCGCCCACTTCGACGGGCAGCACCTGGAGCACGCCGGGCATTCCGGCGCGCACGGAAAGCGCGTCAGCCTCATCCCGGCGGAGCTTGGCCTGGGCGCGGATCCGGTCGACCTCGGCCTCTTTGACGGCGAGCTGCGGTGCAATACTTTCCTTGGTGAACGCGTAGCGCTTCTGCTCGATGTCGTACAACGTGCTGGTGTCTTCGGCCGCAACCTTCGAACGGCGGAGCTCCAGGTTGGAGACCAGGCCGTCCTTGAACAGGTCGCCGTTCACCTCCGCTTGCAGCCCGTTGGTTTCAAAATTGGACTTGGCGGTGGCCAGAGCGGCCTCGGCGTCCAGCACGCCTTTTTGCAGGGTGACCCTGAGATTCCCGAGTTCAGCCTCGGCCGACTTGAGCTGCGACTCGGCGCTTACTGAAGCTTCGACCACCGTGGGATTGCTCAGGACGAGGATCACGCTGTCCGGCGTCACTTTTGCGCCCGGCCGAAGAACGATGCGATCGACCCGGCCCTCGGTTCGCGCGGCGATCCAGCGGATTTCTTCCGGCACGAGGGTGCCGAGGCCGCGCACCTGGCGGACCATGGGACCCCGCTTCACTGTATCGATCCACACCAAATTGCGGTCGACCGTGGGCGCGGCGGGCTTGAGCCGGGAAAGGGCGAAAGTGACGCCGATCAGCGCGACTACGATGATACTAGCGGTGATGATGCGTCTGCGGCGCTTCTCCTTGGCGGCATTGGGACGGGGAATATCCATAAAAGGGGTCGTTTTGAAGAGGCTATTTGCATCGCCTGTGCCAATCCGCTGATGTTTTCTTAAGACGTTGACTGCCAATATAAAACGTTTTCTGCGGCCTAGGCGGACGAATGGCGGACGCCGCTGGTGGGATTGCTCCGTCCCAGAAATGGGATAGGATCGGCCCGACGGTTCGGGCTCAGTGAGCCGGCGGAAGCGAACGTATTGAACGATTCGCTGCGGGCGCCAGCGAGCGGACGGCCGATCTATTGAGATTTGCAGAATGATGTGACATCCAGAGGTGGCGCGGCTTGTCCACAAGACGCTTTGGACGCGTTGGGAACAACGCGCGCCACCAGCGTCACTTCATTCCGAAAGACCCGGTAAGGCCCTCTTGCGGACGTTCGCGGCCAGAAAAAGGCGCGCAGTCTTCCCTTTAGCAACGAGGGGAACCGAAGAGGCGACCCTTGCCCTCGCGCCACAAGTGCACTGATTTGTGCAGGAATTGGCCGAGCGATATTGGGATGCTTGGTTCCCCGCGCGATTACACCGGCAGTCTTAGCGTGGCCAGACAGCCGGTCGGACCCTCGCGATTCCTGAGACTGAGCGAGCCGCCGTGATTTTCAGCGATCTGGCGGCAGAGGAGGAGTCCGATGCCCGAGCCGCTGGGCTTGGTGGTGAAGAAGGGCACGAACAGGTTCGCGGTATTGGCGAGACCGTGCCCGTCATCTTCAATGTGGACCTCAAGGGTGGTACCCTTCTGCTGCCAGCTCACGCGCACGTCCCCGTGGTTGTCGAGCGCGGCATCGACGGCGTTTTTGAAAAGATTGATCAACACCTGTTCAATCTGCGCCGCGTCGACGTTGGCGGTCAGGTCGGGACCGCCGGTCACGGTGATCGCCAGGCGGGTCTCCAATGCCGCGGCCCGGCGGATGAGCGGAGCGACGTCCACTGGCGCAACGGTGGGCTGGGGCAGTTTTGCGAGGCGGGCGTAAGCCTGCATAAAACGGCTCAGACCCTCGGCCCGGGACTCGATGATCTCAAGGCCGGAGCGCAGGTCATCCTCCCAGTCGGGGGCACGCTGGCCCCGCTTGAGCATGGCGCCGAGACTGCCGGCGATCGACTTGATGGGGGCGAGGGAATTGTTAAGCTCATGGCCGAGCACGCGCACGAGGCGCTGCCAGGCCTTCAGTTCCTCCTCCCGCAACGGCACGCTAAGGTCGGCGATGACGACCAGAGTATGCGGCCGGCCCCCTTCCCGAAAGGACGTGCGGCGCATGCCCCAACGGCCGGTTCCGCCCGGAAACCTCACGTTGGGAAGCACCCGGATATCCTCGCCCTCGAGCCATTGCCTGAGTCCGAGTTCCCCGGCGGAATGGCCCAGGACGCGCTCGGCGGGCGCCGCGAGCAGTTCCTGGCCGCTGCGGTTGACGAGGCGGAGCGTTTCCTTGCTGTCGAACGCAAACACCGCCACGTCGATCTCCTCCATCACCGTGCGCAACAGCGCGGTGGCCTCCAAGGCTCCGAGGCGCTGGGTCTGGAGCACATTGCCGAGGAAGTTGATCTCCGCATGCACGTCGCCCAACGGTTCGTCGCGCTGCGCCCGGCGGGCCCGGATGGAAAAGTCGCCTTCCCGCAGGGCCGAGAGGAGGTTCGCGATCGTCTGGAGCGGCCGGATCACCCGCATGCGGACGCTGGTCGCGTAGCCGAGCCAGAAGCCGATGATCAGCAGCGTCAGCGTCCACTGGGTCTTGGTGTCGGGCGCGGGGTCGCTCAGCCAGAGCCAGTACATCGCGGCGATGACCGCCGGCGTTCCCCCGAGCAACGCATAGAACAGGATTTGCTGGTCGTGGCCGAGACGGCGGGGGCGGTGGGGAGCCATGAGCGGTAAGCGGCTAAGCTTTAAGCTGTAAGCGAAAAGCGGAAGCTCTAAGCGGCAAGCCTTAAGCAAATAAGCTCAAAAGGGAAAGCTTGGTTTTGGTAGCAGATAGTCTTTGTTCTTTCCGTTATGAAGAACTATAGAGAATTGAAAATCTGGCAGCGCAGCCATGCTCTTACGGTGTCGCTCTACCAGGTGGCAAAGTCGTTTCCCAGGGAAGAAGTATTCTCATTAACGAATCAGATGCGACGAGCGTCCGTTTCCATTCCGGCCAATGTCGCAGAGGGATGTGGACGAGAAGGGGATGCCGAGCTAAAGCGGTTTCTTACGATCGCATTGGGCTCAGCGTGCGAATTGGATCATTACCTCCTCTTGGCCGGTGAACTCGGCTATTTGGACGAATCTTCCGGTCGGCCGCTGGCTGCCGAGATCACGGAGATTAGGCGCATGCTTGGAACGTTTATTCAGAAGCTTAAAGCTTAGAGCTTACAGCGAGACGCTCATCGCTTGCCGCAGGCTGCCTACAGCCCGTATTTCTCCAGCCTCCGGTAGAAGGCGCTACGGCTGAGCCCGAGTTCCTCGGCGGCACGGCGCGCGTTGCCGTCGCAACGGGCGAGCGTTTTCCGGATGAGATGCGCCTCGACCTCCTCCAGGCTCATGTCCTCGATGCGCGGGGCGGCCGATCCGGCATTGAGGCCCAGGTCGGCCGTCCGGATCACCTTGCCCGTCGCCATCAGCACCCCCCGCTCGACCGCGTGATCGAGTTCGCGAACGTTGCCGGGCCAGGCGTGGCCCTGCATCGCCTCCAGCGCGCCGGCGTCGAAGCCGGTGATGGCTTTGCGATAGCGCTCGACGTGCTGCTTCAGAAAATGTTGGGCGAGCAAAGGGATGTCCTCGCGGCGCTCCCGCAGCGGCGGAAGATGGATGGCGATGGTGTTGAGGCGAAAAAGCAGGTCCTGGCGGAATTTGCCGCCGGCCACCTCCGCGGAGATGTCCGCGTTGGTCGCCGAGATCAGGCGGACGTTGACGTGGAAAGTCTTCGAGGAACCGACCCGCTCGTATTCGCCGGTCTCCAGCGTGCGGAGAATCTTCGACTGCTGGTTGAGCGGAATATTGCCGATTTCGTCCATGAACAGCGTGCCCCCATCGGCGAGTTCAAACCGGCCCGCCCGGTCGCTCTTGGCGTCGGTAAACGCGCCGCGCACATGACCGAACAGCTCGCTCTCGAACACCCCCTCGGGCAGTCCGCCCATGTTCACGGAGATGAAAGGCAGGGCCGCCCGCGCCGAGACGGCATGCAGCGCCTGCGCGATCAGGCCCTTGCCGGTGCCGTTCTCGCCGGTGATGAGGACATTGGCGTCGGACGGGCCGACGCGCGAAACCATCTCCAGCACCGGACGCATGGCGGCTGATTGCGCGATCAGATTGGGCCCGCCCTTGCCGCGGAGGAGTTGGTTCTCCTGCTCGAGGCGGCGATAGGCGCGCACGGCAGCGCCGAGGTCGATCTGGTTGCGGACGATCGTGACCAGCCGGGGATTGTCCCACGGCTTTGTGACAAAATCCCGCGCGCCGCGCCGCATCGCCTCGACCGCGACGTCGACGCTGGCCCAGGCGGTCATGACGACCACCGGCAAAGACGAGTCGATGTTCTGGATCTTGTTCAGCAAATCCAGGCCCTCCTGGCCGGAAGTGGTGTCCCGCTCGTAATTCAAGTCCATCAACACGAGTGAAAAATCGCGGGCCTCGAGGGCCTTGGTGACCGCGGCAGGCGACTTGACGGTCTCGATCTGGTAGCCTTCCGCTTTGAGCAGGAGACGCAACGCCTCCAGGACGTCGGCCTGGTCGTCGGCAATGAGAATCCGGTGGATCGAGGTATCGGTGGCGGCCATCGTGGGGCGGAGCTGGGGGAAGGATGACGAATGGCAGATGGTTTGGGCAAGCGGAGAGTGGTGGGCGGGGAGCAGGCGATCAGCGGTCCGCAGGGTCGGTTGCTGACAGCATGCTTTCAGGCCACCGGGCAATGATGACGACGGAGGCCGTAAGAAATCCTCGGCCGGGCCGGCACGAACGGGGCGGCGGTGCAGGCGCTCACCGGCGTCCGGTGCACGATGATGGGCCGGCGGCCCTGGCCGTTATCGGTGAGGGCGATGAGCATCAATCCAACGGTGATGAAAAGGAACAGGGCCATTTCGCTGCCGATGAATACAGAGGCTGGAAGTATTCCGACGAGGCCACCGAAAACGGTGGCCGGGAGGGCGAGGGCGAGAACCAATAGGCTGAATCTGAGGGTGGTTTTCATTATAGTGCTTTCGTTGACGGGTGGGTACATCGCACGCTCCGTGCCAAGTTGCCACGATTGTCATAAGCTATTCAAAATAAGCTACTAACCACATTTACGCGTTTTCACCGGCCCGCGGACCGGGCGAGATTCATTCGCTCACGGGAAGGCCATTTCCCAGTTCTGGGACGGATCGGGCGGGAACGAACTCGGAAAAGCGAAAGAGCGGAAAATCGAGAAACGGCAAACCGCCAAAGCGAGGCTGGAGGACAGCGGGGCGTCAAAGGCCCCGGACTTTTCCAGTGCAGCGGTGGCTCCGCTTTTCGCGGGCCGGGGCGCGAGAAGCGTCACTCGTAGCGGAGGGCCTCGATCGGATCGAGTTGGGCCGCTTTGCGCGCCGGGTAGAAACCGAAGAACATGCCGACCGCGGCGCTGAAGACGACGGCCACGATGACCGAGGCCGGCGAAACCAGGATCGGCCACCCGGTCTTCATGGACACGAGTTCCGAGGCGCCGACGCCGAGCATGATCCCGATCATGCCCCCGAGGGAGCTGAGAATCACGGCCTCGATCAGGAATTGCAGCAGCACGTCGCGTCCATGCGCGCCCACAGCGAGGCGGATGCCGATCTCGCGCGTGCGCTCGGTCACGCTCACCAGCATGATGTTCATGATGCCGATGCCGCCGACGATCAGCGAGACGCCGGCGATGGCGCCGAGCAGCAAGGTCATCGTCTGCGAAGTCGCGGTGGCCGCCTGCGCGATCTCCACCTGGTTGCGCACGGTGAAATCCTGATCGCGGCCCTTGCGGCGCTGCATCAGCAGATCGGTGATATCCTGCTGAACCTTGTCGATCGCCTCGGCAGTGGCGGCCTGCACGAGGATGGAGCTGAGGTTGGTGTGGAACGACACCCGCTTGAGATGGCTCGTGTAGGGAATGACCACGGTGTCGTCCTGGTCCTGGCCGAAGAGGTTGAAGCCCTTGGAGGCGAGCACGCCGACAATCTTGAACGGAATGTTGCGGATGCGGACCGTCCTGCCCAGCGGGTCCCCGTCCGGGAACAGCTGGTCGACGACGGTTTTGCCGAGCACGGCCACCTTGGCCACGCTGCGGAT
Source organism: uncultured Verrucomicrobiae bacterium (assembly GCA_963722225.1). Taxonomy (GTDB): domain Bacteria; phylum Verrucomicrobiota; class Verrucomicrobiia; order Opitutales; family Opitutaceae; genus Fen-1467. Next base: position 13,292 of record CAVRNM010000208.1, read on the forward strand.
GTCCTGATCGGTGAACATGGCGCCCGTGGCCATCTGCCAGCTGCGAATCGAGGCATAATCGGGGGATTCACCCATGATCTGCGTGTTCCAGTTGAGACCGTTGGCCAGCACCTGGGCGCGGTCGCGCACCTCGGCCGTGACCGCAGACACGTTGGCGATCTCGCGCTTGATGGCGTCGGCGTCGCCCACGGTGAGCGTCGAGGCGCTGCCCCAGCCGCTGCGCATGCCGCCGGTGGTGAAGCTGCCCGGAAAGACGGTGATGACGTTCTGCCCCAGGCTGGCCACCTGGGCTTCGACCTGCGCCTTGGCGCCGTTGCCGATGCTGACCATCGCGATGACCGCGGCGACGCCGATGATGATGCCCAGCGCCGTGAGGATGGAGCGCATGGTGTTGCGCCGGAGGGCGCGCAGGGCCACCTTGATGGTATTGAAGGCGCGCATGGCTCTAGGAGGCTGTCGGACTTCCGTCCGGCCAGCCTTCTACTGGCAAAACCGCCCCCAAAACGCATGGGAATGAGCAAGGGAAGCCACTAGGGCCCTGAGTCTTCGTGTTGCATTGGCTCATTTGGTCGATTCCGAGTTTCTGATGAAGGGGCGGTTTTGCTTTTAGCAGCCGGTAGGGCGCGAAGCCCGACAGGCTGCTAGCCTGAGGTCAACTTCGCCGCGGCCTCGGCCTCCTTCAGCCTTTTCATCTCCACGTCGGCGCTGAGACGATCCGGCACCAGTTCGTCGCGCACGAGGCGGCCGTCGCGCAGGATCAGGTTGCGCTTGCAGTAGCGGGCGATGTCCAGCTCGTGGGTCACCATGACGATCGTGATGCCCTGTTCGTTAAGCTTCTGGAACACCCCCATCACCTCGACGGAGGTCTTGCTGTCGAGGTTGCCGGTCGGCTCGTCGGCCAGCAGGATCTCCGGGTCGTTGGCGAGCGCGCGGGCGATGGCGACGCGCTGTTGCTGGCCGCCGGAAAGCTGGTTGGGAAAGTGGTCGGCGCGGTCGGAGAGCCCGACGATCTCCAGGCTGTGCAGCGCCCGCTGGCGCATGTCGCGCGACGAGTGGCGCCGCCGGCCGTACATCATGGGCAGTTCCGTGTTTTCCAGCGCCGTGGTGCGGGCGAGCAGGTTGAAGCCCTGGAAGACAAAACCAATCTTTTGGTTGCGAATGTCGGCGAGCTCGTTGCGGTCCAGTTCAGAGACGTCGATCCCGTCGAGCAGGTAGCGTCCGCGCGTCGGGCGGTCGAGGCAGCCCAGCAGGTTCATGAGCGTGGACTTGCCGGAGCCGCTCGCTCCCATGAGCGCCACGAACTCGCCGCGGCGAATCTCGATCGAGACGCCGCGCACGGCGTGCACGGGAATCTCCCCGGAATCATAGATCTTGTGGATCTCCTCGATTTTGACGACGGGAGCCATGGGCGGAGGGGGTGGGGCGGACGAGGTTCAGAACCGGCGCGGGCCGCCGCCGGTGAAGGGATTGCCGGCGGCTGGAGCGGCGGCGGCGGCGGTTGACCTGCCCGGCAAAGTGGCGCTCGTGACGATGAGGTCGCCTTCCTTCAGCCCGTCCATCACCGCCGTGTAGATTCCGTCGGTGATGCCCAGCTTCACGCTGACGGCTTCGATCACGGCCGTCTTCGGATCGGCGCCGACGAGTTTGTAGACCGTTCGGGTCGTCACACTGCCGCCGGTCCCGCCGCTGTTGGCGCGGCCGCCGCCGAACCGGCTGAAGTCGATCTCGATCCCCCGTTCCTTGGCGAGCTGCTGGGCCTTCTGCAGGACATCCGGTGACGGGGGGCCGCTGCCCCAGGTAAATCCCGCCTCCTGCATGATCTGGCGCACCGCGGCGCGGCGCTGCTCATCGGTCAGGGGTTTCGCGGCCGGGGCCGCGGCGCCGGCGGCGGCTTCCGCCGTCTTGGCGGCTGGCGCGGGCTTCGGCAGCAGTTCCTCGGGAATGCGCACGCGCAGGGCGCTGTTGGCGAGGCGGAGGGCGTTGAGGCGCTCCGCGATGACGATGGAGACGTTGGCCGTCATGCCGGGGCGCAGCTTGAGCTCGGGGTTTTCGACGTCGATAATCGTCTGATAGATGACGACGTTTTGCTGCGTCTGCGGGGCGTTGCGGATCAGGCTGACACGGCCGTGGAACTGTTGGTTGGGAAAGGCATCAACGCTGAAATTTACTGTCTGGCCAACCTTGATGTTGCCGATGTCGGCCTCCGCCACCGCGCCGATGATCTGCATTTTCGTCAGGTCGTTTGCGATCATGAAGAGGGTGGGGGCGCTCAGGCTGGCCGCGACCGTGTTGCCGACGTCGACCTGCCGGGAGACGACCACGCCGTCGATGGGGGACAAGATGTCGCAATGCTCGAGATTCACCTTGGCCAGGTCCACCGAGGCGGTCTGGATCTTCACTTGCGCATCGGCCTGGAGGAGCTGGGCCTCGGCGGTATCAATATCGGACTGGGCGACGAGGTTCTTTTTGAAGAGCTCCCGGGTGCGCTCGGTGGTCACCCGGGTGAGCTCGTAGTTGGCTTTCGCGTTGGCGAGCTGGCCCTCGGCCTGGACGAGATTGGCCTTGTAGATGGCGGGGTCGATCTGGGCGATCAGCTGGCCCTCCTTCACCGGCGAATTCCAGTCCACGTAGAGCTTGGAGATGATGCCGGAGATCTGGCAGCCCACATTGACGTCGAGCACCGGTTCAATGTCGCCGGTGGCCGTGACCACCTGGACCACATCACCGCGCGCCGCGGTGACGGTGGTGTACTCCGGCGTCTTTTCGGTGTCGCGGCGCCAGAAATACCACCCGCCGGCGGCGACGGCGGCGGCGGCGATCATGAGGAGAGCTTTCCCAACGCTGGAACGAGAAGACGTGGCCATGAGATTAAAGCGAAAGATTCAATGCTGACCGTGGCCGAGGCAAGACCGGCGTGACCGATGATCGCGAAGCTGGAGAGCGGCACGTCAGCAGATCCAATGACGCGCAACCTGCCGGAAAGTAACAGCGCCGGCGCCTTTCCGCCGCCGGAGGCCGCTGGTTCAGGCAAATCCGTAGGCGGCGCGCAGGGCTGCGGCCACGTTGGCGGGGACGAACTTGCCGACATCGCCGCCGAACTTGCTGACTTGTTTCACCAGGTGGGAGCTGGTGTAGCTGTAATCTTCGTTCGGCATCACGTAGATCGTTTCGACCGCGGGCTGCAAATGGCGGTTCATGAGGGCCATGTTGAACTCGAATTCGAAGTCCGACATGGCCCGCAGGCCGCGGATGATGGCCACGGCATGCTGCTCCATGGCAAAATCGACGAGCAGACCACGAAAGGTCGTCACCGAGACGTTGGCGAAACGGGTGATATTCGGCCGGATCAACTCAAGGCGCTGATCCGGCGAAAACAGCGGTCCTTTGTCGGAATTGTGAGCGACCGAGACCAGGACGTGGTCAAAGAGGCGCGCGGCGCGCTCCAGCACGTCGAGGTGTCCGTTGGTGATGGGATCGAAGGTACCCGGGTAGATGCACAATCTCATGGCAGATGATTTGGCGGAAGCCGCGGGCGGTAGTTAGAGGCAGGGCGCGATGAAGGGCAAGCGGGACTCAACGCGAATTTGAGGTTGATCCCGGGGTGCCATCAGGCAGAAAGGCCCGCACGTCGCGGGCCGTGGCCCGGATTCGTCGTACCCAGAACTCCTCCGCTCATGCGTCTCCCCCGCTTTGCCGCCGTTGTTTTCAATTGGCTCGCGGTGGCGCTGGGAGCGCGGGCGGCCGACGAATTTGTCCGGGTTGAGGGCCGGCAGTTCGCGCTCGACGGGCGGCCTTGGTACGTCTGTGGCGCCAACCTTTGGTATGGCGCCCATCTCGGCCGGCCCTCGAATCCGGCCGGGAGGGCCCGGCTCGCGCGCGAACTCGACCGGCTGCGGGACCTGGGGATCAACAATCTCCGGGTGCTGGGCGCCGCTGAGGCCTGCCCGACGCCCCAGGCGGTTCAGCCGGTCATCCAGACTGCGCCGGGCGTCTACAATGAGGACCTGCTCCAGGGTCTCGACTATCTCGTGCAGGAGGCCGGCCGGCGGAAAATCAAGCTCGTCATCTTCCTGAACAATTACTGGGACTGGTCGGGCGGAATGCCGCAGTATCTCGCCTGGACCGGAGCGGGCCCCACTCCGGGGGTCAACACCACGCCGTGGCCGGAATACAACCGCGTGCTGAGCACGTTCTACAGCAATGCGGCGGCCCAGGCGCTTTACCGGCGTTATGTGGCGATGCTGCTCGACCGCACGAACCGGCTCACCGGGCGGAAGTACCGCGACGAGCCGGCGATCATGGCCTGGGAACTGGCCAATGAGCCGCGCCCGGGCGAACGCGTAGGGGAGAACGACGCGGTGTTCGCGACGTTCCTGGCGTGGATCGGGGAAACCTCGGCGTACCTCCATTCGCTCGATGCGCACCATCTCGTCACGACCGGCAGCGAGGGCAACATGGGATGCCTCGGTACCGACGACAATTTCCGGCGGGTGCATAGCGTGCAGACCATCGACTATGCGGTCTTCCACCTCTGGCCGAATAACTGGAAGTGGTTTCAACGCGACGATTTCGCGGCCACCATCGGGCCCACCCTCGCCAAGTCCCGCGATTACGCGGCGCGGCATTTTGCCGTCGCCGACGCGGTCGGCAAGCCGGTCGTGCTCGAGGAATTCGGGCTCGATCGCGACGCCGGCCTGGTGGTGGAGTGCCCGACCACGAGCCGCGACCGGCTCTACGCGGAGCTTTTCGGCCTGCTCGAGGCCTTGGCCGCCCACGGGGGCGCGGCCGCCGGGTCGAACTTCTGGCTCTGGGGAGGTGAAGGCCGGCCCCCGCACACCGGAGCAGTTTCGCCCGACGGGGTGGGCGCCGGCGAAATGCCGCAGGAGGATCCGGGGCTGAACACGGTGTTCGACTGCGACCGGAGCACGCTGAAAATCCTGCGGGATCACTTCGCCAGGCTGCGCCAGCTCAGCGAGGCGGATCAGCCGGTGAAATAGGCGGGAAACCGCGGCACGGGCGCCCGCGTCGGGGGACCCGGATCGGAGGAGTGCCGGGGTGACGAGGAGGCCAATCTACGTCCTTGCCTGAACTGGCATCAACGGTGCATACCTTGCGACGTGCCGCACCGATTGAATCTGCCCAACGTGCTGACCCTGATCCGCATGCCGCTGACGTTTGCGATCGTCGCGCTCATGTA
>CAVRNM010000209.1:0-8042 GCA_963722225.1 uncultured Verrucomicrobiae bacterium
TTTTTTTTCTTCGACTTACTGTACGTATTGCGCTCAACCCGGTGGGATTCTGCCGTTTCGTCTGGCAGCAATTGCAGGCCTTCTGGTTCAGTGCGCGGTTGATCCGGGTCTGGCCTCCCGACGTGATCATCGGGTTTGGCGGCTTCACCACCTCCGGCATCATCGTGGTCGCGGCCCTGTTCCGCCGGCCCGTGGCGCTGCACGAAGCGAACCGCGTCCCGGGCCGCGCCATCCGTCTGCTCGGTGGACTCGCCCGGCGCCTGTATCTGCCGCCGGGCGTGCATCTGCCGGGGGTGAGGCTCGCCGGGGTGCGCCATGTCGGACTTCCCGTCCGCCGCGAGATCATGCGGCTGCCGCACGAGGCCGCGAGGAGCCGGCTCGGGCTGGACCCGGCGCAAAAGGTGCTCGTGATCTTCGGCGGGAGCCAGGGCGCCGCGCCGCTGAACAACTGGGTGCGGGAACGGCAGGCGCGCCTGGCGGAAGAGGGCATCCAAGTCTGCTGTGTGACGGGCCTGGGCAAGGGCGGCGGGGAGGTGCAGGAGCGGCGGGCGAGCTCCGGCCAAACGGTCAAGGCCATCTTTGTGCCGTTCTGTGACGACGTCGCGACCCTGCTGTCGGCGGCCGACCTGGTGGTGTCCCGGGCCGGAGCCGGCACGATTGCCGAACTCATCCGCTGCGTCACCCCTGCGATTCTCGTGCCGTTCCCCGAGGCGGCGAACAATCACCAGTGGGCGAATGCGCGTTTCTTCGAGCAACAGGGCGGCGGCCTGGTGGTCGACCAGCGGTTCCTGGGCGAGCTCGACCACGAGGTGTTTGATGTCATCTTCAACGACTGGCTGTTGCGCAAGTTCCGGGCGAATCTGCAGCGGATGGACCGCGCCAATTCGCTGGATCTGATTCTCGGCGACCTCGAGGAACTCGCGCTCCCCTCCGGCCGGCTAGCGCCGGGACGGGCGGCCTCGACTGCGAAACCCCCGTCGCAAGCCGCATGAGCGCCCGGCCGCCGCCCCGACTCTTCGACCGCGATATCCGCTCCGTCCATCTCGTCGGGGTCGGAGGGACCGGCATGGCGCCGCTGGCCCTCTGCCTCCGGCAGGCTGGGCTCGCCGTGAGCGGGGAGGACGATGCTCTGGCCCCGCGGGTGCGTCCCTGGCTGGAACAGGCTGGCATCGCGATCCTGCCGCCGGGGGGAGGGCCGGAGCCGTGTGAATTGCTCGTGAATTCCTCGGCCGTTCAGGCGGACCATCCGGCGCGGGTGCGCGCGCTGGCCCGCGGCGTGCCGCAGGTCCGTCGCGGCGAAATGCTGGCGGAGTTGCTGCGGGACCGGAAGCTGGTGGCGATCGTGGGCGCCCATGGCAAGACGACGACGACGGCCATGCTCATCACCGCGCTGCATCGCGCCGGCTTTCCCTGCGGCTGGTTGCTGGGGGGGCTGCTGGCCGACGAATCGCTGCCGCCCGGACGGCTCGGCCCGGAGGACTGGGTCGTGGCGGAGATTGACGAAAGCGACGGGACCATCGAACGCTTTGCGCCCGAGATCACGGTCATCGTCAGCCTCGACTGGGATCATCCAGATCATTACGCGCGGATTGAACAGCTGGAGGAGACCTTCCGCCACCTGGTCGCGCGGACGCGGCGGGCGGTCGTGTTCGATCCGCGTTGCGCGCTGTCGGCCCGGGTGATGGCCGGGGCGTGCGTCCCGGCGTATACGTTTGGGGCGGACGGAAGCTATCGCGCGACGATCGTGGGCGAATCGGGGGACCATCTCTCGCTTCATCTGGAGGGCGAATTTCCTGTGCTCGACGTCCTGGTGCGGGCGCGGGGCGGGTTTAACGGGCACAATGCGGCGGCGGCGCTGGCGGCGGCGCATCTCATGGGCGCGCCGCTGTCGCGGGATCTGCTGGCGGGCTATGCGGGCACCTGCCGCCGGCAGCAGGTGCTCCGGGCCTCGGAACGCCTGACCATCCTCGAGGATTACGCGCATCATCCGACCGAGATTCGGGCGCTGCTCGCGAGCCTGCGCCAGCGCAAGACCGGCCGCCTCGTGGTCGTTTTCCAGCCGCACCGCTTCAGCCGGACGGCCCGGTTCAAGGCTGATTTTGCTGCCGCGCTGGGGCTGGCGGACCGGCTCTTTCTGCTCGACGTCTATCCGGCGGGCGAGGCGCTCGTCCCGGGCGGCACCACCGCCGATCTCTGCGCGGCGATCGCGCAGGCCGGGGGATCGTTGTCCATGACGCATCTGCCGGGTCGCAACCCTGAGGTGCTCGAAAGCGTGCGGGCGGCGCTGGAGCCCGGCGACTGGCTGGCTTTTGTCGGGGCCGGAGACATCGACCAGTGGGCGCACGAATTTGCGGCGCAGGCAGAAAGTGGTTTCCGGCGACCGTTGGATTGGGATGGATACGTCGCTGCGCTTTGGCCGCGGCTTTCGCCGGAGACCCGTCTGACCCGGGAGGAGCCGCTGGCGCCGAAAACGACGATGCGCGCCGGCGGACGGGCGCGCAGCTACTGCGAGCCGGCGGGAATCGATGATCTGCAATTGTTGTTAAGGGAAGCGCGCGGCCGCGGGCTGCCGGTCTATGCGCTGGGTCGCGGCTCGAACCTGATCGTGCCCGACGAAGGCGTCGACGGCGTGGTGGTTTCCTTGGCGCATCCCGGCTGGCAGGCTTGCGAGCTCCGGCCCGGCGGCCGCGTTTGGGCCGGAGCGGGTTTGCGGCTGAAGGCCCTGTGCGGCTTTGCCCTCCAGTCGGGCCTGGCCGGGTTTGAATTTCTCGAGGGCATCCCGGGTTCCGTCGGCGGCGCGCTCCGGATGAACGCCGGGGCCATGGGCGGCTGGGTGTTCGACCTGGTCGAGGAGGTGCAGGTGATTACGCTCGACGGTGAGGTGCGCACGCTGCCGAGAGAGAAGATGCACCCGGGTTACCGCCAGTGCGACGATCTGCGCGAGGCCATTGCCCTGGGAGCGCTGCTCCGGCCGGCCGCGGCGCAGGAGAGCGAAACGATCAGCCGCCAGATCGATGTTTACCGCCGCCGGCGCCAGGAATCTCAGCCGCGCGAGCCAAGCGCCGGCTGCATTTTCCGGAACCCGCCGGCGGTCGCGGCCGGGAAGCTCATCGAGGAACTCGGCCTCAAGGGCGAGCGGGTGGGGGATGCCGAGGTCTCGTCGGTGCATGCGAATTTCATCATCAATCGCGGCCAGGCCACGGCCGTGGAGATCATCGCGCTGATCCGCCGGGTGCGGGAGCGCGTGCGCCAGGCCCGGGGCATCACCCTGGAGCCCGAGGTGCTGCTCTACGGTCGCGAATGGAAGGACGTCCTGTGAATTTGCTCGAAATCGGCGCCGGCTGCGCCAACAAAGAAAGGTGCGCCGGGCGGAAGTCTGCCGGCGGCGCGGGGCTGGGTTTTCGCGTTGGACTCCGGGAACCGTTGGCTTCCGCCGCTGAGTCTGGCCACCTGTTGCCGCTGGTTGTCTGCGCCTGCGTTTTTCGATGAGTCTGCCCGCCACCATTCCTGCGCCTTCGCGCTCCTGGAAGGATATCCGCCAGGGGGTCAGCCCGCGCGCGATGTCGAAGGAGGGGCACCGGCGGCGGACAGTCGCCGGATTGAAATTTGCCGCGGTGTGCGCGCTTGTGCTGGGCGGGGCGGCGACGGCGATCGAAGTCTTTCTGACCTGGGAGAGCAATCCCGCGGGCCTCAAGGATCCCGGCCAGAGCATCCCGCTCAGGCAGGTGGTTTTTTCCACCGACGGCGTGCTGGACCGGCCCTGGCTGGACCAGACGCTGGCGCTGCCGAAACGGGCCAGCCTGATGAACCTCGACCTGGCGGTGCTGGAACGGCGGCTCCTCGCCTCGGGGCAGGCGCAGACCGTTGTGCTCCGCCGGCGGTTTGCCGACAATTTGCTGGCGGTCGCGGTGCAGGAGCGCACACCGGTGGCCCGCCTGATGGTGCAGGTGAACGGCGACCCGCCGCGCCTGCGGCTGGTGGCGCGCGACGGCGTGGTTTACGAGGGCGTCGGCTACGAACCCGCGATGTTGGAGCGGCTGCCCTGGCTGGCCGGCGTGCAGCTGCGGCGCTCGTCCACCCACGGATTTGAACCGGTTGCGGGGATGGAACGGACGGCCGATTTGTTGCGGGCCGCCCAGACCATGGTTCCGGAGCTGTTTGCGGGCTGGCGCGTCGTCTCGCTGGCCCGATTCGCCTCCGACCAGGAAATCACGGTGCGCTCCACCCTGATTCCGGAGATCCTGTTTGATGTGCGGGACGAATTTCCCCGCCAGCTGGCGCGGCTGGACTACATTGTCGATTTTCTCCGCTCCCGGGGCGCGCCGCCGCTCCAGCGGATCGACCTCGCCCTCGGCGGGCAGGTGCCGGTGGAATTGCAGGACCTCGCCCCGCTGAAGCCGGCGCGGGTTTCTCCCTCCGGGACAACTTCCCAACCAAAACAGAGACGTGATTTCTAAGACCAGACTCATTGGCGCCGTTGAAATCGGCACCTCCAAGGTAACGGTCCTCGTGGGGGAGCTCACGCGCGGGCGCACCCTCAATATTGTTGGGTTCGGATCGTGCCGGTCGCGCGGGGTGATCAAGGGCGCCGTGGTGGACTACAAGGAGGCGAGCGCGTGCACGCATTCCGCGCTGCAGGCGGCGGAAGAGGGGGCGGGCGCCCCGGTGGACGCGGTCTATTTGGCGCAGACCGGAGCCCACCTCGAGGGCTTCTACAACGAAGCCTCGGTGAACGTAAATGCCGCGGACAACTGTGTGGGCGCACTCGACATCGACACGGCCTGCCGGCTCGCCATGGCCAAGGAGCTTCCGGTTGGTCGCGCCGTGGTGCATCACATCCGGCGGCCGTTCCGGCTGGACGGCCGCCTGGTGCCCGATCCCGAACACCTCGTGGGTCAGCGGCTGGAGGTGGGCTACTGGACGGTGCATGGCAGCGAGGCCAAGATCGGCGATCACATCCACGTCATCACCGGGTTCAATCTGCGCGTAGACGAGCTGATTCTGTCGAGTCTCGCCGCCGGCACCATGGTGACCACGGCCGAGGAGCGCCAGCATGGCGTGCTGGTCCTCGACGTCGGCTGCGGGACGACGGACTACGTGCTCTACCACGACGGGGTGGCGTATCAGACCGGCGTGGTGCCCGTGGGCGGAGACCATTTCACGAACGACCTCGGTCTCGGGCTGCGGCTCACGCGCCCGCAGGCCGAGAAACTCAAGCTGCGCTACGGCTCGGCCATGCTGCGGACGCGGGACAAGCACGACAAGGTCTGGCTCAACGGCGACTATTCGGTCGGCGACCGGCAGTTCCCGCGCCAGTCGATTGAGCAGATCACCGCTGGTCGCGCGCGCGAGCTGTTCGAGGTGGTGCGGGCCAAACTCGGCGCCGCCTATGTGCCGGAACAGACGCCGGTGGGCGTGGTGCTGACCGGGGGGGCGGCCAAGCTGCCCGGGATGGACGAGGCCGCGGGCAAGGTCTTCGGGGTCCCCGGACGGCTCGGCGAGCCGGCGTCGTGGGTGGCCGACGAACTGCGGGATCCCGGCTTCAGCACTCCGCTCGGGCTGCTTTATTTCGGCCTCAATTCGCAGGCGGAGCGCCCGCCCGCCGCCCGGCGGACCAATGGTCTTCTCGGAAGCCTCAAGCGCATCCTGGCCTCCTCCTGAACCATGCAATTCGATCCGAACCACAACGAGCTTCCGCTGACCCACGAAATCCTCACCGACCGGTCGATCGCGATCAAGATGGTGGGCGTGGGCGGGGCGGGCTCGAACGCCATCGACCGGCTGAAGATGGACAACCTGGAGCGGTTGCAGCTCGCCGTCATCAACACCGATCTGCAGGCGTTGTCCTCCTCGCCGGTGCAGGACAAGGTGTTGATCGGCGGCCAGGTGACCCGGGGGCTCGGCACGGGCGGCGAACCGGAGCTGGGCCGTCAGGCGGCCGAGGCCGACCGGGAAAAGATCGCCGCCGTGGTGCAAGGCTGCGATCTCGTGTTTTTGCTGGCCGGGCTGGGCGGCGGCACCGGCGGTGGCGCCGCTCCCGTTGTCGCCGAGGTGGCGACCGAGCAGGGAGCGCTGGTCATCGCCTTTGTCACGATGCCCTTCAGTTTCGAAGGCGGCCGCCGGCTGAAGCAGGCGGAAGAGAGCTTGATGGCCCTGCGCCGCGCCTGTGATGCGGTGATTCCGCTTTCCAATGACGTGCTGCTGCAGGAGTGCGGCGACAGCACCGGGGTCCTGGCGGCGTTTGCCCAGGCGGACGCCTGGATTGGCCGCGGGGTGAAGTCGATCTGGTCGATGCTGTTCCGCACCGGTCTGATCAACCTTGATTTCGCCACCCTGCAGCAGGTGTTTCAGTCGCGGGGCGGCAAGACGCTGTTCAGCCTCGGCAGCGGCGAGGGCCCGCAGGCGGTGGCCCAGGCCATTGAAAGCATCAAGCAGTGTCCCCTGCTGCATCCGACGGAGTTCTCCCGGAAGGCGGACCGCCTGCTCGTGAATATCATCGGCGGCACCGATCTCACGCTGCCGATGGTGAACGAGCTGATGAGCGCGATCACCGAACTATATGGCCGGGATTCGCATGTCATCATGGGCGCGGTGATCGACGAGGGCATGCAGCAGCGGCTGGAGGTTTGTGTGATTGGCACGACGGATGTGGGCAGCCGCAGCCAGACGCCGTGGCGGTCGCGGGCCGCCGGCCGGTCCGGCGCCCCCGCGCCGGCCCGGGTCGCGGCCGAAAAACCTTCGGGCGACGCGGTGGGATTGACGGCCGGGCCCGATCCGGTCCCCGCCGCCCGGACCGAGCAGAACGAATTCTCGTTTTCCGAGGTGGAGAGCCGGGGCCATTTCGACAAGACGGACCGGAATCTTTTCGAGGGCCAGGATCTCGACGTTCCGACCTACCTGCGCAAGGGCATCAAGATCTCGGTGTAGCGCCCAGGAAAAGCGGGAAATCGAGAAAACGAGAAATCGGAAGACCTCGGTCCGCATTCGGCATAAAACATGAAGCCGACCGCTAAACGGCACCTTAGAAGCGCCCTGTACTGTGCATTATTGGCCGGACTGAACTGGTTCAATTCTATTGAGTACGCGCGTAAGATCGGCGTTACCCATGAGGGTTTCTACCCTGTTGAGTGGGCATTTCTCGTAAGCGGCGGCGTCGCCGTCTATTTTGTATATCGGTGCATCAAGGCGGCCCGGATTTGTCTGGAGCATGGCGAAGCCGTCAAGAAAGGGAAATGGATTCAAGATTGGGCCGTCCTTATCTATGCGATTCCGCTGTTGTTCGGCCGCCAGTCGACGTCCAATTGGTATGAGCCCGATGGCACACTCGCAACGACGACGCGGGGTTACGGACATGCATTATCAGGATCGATCTTGGTCTTCGCCGTAGTCGGCATGCTGGCTTTCCAAATTCATCAGCGATTATCCGGAGGCAGAGGAGAGCCTAAGTGCGATCCCGAAACCCCCAACCCATGAGGTGACATTCAAATCCGCCAATTAAGTCGTTCAGCGGATGATGCCCTGGTAACTGCGTGCCCGTGAGGGCAGGTGGGGAGCAATCGGGAGCAAGCCGCGCGGTTAATAACGAAGGTGAGGCGCTGCACTGTTCGCGGCAACGTCCGGTCAAATCTTCGCTGGGATTCAGGTTCTGCCAACTTCGCACCCGTTGTCGTACTTTGCCTATCCTGTATTTGTTGCGACCCTTGTTGGATGGATTGTGGCGCTTATGAAGAAGTAAAGATTTGGAAAAAGACTCCGAACAATTGAGATGCCGAACCGCCGCGGTCAATTCGGGCATCGGTCACGCCTCGGGCGTGCCTCTTTCGCCAAGGCTGCGGAGACTCAACCGCACGAGTCGCCACTGCTGACTTCCTGGCAACTCGGTAGCGTTCTAGGTTTTCTTCCTTCCGTCGGACCCTGGCTTGTTCCTGCCGCCACGGGAACCTATGGCCAGCCCCGCCACGACTCCGACCGCGAAGACGGCAAAGTAGACGAGGGCGGCGGTGGCCTGGATCTTTTTCGTCAGCAGCAGCGGGAAAGAGAAT
>CAVRNM010000210.1:0-3256 GCA_963722225.1 uncultured Verrucomicrobiae bacterium
CGTCTCGCGGTCAGCACCGGTCTTGTCGGTCAGGGCGTCGATAATCTCGGAGGATTTCTCCTCCTCGGTAAACCGTTCAAAGCTGAAGAACGTGCGCAACCTATTCTTTCGCAGGTGCGTCAGCGTGGCGTTAACCCCGATCCGGTAGAGCCAGGTAAAAAACGACGCCTGCCCCTGGAAGCGGTTGATCGATTGGAACGTCTTGATGAAGGTTGACTGCGTGAGGTCCGCTGCGTCCTCGCGGTTCGCGCACAGGTTGTAAATGACGGAGTAGATCCGTTCGCGGTACTTCAGCATCAACTTGTCAAACGCGGCGACATCGCCGGCCTGGACCCGCCTGACCACCTCCCAATCAGTATCTGCCTCCTGCTGACGCTCAGGAGTCATCACCAGCGTTTTGCTGATTGCTTTGGTGAAGGCCATCCAGCCGTAAGGAAATCGAGAGGCTTCCCTGACGCAAACGGAATCTAAGCAGCCGGCCCGCCGGAAAGGCTGTTTACCTGGTCCTGCAGGAGACCCAGCAATTGGACGAGCAAGGGGGTGGGATCGAGGTGCGCCCAAGGGGCCAGCAGGGCGACTCCGGCCTCCAACTCAACCCGCACACTTTCCGCCACCTCCGCAAACACCCCGTGGGTACTCATGAGGGCCCGCCGGCGTTCCAAAGGCGGGGAGCGCCGTTCGCGAATTTCCTCCAAGAGTTCGTCTCGTTCTTTCGCCGGCAGCTTGTTCAGCAGGACGAGCGTCGGCAGCGTGACTTTGCCGCCGGACAAATCGGTCCCCAAAGTCTTGCCGATTCGTTTTTCCTCGCCGAAGAAATCAGCCAGATCGTCGTACATCTGGTAGGCGGTTCCAAGCCGCTGGCCGAAGGCCGATGCCGCCTCCACAAAGCCGTCGTCGAATCCCGCCAGCCGGCTTCCGAGTTGGCAGGACAACCGGAACAGTTCGGCTGTTTTCAGGCCGATGATCCGGCGATAGTCGGAGAGGGTGATTGCCGGATCCCCCCGGCGCAGAGTCTGGGCGATTTCGCCCGCGCACACCTTGCGCGTCGCATCGGAGACGACCCGGCAGACCTCCGCGGATGGAAACTGCGCCGCGACATGGACCGCGTGGGCCAGCAAGGCGTCGCCCAGCAGAACGGCGACATCAGCGCCATAACGCCGCGCCACCGTGGGCTGGTTGCGACGCAAATCCGCCCCGTCCATGATATCGTCATGAACCAGCGTGGCGAGATGGACCATTTCCACCACGGCCGCCGCGCGGACCAGCGCGGGCGCGGTCGGCCCCGCCTCGCGCCAGCCGCTGAAGAAAACCAGCGCCGGCCGGATGCGCTTGCCGGAGACGTCGAGGCAATACTCCACGGCACTGCGGATCTCCGGCTCGAAACTGCCGAGTTGGGATCGCAGAAAGTGATCCAACTCGCCCATCTGCGGCTGAAGACGAAGGAAGAGGTCGGCAAAACCCTGGCGGGGTGAATCTGCGGTCGGGGCGCTGCGCACAATCATCGCAATCCCACGCTAGCGGTTTTCCCCAAAATGGCTAACGAATAGTCGCGCGTTCGGCCGGGTAACCCGCCCGCCGAGGGAACAGCACAAAAAAACGAGCGTGCCCTTGGGGAGGCACGCTCGAAAGCGGATCAGCCAAAACCGGCTGCGCGATGGCGACCGGAATCTCCTATTTCTTCTCCGTCGCTCCTTCCGGGGGCAGGAAAGGATCAGAGCCGTCCCGATAGCCCGGCAAGTCCGCGCGCCGCACCCCCATCTCCCGCACCTGGCGCGGATCGAAGACCTCATTCAGCGACGCGCCCTCGGCATTGACCGTCCGGGCCGTGATGAAAATGATGAGATTCGTCGTCTGCAACTCCTTGCTATCGCTCCGGAAAAGTTGCCCGAGCACCGGAATAGAACCCAGGACGGGAACCCGGGAAACGCCCTTGGTGGTAGTGGAGGAGCGGAGGCCGCCAATGCCCATGGTGTAACCATCCCTGAGGGTAACCTGAGTCGTCGCTTTGCGTTCGGAAATAATCGGGATTTCCGCGCCGCCCGCGCCACCAAAAGAGGATGTGCCAGCCTTCTGACTCACCTCGGGAGATAGCGTGAGCTTGATGAAACCACTCGAATTCACCTGGGGCGTCACCTTGAGGATGATGCCGATGGGCTTGTACGTGAAACCGCTCACCTCGAACGAACCGCGCTCCTGATTATAGGTGTAGTTGGGGATCGGGTCCTCCTCGCCCACATCGATCGAGGCCTCCGTGTTGTTCAGGGTGACAATGGTGGGGTTGGATACAATCTTGACCGTGCTGAGCGACTCAAGAGCAGACAGGATAAGACTGAAGTCCTCCGCCGAAAAAACCGCGGAAATTGGCCCGCCACTCGGCGAGGCTGTGACGGAAGCAGGGGAGGCCACCCCAGTGGTGCTCGAGCTCAGACCATGCACCCCGCCATTGAGATTGCTCCCGGGGTTATTCAACAAGTTGTAGAACGCATTGGGAACGCTGCTCGCCGTGATCTGCTGCTGCAGATTGCCCAGCGTCATCGTGTAATTCTGCATGGAGGCCCAGTTCACCCCGAGGTTCTTGGTGTCATTTTCCGTCACCTCGATGAATTTCGTCTCGATCATCACCTGATCCGTCGCCCGGTCGAGTTGCTTGATGATCGGGCGGATCTTGTTCAACTTGGAGGGGCGTTCCGTGACAATCAGTGAATTGCTGCGCGCATCAACCGTGAGCTTCCCGCCCTTGGCGCCGTCGATCATGGTTATGATGGCTGGCTGCACGTCGCTCGCCCGGGCATAATTCAGAATGAATATCTCGGTGGCCACCGGTTCCTGGGCCAGGCTGTCCAGGCTGACCACCTTGATGATCCCGGCCTCGTCGATGTAGGTGTAGCCGACCGGAGTGAGGACGACCTCAAAGATCTGTCGCCACGTCACGTCGTGGAGCTTGATGGAAGCCTTGCCCTGCAGGGCATCCGGAATCACGAGATTCAATTCAAAGAGATCGGCGACATTCCGTAAAACCGTGCGGATGTCTTCATCCGGAAAATCGACCGACAGAGTGTCCTTGTTGCGGGTGGCGCCGGCGCCGGCGGCGGAATCCGTCCCCTGGGCTGCCTCGGCAGGTTTCGCGACCGTCGCGGGCGTATCGACCGGGGCGGCGGCTGTCGGGGCGGCGGCGGGAGCGGCGGCGACGGTCGTCTCGGCGGCGGCGGGAGCGGCCGGAGCGGCCGGAGTGGATGGAGCGGATTGACTTCGTCCG
>CAVRNM010000211.1:0-18702 GCA_963722225.1 uncultured Verrucomicrobiae bacterium
GAGGCAGGTCTCGAATTGGGCTGCGTCTGTTGAGAAGGCGGCGTCTGCGCCATAAGCGCGCAAGCGCACAGCAGAGAAATCGGCAGGGTCTTCGGCACGCGGAATTTACTCCTCCTTCCCACTTTACCGTGGGTTGTCCGCTGTGCGGCGCGCTTTCCGACGATGCTATATTCAGCACTGTATGAGTTTGTTCGCGACGAAATCGCTGGCGCGCATCGTGGCCGAGTCCGAAGGTGGGAAGCATCACCTGAAACGCACCCTGGGACCGGTCAACCTGGTCGCGCTGGGATCGGCGCGATCATCGGCGCGGGGCTGTTCTCGCTCACCGGCATCGCCGCGGCGGAAAATGCCGGCCCGGCCGTGGTGCTCTCCTTCGTGGTGGCGGCCATCGGCTGCGCGTTCGCCGGCATGTGCTACAGCGAGTTCGCCACCATGATCCCGATCGCCGGCAGCGCCTACACCTACGCCTATGCCACGCATGGGCGAGCTGCTGGCGTGGATCATCGGCTGGGACCTGGTGCTCGAGTACGCGGTGGGCGCGGCCACGGTATCGGTGAGCTGGTCGAGTTACGTGGTCAAGCTGATGCGCATGTACGGGGTCGAGTTGCCGGCATCGCTGACCGCTGCCCGTGGGACCAGCCCGCCGGGATTGATCAATCTTCCGGCGTCTTCATCATCTTCGCGGTCTCCGTCCTGCTGATGATCGGGATTTCGGAATCGGCGAAGGTGAACGGGGTGATCGTGGCGATCAAGGTGACCATCGTGATCATCGTGATCTCGGTGGGCTTCTCGTACATCAACCGCGCGAACTATACTCCGTTCATTCCGCCCAACACCGGACGTTCGGCGAGTTTGGCTGGAGCGGCATCATGCGGGCCGCCGCGTGATCTTCTTCGCGTATATCGGCTTCGACGCGGTATCGACGGCCGCGCAGGAGGCCCGCCGGCCGCAGCGCGACATGCCCATCGGGATCATCGGATCGCTGGCAATATGCACCATCCTCTATGTGCTGTTCGCGCACGTGCTCACCGGCATGGTGCCCTACACAAAGTTCCATGGCGATGCCGCGCCGGTGGCGACGGTGATTTCGCTCTTCCCGCACGCCTGGCTGCAAACCGGCATCGTGATCGGGATCATCGCGGGATATACGTCGGTAATCCTGGTCATGCTGCTCGGCCAATCGCGCGTGTTTTTCTCGATGTCGCGCGATGGCTGCTGCCGCACGTCTTCTCGGACATCCATCCGAAGTGGCAGACGCCCTACCGCTGCAACATGATCTTCATGGTATTTGTCTCGCTGTTTTCCGGGTTCCTGCCGATCTCGCAGGCTCGGCCACATGACCAGCATCGGAACGCTGCTGGCGTTCGTGATCGTGTGTATCGGGGTGATGGTGATGCGGAAGACCAACCCCGGGCGCCGCGCCCGTACCGGACACCGCTCGTGCCGCTGGTCCCTGTACTCGGGATACTGGTCTGCCTGGCCATGATGGCTTCGCTCGACGTGGATACGTGGTACCGGCTGGTGATCTGGCTGGCCATCGGACTGACGATCTACTTCACTTACAGCCGTCATCATAGCCATCTACGGCGGGACACGGACAGAGCTAAGCGGCCCTGAGAATCGGGGTTTGATCCGGGCCGGACCGGTTGCTCGGGGTTGCGGTCAGGCCGGGCCTCCTGCTTGGCGACTCAACGACCGCCGGTCGAAAAAAGGGGCGGGTAGGGTTGCCGCACCGCTTTCGTGCATAATGGTGCCATGAGGATGGCAAACAAGACAGTCCGCCAGAGTATCAGCCTTCCCGCTGGCGTCGCCGCCAGGTTCGCTCCATGGCGAAGACCCGCCGGCTCAGCGCAAACCGGATGCTCGTAGAACTCATTGAGGGCGGAATGGAGGCGCAGAAGCGGAAACAGCGGCAGTTCTTCGATTTAGCCGAACGCTTTCGGGGCGCCACCGATCCGGAAGAAGCGAAACGGCTGGGGGATGAACTCGGGCGCATGGTATTCGGCGGCTGATGCCCAAGATAGAGACGTGGGGCAACCTACCCGTCGCGGTACGCCGGCATCTGATCGAACGTATGCGCGATCGGTCGATAAGCATCGCGGACCTCAACCAGCTTCGGCTTTGAATAGTCCAAACCTGAAGTGCAGGATGGCGATTGGTACAAGGATTTCGGATCGTTCAAGATCTGTGGCCGGGGGCCATATCCCAAGACGTTTTTGCTTCGCGGGCAAGCCGCCAAAGGCTCGTCGACTAAATCATCGACCTCGGCAATGCGACTCCCGGCTGGCGCTGAACACCATTACGCCGTGTCCCCGGCGTTTTTGCTTTCGCGTGAAAGATAACAATTGCGTCAATTTACGCATTGTAGGAAACGCCCATCAAGTTATGATTCATGACTGCTGCTGGGCTAAGGGGAGACATGACGCCCGGAACAAGGTTTCATCCATCGGTGGTTCAGCATGCTCCGCGTCCTTCGAGATTCCTATGCAAGAAAAGGTCCGAGGCAAGATCCTTGCCTTTGCTTCTAGCCCCAACCGGGCTGCCGGCAACGACTACGGTCGGTTCGGCCCCGGTCTACGGTTCCGGCGGGCCAGGGATTGGCTGAGGACTCCACCGCCGGATTCTTTGCGGGCGTCGCCGCCGGCCGGCGGAGCGGCGTTTCGCCCAAAAAAGCGCCCCGGCCGGCTCCGATGCGGATGTGCTGCGTGATCATCGTCCCAAGCGTCGTGCCCGAAAGGCTGGGGCAAACGACTTCAGTGGATAAGTCGACATTGAGCAGGTCGCTGACCGGCGTAGTCGGTGTTGCCACATTTGCGAAAAACCGCAGTATGATTACGGGCAAGTCACTTCCCTCGTCATGAAAACAATTTGTCATGGTTCGGCCCCGCCTCGTGCGCTGCCGGTCTTTATCCTTGTCCTGACCCTGGCTCTCCGATTGGCCGGCGCCAACCCCGATATCGGCCCTCTTCGCGCCAAAGCCGAGGAAGGCAACAGCGTCGCCCAATATTATCTTGGCCTGGTTTACGCCGAGGGTCGGGCGGTTCCGAAGGATCTGGTCGAAGCCTACGTCTGGCTCAGCCTTGCGGCGGAGAACGGATCGAATGGCATACCTCTCGGCATGCTCATGGCGGAGATGTCTCCCGACCAGCTTGCTGCCGCAAGGTTTCGACTGGACGAACGCCGCCGTACCACTCCCAGTGTTGTCTCCGTGCCGCGAGCTGAGGGGCTGGCTGCATCGAGCGGTGATCAACCCGCCGCGCTGGAACGGGAAATTGCCGGCTTTCGCCTCGACCAGGCGAAACTCAGCGATGAGTTGGCGGCGGCATGGAAGGAGGAGGATGGAGCCAAAAAGGCGACCGCGGCCGCCGAACAACGCGCCCGGCAGGCCGAGGCCGATTTAAGCGCGGCCCGGACGCGCAACACCGAGCTGGTTGCCGCCAACCAGAAGCTCGAGGAACAAGCTCGTGCCGCGGCCGGGCAGATCGACGCGGCCGCCCAGGCCAAGGCGGCCCTCGCCACGGCGGAGCAGCGCGCCCGGGAGGCGGAAGCCGGCGTGGCGGCGTTGCAGCGGGAGCGCGACGAGCAGGCCAAGTCGCTGGCCGCGGCGCAGACCGCTGCCGCCGGACTGACGGCGCAGATTAAGAAACTGAGTGATGACAAGACCGCGCTCGCGCAGGCGAACAGCCGGCTCGAAGACCAGGTGCAGACCAGCACTCGCCAGGCCGAGCAGGCGGATCGCGCGGCAAAAGCCACGGTGGCGGACCAGGGGCAAAAGCTGGCCGCACAGACCACCGAACTCGCAGCGGCCCGCACTGAGCTGGTGACGGCGCAGGGCGCCCAGGCCGACCTTGCCACCCAGTTGAAGAAGCTGGCGGATGAGAAAGCGCTCCTGACCCGGCAGGCAGCGCGGAGCGGCGAGGCCGGCCAGGAAGCGGCCGGGCTTAAGACCAAACTCGTCCAGGCGGAATCCAATTTAAGCGCGGCCCGGACGCGCAACACCGAGCTGGTTGCCGCCAACCAGAAGCTCGAGGAACAAGCTCGTGCCACGGCCGGGCAGATCGACGCGGCCGCCCAGGCCAAGGCGGCCCTCGCCACGGCGGAGCAGCGCGCCCGGGAGGCGGAAGCCGGCGTGGCGGCGTTGCAGCGGGAGCGCGACGAGCAGGCCAAGTCGCTGGCCGCGGCGCAGACCGCTGCCGCCGGACTGACGGCGCAGATTAAGAAACTGAGTGATGACAAGACCGCGCTCGCGCAGGCGAACAGCCGGCTCGAAGACCAGGTGCAGACCAGCACCCGCCAGGCCGAGCAGGCGGATCGCGCGGCAAAAGCCACGGTGGCGGACCAGGGGCAAAAGCTGGCCGCACAGACCACCGAACTCGCAGCGGCCCGCACTGAGCTGGTGACGGCGCAGGGCGCCCAGGCCGACCTTGCCACCCAGTTGAAGAAGCTGGCGGATGAGAAAGCGCTCCTGACCCGGCAGGCGGCGCGGAGCGGCGAGCGCGACCAGAACCTCGCCGGGCTTAAGACTGATCTGCAGAACGCCCGCCGCATGCTCAAGGATCTCGATGCAGCCCAAGCGGCAGTCGCGCAGACGACTGCGATCGCCGAACAGAATCGCCGCGAGCGCGACGATCTTCGCCAGCAACTGGAAGCAGCAAACAGGAATCTTGCGGCCGCGCAGACAGCCGCGGCCGGCCGTGTCGGGGAAAACGCCCGTCAACTCGCTGAACTTCAACTTCAGTTGCAGCAGGCCAAAAAAGAGATGGCGGAGCTGGACAGCCAGAACCAGTTGCTGCACGAGGCCAGTCAACGCCTTGAGAGCCAGCACAAGGAGACTGCTGACGCGGTGCGCCAGCTTGCAGAGGCGCAAAACGCCATCGAACAGTTGAAACACGAAAACGCCAGCCTCGAGGCTCAGCACGCTGCACTCACCGCCCGCCTGGCTGAAGGCGCGCCGGCCGCGGCATCGACCGGCGTCGATTCTGCGGACGAGGTTGCGCACTTGAAGGAGAAACTCAGGCGGGCTGAGAGCGAAGTAGAGATGACGGTCCGCAGTTTTACGCTGGCCCGGCAGGAAAACGAGCGGCTGAAGGTCCAGATCAAGCAGGCCGGTGCACCCGCCGCCGAGAACCATGATGCGGAAGCTGCGCTCGCCAGCGCGCGGCAGGAACTCAGTACGGTGCGCGCCGCGGCAGACAAGGCTGCCGCCGATTCCGCGGCGTTGCGTGATGCGTTGCACCAGGCCCAGGACGCTTATGCGAAACTCGCCACGGAATATGCGCGCCTGAAGACGGAGGTGCCCCAGACCGGCGTTAACCTGCCCGCGGGATCGGGGACCCCGTCCGGACAACCCGCGATGATGGCGGTATCGGTCGTCCCTCCGCCGGCAATCTCCCTTCATCCGCCGGCACCCGCACCGCGAACCCATCGGGTCGTCGCAGGCGACACGCTCAGGCAGATCAGCAACCAGTATTACGGCACGACTTCGCGCTGGCAGGATATTTACAACGCCAATCGCGACACGCTCCGGAGTGCCGACGTATTGCCGCTGGATGTGGAACTGAGGATCCCCTGACGCGGCGGCACCGGCTGAGATTTGCCTAATGGAGCGACAGCCGAGGTGGAGCGGCTTGTCCACAAGACGCCCTGGCCGCGTTTCTCGGAAGATCGAAGCCGTGAATGGCAGACGGATCCCCTGCTTTCATCCAAAACGGTGGACAGGCGGGGCGCCGCTGGTCGGTGGCCGGCTGGTTCGATCCGATTTCGGTTAAAAAAAGGGAAAAGACTCCCATTGCCCGCGCCGGATGGCATCGCGCATTGCCCCGGTGGCGCGGAATCGTATCATGGCTTCCAATATTGGAGTCGCCCTCCTTCCATGAAGACACGCTTGCCTGGCTTTTCCCCGATTGGGGCCTGGTGGTTCTTCCTCCTCGTTTTTCCCGGCCTGATCTTCGCGATTGACGCTGATCTTTCGTTGCTCCGTTCGAAGGCCGAAAAAGGCAACGTTCTTGCCCAATATAACCTCGGTCTGGCCTATGCCGAGGGCAAGGCGGCGCCCAAGGACCTGGTCGAAGCCTATGTCTGGTTGCGCCTCGCAATCGAAAACGGCGGCACGGGCACGGCGCTCGACGGGCTGATCCATCAGATGTCAAGCGATGAGATCGCAGCGGGGCGACAGCGGCTGGACGAGCGGCGTCGCGCCATTCCGACGGTCGTCGCCGACCATCGCCGCGGCGCGTCAGGCGGTGCCGTGACCGGCCGGTCGGGTGCTCTGGCGCCGCCCGCTCCGACCGAGGATCGCTTTGCGGTGGTGCTGGAGGAACTTGCGGTCCTTCGCATCGACAACGCCCGGCTGACCCAGCAGCTCGCTGCCCGGCGAGGCGGGCCGGTCAATCCTGGTGTCCCGATCGCACCGGCGGACTCCAAGAAAACCGCTGATCCCGGAGCCCAGTTGGAGGCGGTGCGCAAGGATCTGGCCGCGGCCCTCAAGGCCAATGATGACCTCGCGGCTCGAGGAAAAGTACTGTTGGATGAGCAGGAAGCGCTCAAACGCCAGATTGCGGACCATAGCGACGGCGCGCAGCGCCTGGCGGCGGCCGAGAGCCAGCTGGAGGAAGCCCGCAAAGAACTGGAGGCAGGGAAAAGCCTCCAGGCGGAATTGGAGCCTCTGCGCCAAAAGCTGGCGCGGTTGCGCACGGAAAACGAATCCTTGGCCGGGACCAACCAGCGTTTGGAGGAGCAGGACCGCGCTACGGCCGAGCTTCCCCGGCGGCTGACGGAAGCGCAGTCGACGGTTGAACAGCTGAAGAAAGACAACGCCGGGCTCCAGGCGCACTGCACGGAATTGGCCGGACGGTTGGCCCAGGTGGTGCAGGTGGCTTCTCCCCCGCCGGCCCCCGCCGCGACCCCCGCCGACGCGGGCGGGGCTGACGAGCTGGCCCGTTTGAAAGACGAGCTCAACCGTGCCAACTCGAAGGTGGAGATGACCGTGCGCAGTTTCGCGCTCCTGCAGGGGGAAAACGAGCGCCTCAAAGCCCAGCTCGCCTCCACCCGGACGCCCTAGCCAGCATGTTGCGCAGCTCCGGTTGTTATCATGTTCAAGGATGACCGATTTGGGTGGCAACCGTTTGGCGCCTTATTTTCAATGATCACGATGAGACCATGGTTCGCGTTGTTGGCTGCGGGGCTGTTGACGGCCGGAACCCTGATGGCGGCCCCCCTGTTTGACGAGGCAGTACCCGTGTTGACGTTGAAGAACGGAACGGTCCTGCGGGACGCACAGATCAAGGGATATCTGACCAAGGTGGTCATGGTCAAATTCCGTGACGGTGCCCGGACGGTGCCGTACGGGCTCTTTCCCGACGAGTACCAGGCGATGCTGGCCATACACCGGCCGCCCCCCCTCGGCGCGCCGACGCCGGAACCCATGCCGGCCAAGCCGATCTCTGCGGCGAACAAGAAGGAGCCCCGGGTGAATCAGGGCGCCGACCTGCGCTTTGGCTGCAGTTTTTCGGTCGTCACAGTGACCGCCGCCGCGATTACGCTTGAGATTCACAACGAGTCGAAGGAGGCGGCCAATATCTTTCCCGAAATGTTTGTGGCCAAAGCCTACTCGGGCGAGCTGTTGCCCGGGTCACAATGGGTCGGGCTCAACAGCGAAGGACGCGTGTCGGTGATTCTGAAACGCCAGCAGTTGATCGTGCCTGGCGACGTGGCCACCCTGCAACTGATGGTTACGCCGACACCGCACGAGAGCGGGATCGAAACCGTGCGATGGAAAGATTGATCAAATAACGGAGTCTCGTGGCTCGCGGATCGGTGCGGCCGAAGGGCGGGAAGCGAAAGTCGAATGCGCTCGATCACGCAGGGTTCTGCGTCAACGACTCGCCAACGAACCTGGCCCCTTGGACCTGTCGCCCGCCACTCGTCGCGCGACTCCTGACTGCGGGAGAACGGATGAGATGGCCGGCTTCTGGCGTGAATCAGCGTGAAGTCCATTTCGCGCTGGTCCGGACCGCCATGATGTGGAACCCTCAGCCTTTTCATGGCTGTCGAAACCACCCTTCGCGAACCACCTTGGAAAGCCGGCTTACGCGGCGCCCGCGCCAACCTCCTGCCGGGCATCGTGCTTCAGGCCACGGCCTTCGTCGTCGTTCTTGCGTACTACCATCATGCCCCGACCCGGGCGGCCTTTGAACGGCTCACGGCCTTTCGGGCGGACACAGGATTGGCGTTTGGCGTCGTATCCACCGCGTGCTTCGGCGGACTCCTGCCGTTTCTTTACCTGCGTTCGATTCCCGCTTCCCGCCCCGATTACGGCTGGCGTCAGGGTCTTTTGTTGACGGGATTCTGGGGTTACAAGGGACTGGAGGTCGAAGCCTGGTACCGGCTCCTCGCGCGCGTGATTGGCGAAGGGCACGACGGCGCAACCATCGTGATCAAGTCGCTCCTGGACCAGGGGGTCTATTGTCCGATTCTGGCCGTGCCGCTGACCGTGGTGGTCTACCAGTGGAACGCGGCGGGTTTCAGCTTCCGTGCGGTGGCGGCCGATTGCCGGACTCGGGGCTGGTACAGCCGCAGCGTGCTGCCGACGCTGCTGGCCAACGCCGGCGTGTGGATCCCCGCCGTGGCGATCATCTATTCACTCCCCACGCCGTTGCAGCTGCCCCTGCAGAATCTTGTCCTGGTGTTCTTCACGCTGCTGCTGGCGCATCTCAACGCCCGGCGGTAAGGGCCTTTCGGCCCTGTTGGCTCAAAGAGGAGCGTGAGGCCGCCGATGATTTCACCGGGCCCAGCCTCGAGCTCCCAGCCTCCGGTCAGCGGTTTGCCGGGACCATTCCTCTGCTGAAGGGCGGCCGGCGTCGCGACCGGCCGGCGTGGGGCCCGCGCCGATTCTTCACCGGCCCGGAGGGACCGCGTTGCCGTAGGAGCAGATATATTCGCAGAGGCCCGCCACTTCGATGGTGAAACCACTTTTTCCCGGCACCTCGAAACTCTGGCCGACGGCATAGGCCAGGACCGAGGCCTGCCCGTCGAGCGTCACCCGGCAGGCGCCGGCGACGATCTCCATCCGTTCGGGGACACCCGTGCTGAAATGGTAGGAGCCCGGATAAATCAGGCCCAGGGTTTTCTTCGTGCCGTCGGGGAACAGCACGGAATGGCTGACGACTTTGCCGTTGAAATAGACATTGGCCTTGGCCGTGACGGTTACGCCGGTGAATTGGGTGGGAAGGTTGGACATGGTGGAGCGCCGGGCAGGTTAATCCCGTAATGGACCGAGGCAAGCCGGGAGGAACCCCGGTCAACCACCCGCGGTCGGGCGCGGCGCGCGGGCAGATTTGCCTCGCGCCGGCGGACGGCTGGGCGCTGCATTGCCCGCATGATCGTCGATTTTGCCAAACTTCCGTTGCGTGAGGTCTACGGCTGGATGACCAGCGCGATCGCGCCGCGCCCGATTGCCTGGGCGTCCACCATTTCTGCCGACGGCCGGACCAATCTGGCGCCGTTCAGCTTTTTCCAGGGCATCACGTCGAATCCGCCGACGCTCATGTTCGTGCCGATCAACAATCGCGACGGCCAGCCGAAGGATACGGTGCGCAACATCCTGCAGGTGCCGGAATTCGTCATCAACGTCGTCTCCTATGCGCTCGCCGAGCCGATGAACGCGACCGCCGCCGCCCTGCCGTACGGCGAAAGCGAGGCGGAGAAGTTCGGGATTGCGATGACGCCCTCGACGAGGGTGCGCCCGTCGCGGGTGGCCGCGGCGCCGGTCGCCTTCGAGTGTACGTTGCACCAGATCGTCAACATCGGCGAAGGGCCGCTGGCCGCGCATGTCATCTTCGGCCGCATCCATCTGGTGCATGTCAGCGACGCCGTGCTCGGCCCCGATGGACGGATTGACCCGGGCCAGCTGGATGCCATCGGCCGTCTGAGCGGCGATTGGTACTGCCGCACAACCGAGCGCTTCGCGGTCAAGCGGCCAGACTGAGGCCGGCTGGCGGGGCCGCTTTGCGGTTGCGCTAAGCCCGAGGCGTGGAATCTATTGGGCCCATGAGAAATCTCCCCCGTCTCCGCGTCGGGGCCTTGGGCCTCGCCGCTTGCCTGCTCCTGACGGTCGCTGCGGTCTCAGTCGCCGCGGCCGAACCCGCCGCCGAGCCGCCGGTGCCGCGGTTCAGCATCGCCCACATGGACCTCTCGGTCGACCCGCGCGTCGATTTCGCCCGCTATGCCGCGGGCAGCTGGTACAAGACGACGGAGATTCCCGCGGACAAGCCGAGCTGGGGAAGCTTCAACCAGCTGGATGAACGCAACCGGTACCTCATCCGCACGCTGCTCGATGCGGCCGCCGCGCAGCCCGGCGAGGCGGGATCCCTCGAACAGAAGGTGGGGGACTTCTACGCCACCGCGATGGACACCGCGGCGATCGAGGCCGCCGGTCTGAAGCCGATTGAGGCCGACCTGGCGCGGATCGCGGCCATCGGATCGACGGACGATTTCATCCGCGCCGTCGCGGCGGTGCAAAACAGCTTCGGCATGCCGCTGTTCCGCCGGACGGTGACGGCCGATGACAAGCAGAGCGACACCTACATCCTGAGCCTGGCCCAGGGCGGACTCGGCCTGCCGATGCGCGACTACTATTTTGACCCGCGCTTCGAAAAGGAGCGCACCGCTTACCGCGCGCACATGACGCGGATGTTCGAGCTCGCCGGCGATCCGGCCGCATCCGCCGAGGCCCGCGCCACCACCGCCTTCGACGTCGAGAAGTCGCTGGCCGGGGTTTCGAAGACGCCCGTCCAAATGCGCGATCCGATCGCCAACTACCACAAGCTGACGCCCGGGGAACTCGCCGCCGCGAGCCCGGGCTTCCCGCTGGCGGCCTATC
Organism: uncultured Verrucomicrobiae bacterium; assembly: GCA_963722225.1. Taxonomy (GTDB): domain Bacteria; phylum Verrucomicrobiota; class Verrucomicrobiia; order Opitutales; family Opitutaceae; genus Fen-1467. Next base: position 10,880 of record CAVRNM010000211.1, read on the forward strand.
TCGACGCCGCCGGACTGCCGGCGGAGAAACGGTCGATGGTGGTGCGGCAGCCGGAGTTTTTTGCGGCCGTCGGGCGACTGCTGCAGAGCCGGCCGCTGGACGACTGGAAGGTTTATCTGCGCTGGAGGGTGCTGGCCGAGGCCGCGCCTTACCTGACGGCGGCGTGCGAGAACGAGAGCTTCCAGTTCAACAGCAAGGTGCTCGCGGGCACGCCGGAGATGGAGCCGCGCTGGCAGCGGACGGCCCGGGTGCTCGATGCGCAGATCGGCCAGGCCGTGGGGCGGCTGTACGTGGACCGCTATTTCCCGGCCGAAGTCCAGACGCGGCTGGCGGCAATGGTGGCGAATATCCAGGTGGCGATGAAGGCGCATCTCGAGCGGGCCGACTGGATGAGCGATGCCACGCGTGCGAAAGCGCTGGCCAAGTTCGCCCGATTCCGGGCCATGATTGGTTATCCCCTGAAATGGCGCGACTATTCGGCGCTGACGATCCGGCGCGACAGCTATTTTGAGAACGTCCGACGGGCCGGCGCGTTCGAGTCGCGGCGCCTGTTCGGCCGCATCGGGACGAAGGTCGACCGCGATGAGTTCACGTTCCTGCCGCCGCAGGTGGTCAACGCGTATTTCCAGAGCAGCGCGAACCAGATCGTGTTCCTGGCGGCCATCCTGCAGCCGCCGTTTTTCGATCCGGCGGCAGATGACGCCGTCAATTACGGCGGCATTGGCGTGGTGATCGGCCACGAAATCACGCACGGGTTCGACGACCGCGGCCGTCTGTACGATGCCGATGGAAACATGGCGGACTGGTGGACGGATGCCGATGCGGCGCAGTTCAAAGGCCGCGCGCAGAAGCTGGTGGATGAATTCAACTCGTTCGAGGCGCTGCCGGGACTGCATGTCAATGGGGAGCTCACGCTGAGCGAGAACATCGCCGACCTCGGCGGCCTCGCCGTGGCGTATGACGCGCTGCAACTGGCGCTGGCCGGCCGGGCGGCCCCGCCGAAAATCGACGGCTTCACGCCCGAGCAGCGCTTCTTCCTGGCTTACGGCCAGCTCTGGCGGACGAAGTACCGCGACAGCGCGCTGCAGCGCCAGGTGATGAGCAACGAGCATTCGCCCGGGCAGTTTCGCGCCTTCGGGCCGCTGGTGAACCTGCCTCAGTTTTACGCGGCCTTTGGGATCAAGGAGGGCGACCCGATGTGGCGGGCGCCCGAACTGCGCGCGAAGATCTGGTAGGGAGGCCGCCGGCGCGCATCTCCCGGTTGTCGGTGATTCCGAACGTAGCGCAGCCATCCCTGGCTGCATCGGTTGCAGGCTGGAAGCCTGCGCTACGAAGCGCGACCGCTCGTACATCGCCGATGGCGCAGGCTTGCTGCCTGCTTTACTGTCAATCGGGAGATGCGCCCAGGCGGCCGGGCGCGGCCTCCTTCCCGCTTGCACGGCCGGGAAAACCGGCAACCGTGGACGTCATGTCCGTGCTCTTCTCCCCGCTCCCGCAGCGCGGCGTGACGCTGCGCAACCGGATCGTCGTGTCGCCGATGTGCCAGTATTCCTGCACCGCCGGCCTGGCGACTGACTGGCACCTGGTGCACCTGGGCTCGCGCGCGGTCGGCGGCGCGGCCGCCGTGATCGCCGAAGCCACCGCCGTCGAGGCGCGGGGCCGCATTTCACCGGGCGACTTGGGGCTCTGGCAGGATGCGCAGATTGCTCCGCTGGCCCGCGTGGCGAAATTCCTTCGGGAGCAGGTGGCGGTGCCTGGGATCCAGCTGGCGCACGCGGGCCGCAAGGCGAGCACGGCCCGGCCATGGGAAGGCGGGGGACCGGTTTCGCCGGCGCAGGGAGGCTGGCCGGTGGTGGCGCCGAGCGCGCTGCCCTTCGCGGTGGATCACCCGGTCCCGGAGGCGCTCGCCCCCGCCGGCATCAACGAGATCATCCAGGCGTTTGCCGGCGCGGCGAAGCGCTCGCTGGCGGCGGGTTTTGAACTGATCGAGCTGCATGCCGCGCATGGCTATCTCCTCCACCAGTTTCTCTCCCCGGTGAGCAACCACCGCACGGATCGGTACGGCGGCTCGTTCGAAAACCGCTGCCGGGCGCTGTTGGAGGTGGTCGACGCGGTGCGCGCAGTGTGGCCGGAACGTTTTCCGCTGTGGGTGCGCGTGTCCGCCACGGATTGGGCGGAGTCGGGCGGGTGGGACCTGCCGCAGACGATCGCGCTCGCGCAGCTCCTGAAGACCCGCGGCGTTGACCTGCTCGACTGCTCCTCGGGCGGGATGTTGCCGCACGCGAAGATTCCAGCCGGGCCAGGATTCCAGGTTCCGTTCGCCGAGGCCGTGCGCCGCGGAGCGAGAATTGCCACCGGCGCGGTGGGCCTCATCACCCAGCCGGACCAAGCCGAGAGAATCGTGGCGGAAGACCGCGCGGATGTGGTCCTGCTGGGGCGCGAGTTTCTGCGCGATCCTTACTGGCCGTTGCACGCGGCCAAGGCGCTGGGCTCCGACATCGCCTGGCCCCCGCAATATCGCCGGGCCTAGCAGCCCATGAACACCATCGATCTCAAATCTAGGATCCGCACCGTGCGGGACTGGCCGAAACCCGGGATAAATTTTCGCGACGTCACCACGCTCTTTCAGGATGCGGAGGCGTTCCGGAGCACCATCGACGCGCTGGTTGAAGCTGTCGCACCGCTGCGGCCGGACATCGTGGCGGCGGTGGATGCCCGCGGCTTCATTCTGGGCGGGGCGCTGGCCTACCGGCTCGGCAAGCCGTTTGTGCTGGTGCGGAAGAAAGGCAAGCTGCCGTTCAAGACGGTCGCTGAAGACTACTCGCTGGAGTATGGCACCGCGACGATCGAAGTGCATGCCGACGCCTGCCGTCCGGGTGATCGCATTGTCATCGTCGACGACCTGATCGCAACCGGGGGCACGTTGCTGGCGGCCGCCCGCCTGTTCCGCGCCTTGCGGGGCGAAGTCGTTGGCGTGGCGGCGGTGATCGACCTGCCGGGTCTGGGTGGCTCGCTGCGGCTGGCGGAAAATGGCCTGGTGGTGCGAACCCTGCTGGCGTTCTCCGAGCAGGAGTGACGCGCGGACGAACCGGGCTTCCACCTGGTGAATGGGGCGCGAGTCCGGGACGGCCGGCCCCGGTTGGAAAAACCGCCGCCGGCCGGGGCAGGGCATCCGCCGGAGCTGATTGCACCCGGCTCGTTTGAAAAAACGCGATATCGATGCATTGTCGAACGCAAGCGGCCTCCTGCCGCTGCGCAACTCCAGTCCTTGAATCCGAGACGGGCGCCGCCAGGCGGATTTCTGGCGTGTGCCCGTCGAAATCACGAAAAATCCCATGAAAAAATCGACCAGGTTGATCGTCACAGCGGCCGCGCTCGCCGGCCTCTACACCGGTTCCTTCGCCCTCCGGGCCCGGGCCGAAGACACCAGCTCCAGTTCCAGTACGGCCAAGGACGACAGCAAGGGCCAGGCGTCCGACAAATCAACAACCGGCCAGCACAGCTGCAAGGGCCAGAATTCCTGCAAGGGGCAGGGCGGCTGCAACGCGGGCGACAACGGCTGCAAAGGAAAGAACTCCTGCCAGGGCAAGGGCGGCTGTGCGACGAAGGCAGATTCATCCGGTGCGAAAAGCGACTCCTCCGGCGAGAAGAGCGACTCCACCTCCGGCAAGGGAGGCTGATCGCCGGCGCGACTGTGAGTGGCGCCGTTCCAGCCCGCGCCGGTGGGGAATCCGCCGGCCGCGTTGGGCTGGGTAGCGGACACCGCGGCGCCGCGACAAATCTGCGGGCAAACGCCTGAAAAACCATGCCGGCCAATCCCTTCAACGCGTTTACTGATTACGGCATCGGCATCGGTCTGCGCGTGCCCCATTACCAGCATATCCTCACCAAGAAGCCGGTGGTCGACTGGTTCGAGATCATCTCGGAGAACTTCATGGTCGACGGCGGGCGGCCGCTGGAGGTGCTCGACCAGATTCTCGAGCAGTACCGCGTGGTGCAACACGGGGTTTCGCTCTATTTCGGCTCGGCTGATCCGCTGGACCGCGCGCATCTGAAAAAACTGAAGGCGGTGGTCAAACGCACGGGGACGCCGTGGCTGTCCGACCATCTCTGCTGGGGCAGCGTCGACGGCACGTACACCCACGACTTGCTGCCGATGCCCTATACCGCCGTGGCGGCGAAGCGCACGGCCGAGAAGATCCGCCAGGTGCGGGATTTTCTCGAGATCCCGGTCTGCGTGGAAAACGTCAGCAGCTACGCCGAGTTCCACGTTTCCGAGATGACGGAGTGGGAATTCCTGACCGAGGTCGTCGAGCGCGCTGACTGCGGAATCCTGCTCGACGTGAACAACATCTACGTGTCCTCCCGCAATCATGGATTCAACCCCTACGACTACGTCGACCACGTTCCCCACCATCGCGTGGCGCAGATGCATATCGCCGGTCACACGAAGTTTGAGAAATACGTTCTCGATACGCACGACCATCCGGTGATCGATCCGGTATGGAAGCTCTACGCGCATGCCATCCGGCAGTGCGGGGTGACGGCGACCCTGCTGGAGTGGGACGACCGGATTCCCTCGTTCGAGGAGGTGCATGCCGAGGCGCTCAAGGCGCATCAGTTCATCGACGGGGCGCGCGCGGCGCAGACGCCCCGGCGCAAGCAGACCGCGGTTGCGGCCGGACAGGCGTGATGAATGCGCCGACCCTGGTGCCCCGTCGGATGCGTTCGACGCGCGACCTCAAGTCGCTCCAGAGCGCCATGGCCGCGGCCGTGATGCGGCCCTTGACGGCGGACAACCGCATGCGGCGTCGTTGGACCGACGGCCGGCGGACGGCCACCGTGGTGGCTGGATTCATCAAGCCGAATGACCGCCTGAACGCGCTGGAACGGATCGAAATCTACAATCGGATGTACTGGTTTCGCGTGCTCGACTGCCTCTACGACGACTGTCCGGGCCTGCGCGCAGTGCTCGGGGTGCGGAAATTCATGCGGCTGGCGGAAGCTTATCTCGCCCGGTACCCGTCGCGTTCGTTCACGCTCCGGAACCTCTCCCGCCGGCTGGCGCAGTTTATTCGCGATGAGCCGCAACTGACCTCGCCCCACACGGCGTTGGCGCTGGACATGGCGCGTTTTGAATGGGCACAGATTGAGGCGTTCGACGGGCCGATGGGTCCCCCGCTGCAGCCCCATGACATCGGCCCGGCGCACCCCGCGCGCCTGCGGCTCCGCCTGCAGCCGTACGTGTCGCTGCTGGCCCTGGGGTTCGCCGTCGACGATTTTGTCATCGCGGTGAAGAAAGGCGCGTTGCGGTCGGATGCGAGCAATGCGCCCGCTGGTGCGGCGTCGGCCACAAAGCAGCCCAGAGTGCTCCGGCCGCAGCGGAAGCGCGTGTACGTGGCCGTGCACCGCCACGACAACCAGATCTATTTCAAGCGGCTGGAGCCGGCCGCGTACCGGCTCCTCCAGGCGCTGCAGCAAGGGGAGACGCTCGCCGATGCGTGTGCCGCCGCCCTCCCCAAGACCGCGTCGTCAGCGCCGGCCTGGCAGAAAAAAATCCGCGGTTGGTTTCAGAACTGGGCCGAATGGGGCTGGTTCTGCCGGCCGTGAGCTCATTTCCCATGCGTCTCCAACCCGCCTACCAGAATCTCGAGAAGCTTGCCAACTGGCTGCAATCGCCGCTCTTGCTCGCCCTCCGGCTTTATTGGGGCTGGAGCTTTTTCCTGACTGGCAGAGGCAAGCTGCTGAACCTCGGTCGCACGGCCGAATACTTCGGCAGTCTGAACATCCCGTTGCCCAAGCTCAACGCCGCGCTGGCCGGCGGCACCGAGTGTCTCGGCGGCCTCCTGCTGGTGCTGGGGCTTTTCTCGCGGGCCGCCGCCGTGCCGCTGGTTTTTACCCTGAGTGTGGCCTATGCGACCGCGGAGCGCGATTCGCTGCAGGCGATCTTCCGCGATCCGGACAAATTCACCGCCGCCACGCCGTTTCTCTTCCTGCTGGCCGTGTTGGTCGTCCTGGCGTTCGGGCCGGGAAAGATCTCGATCGATTACCTGTGGAACCGCGGATCACGGGATCGGACGTAATTCCACTCGGCGAAGGAGGATTTGAGCGGGAACACCATGCAGGCGGCGATGACTGCGGGCCATCACGGCTGCGTCTTGCGCAGGGTGATGGTGCCGTTCATCGTCGCGATCTGGATTTCGGGGCCGCCGCCATTCAGCGTGCCGCTGACCACCTTGCCGCCGGAGATGGAGGGCAGAACGGGCGGAATGGGAGGCAGCGGGGCGGGAGGAGTTGCGCCCTGGGCTTCCGCCACGCCTTCGCGGGCGGCCTGGGCGGCATCGCGGGCAGCGATTGCTGCCTCCCGCGATGCCTCCTGCACGGCCTGGGTGGCTTCGCGAACGGCGTCGCGGATATTATCCTGCCAATCGGAGCTGTTCATATCGTCGGCGGAGTGGGGGGAGGCGTGAAGGTGGGTCACGAGCCGGCCGCGCGCCGCCTCCGTTTTTGTGACCAGGGCCTTCTCGTCGAAGTCGGTCAACACGGCGCCGTTTTGCGTGCGCAGACGCACGTTGGCCTTCGTGTCGGCGGGGATGCTGACATCGACCTCCCCGTTCATCGACGTGAAGGAAAGCGGCTTGCCTTCAGCCACCTTGACGAACGTCGCATGGATTTCGCCATTCATCGTTTCGACCAGGGCCGAGCCGGCGATCTGGTCGAGCGTGACCTCGCCGTTGAGGCTGCGAATGTCGGCGTCGCCCTCGATATTCTTGACGTCGACCCGGCCGCCAAAGGTGTTCTCCACGACGACGGAAGTGTTGCGGGGCGTGGTGATGGCGAGGGTGGCCCCGGCGGACGGATTCGGAGTATCGCCGCCCAGTTCGATCGTGATCACGTTGTCCTTTTCCGTCGCCGTATAGGTCGTTTCGGAATCGAGCCGGCGGAGCCCGCTGGAGTTTTTCGCCTGGGCCTGCTGCTTGCTCTTGATGTTCGAAACAATCGTGACCGCCTGAGTATTGGCGCCGGTGACCGTGATGTCGCCCCACCTGACCCGCAGCCGGAGTTTGCCGGGTTTGGCCGGATCGCTGAATTTGAGTCTGGCCGGCGAGAGAGTCTTCCTCTCGCTGTCCGTGTCGATTTCCACGGCCGGAGCCTCAACGTCGACGGAATTGCCGGCGGCGGCGACATTGACCTCGTTGTCCTTGTTGGCCGGTGCGGCAGGAGCTACGTCCGGCGCGGGGGCGGGAGCGGTTGGGGCGGGCTGGGCGGCCTGGGTGATCAGACCCGCGGCGGGCAGGCAAAGCAGGAGAGTGGCGAGACGAAGGGTGGTAGGCATGACTGGGGGGATGTTAGAGGTGGCAGGGAAAATCCATGGATGGCGGAGGGAATTAGAGTTGGGCGAGGGCGCGGCGGGCGGCCTCGCGGACCTCCTGGGCGTAGCTCTGATTGCGGCTGACGCCCTCGATCGTGGCAAAGGCCGCGGGGTCGCGGGTGGCGGCGAGGAAGTCGATCATCGTCACCTGCACCAGCGGCGAAGGCTCGCGCGGGAGCGACGCCGTGACGGCGGAGCGCACGGCCGGCTGGTCGGCGCGCGGATAAAGCGCCTCGAGCGCGGACAGGCGCACGTTCACGCTGGGATCGAAGGCGAGGGAAGCGAGGAGTCCGCTGACGACCTGCTGGTCGTTATCCCTGAGCTTCAGCGTGGCGAGCACGGTGCGGAGCCGCTCGGTCGTGGATTTCTGCTGGAGGACCGAGTAGGTGACGAGCGGCGCCATCGAATCGACCTTGTTCTGCAGCTCGGCGATCTTTCTTTCCGTGGCCGG
>CAVRNM010000212.1:0-16929 GCA_963722225.1 uncultured Verrucomicrobiae bacterium
CACGATGCGATCTGGCGGGCATGGTCGGGCAGGCGGATTACCGGCAGCATCCCGCGCTGCGGCGAATCATGGCGGTAGGAGAGACGGCGTCCCAGCCCGGATGTTTCACACTCTACGCGATAGCCTGCTGCAGAATGCAGCCGACCCCAGTGCCGTGCGGGCTGGCCGGCACATCCGGGCTACTGGGAAAACCGCTCCCAGAAACTTCGGCAAGGAGGTCGGGCAAGAGCCTGCGGCTTGCCTGGGCCGGCGGTGGTTTCTCAATGGTGGGCGGTCTCATCGTCTCTCTTCGGAGGGGCGGTTTTGCATTAGCCCGCATATCCTTTGGCTATCGCCAGCACAGGAACCGCCAGCAGAAGAATGATCGTGGCGATGGCAAAGAGAAATATGCGGGCTAGGGACGAGTCATGATGCGAACTTGAGGCCGATTTCCGCAAGGTTCAAGGGTCATGATAGGGGATCGATAAGATCATAGTCCATAAATTTCAACGATGCGATTGCCGCCCCGGCAGTCTCTCGCGTGGGCAGGGGGAGAATCGCGAAAACGGCGGGCTGGCCCGGCCAGCCTTGCCTGGGGCGTGGCAATTTGCCATGCTCTGTTCCGTTGGAATCCCACGTCCCTGGCGCCCTGCCAGGCGCGACCGTTACTCTAAGTGCCCGAATCCCTCCCGATCTCCTTCTTCCGTGCTCCATTACGATAATGGTCAAACGCCGCAGGAATGGACGCGCGCCGAGCTCATGGGCGTCGCGGGCCTGGTCGTTGTCCTTCTTCTCATCTGGGGTGCGGTCAGTTGGAGAAACTATCAGGGGGACGAAACCCAACACGTCCTCGCCCGAACGCGCACCCAATTGGCCGACGCCAAAGAGAAGATCGCCTCCCTCGAGAGCCGCCTGGGGCAGGAGGACAAGCAACTCGCTGAAGCCAGCGGAAAGATCATGGACCTGACCGCGGTCGCGGCCCGGGCGCCGCAGCTGCCGGTCCAGGTGAAGCAATGGAAAGATAGCAGCGTGACGTTCGCCATTGCCCTCCAGAATCAAGGTGACGAAGGCCTCTCGGTCCACCTCACGGTAAGCAATCCCGATCGCAGTCGGCCGCGCGAGCAGGACTGTTATGTTCCGGCGCATCAGACGATCAACACCCGGTTGCGGATTTATCCGAACGACACGGCGATCATTACGGCTGACGGTTTTGCCACCCGGACCGAGAAGTTGGAATAGCGCGGAGCCTTGCGCGGCCGGGCGTTTTTTGAACGCGGGTCTTTTTGTCCGCCGGCGTTCAAAAGCCTGACGCGGCGCCTCGCTGGCAACATGTTTTGACGGGCGACAATGGCTGTGCCATCAACGGGTGTGCGCCCGCCGTCCTTTCATCTTCCGGCTGCGCCGTTGTGGTCACGGCTGTGGCGCCGCCCGATGTTCAAGCGGGGATTCTACGAGGTGCTTGGCCTGGTGCTTTGGCGGCGCCAGGGCCTGCAGCTGCTGAACTGCGGGTACGCCGAGGCGAATTATCCCCGCTTCCCCCTGCCGCTGGCCGACGAGCCGGAGCGATTGGGTTACCAGCTCTATCACCGCCTGATTCGTGACACCCCGCTGGCCGGCAAGGATCTGGTGGAAATCGGTTGCGGTCGCGGGGGCGGCGCGCGCTTTCTGGCCCGCGAGTTCGTTCTTCGGCAGCTCATCGCGACCGATGCATCGCGGGTGTTGATTCTCGGCAACCGGCGGCGCCCGGGTCCCCTGAATCTGGAGTTTCGTGCTGCGTCCGCCAGCCGGTTGCCGCTGCCGGCCGAGTCGTGTGACATTGTCGTCAGCGTCGAGGCGATTCATCCCCAGCCCGACAAGAGCGCGGTGCTTACCGAGGCGGCCCGGGTGCTGCGCCCGGGTGGGCGGTTGTTGGTGGCCGACTTTTTCTACGCGCGCGATTCGTCGCCCAATGCGGCCAGCGGATTTCGCGCGAGCGTGCAACGGTCCTCATTCGAACGGGAGGCGGAGGAGGACTGGACCGCCCAGGCGGTCGCCGCGCTGGAGGAGGATTCGCCCCGCCGGTTCGCCGAAATCGACCGCTTGCCGCGACTCCTGCGGAAAGTTGCGCTCTCGTTTGCCGGCACCGTGCGCAGCCCGCTCTACACCCAGCTTTGCCAGAGCCAGGCCTGCTACCTTCATTTTCGGCTCAAAAAGCGGCCCGCGGCCACCCGGGCAGACTGATTTGCGTCGGCCGAAAAAAGCCCTCCCCCACCGGCGCGTCAGCCGGCTCGCGGGGTTAAGTTTCTCCAGAAACCATTTGAAGTTGCGGGGCTGGCCCGCATGGTGCGGACCTGTTTGGACGCGCGCTCGTTCATCATGAAAAACCTCGTTCTCGTCACCCTCGGGCTCTTGTCACCCTTCCTGGCCATGGCGCAAAGCGCCGCTGATCCCAACCTCTGGCTCGAGGACGTGACCGGCGAGAGGGCGCTCAACTGGGTGCGTGAGCAGAATGCGATTACCAAGAAGGAACTTATGGCGTCGTCGGACTTTGAGCCGATCCGGGCGCGCCTGCTTTCGATCTACGACTCGAAGGACCGCATACCCTATGTGACCAAGGCGGGTCCCTACTATTATAATTTCTGGAAGGACACCCAGCACGTTCGCGGCCTATGGCGGCGCACTTCCCCCGGGGAATACCGGAAGAAGGATCCGTCGTGGGAGACCGTCCTCAACCTCGACCGGCTGGCCGCCGAGGAGAAGGAGAACTGGGTGTGGAGTTACGAAGAAATGCGCTACCCCGACTACACGCGCAGCCTGATTCATCTGACGCGGGGCGGTGGTGATGCCAGCGTCGTGAGAGAATTCGACCTGGTCGCGAAGGCATTCGTGAAGGACGGGTTTGCGTTGCCGGAGGCCAAGAGCGAGATCACCTGGCGCGGCGCCGACAGCGTTTACGTGGCCACCGATTTCGGGCCGGGCTCACTGACGGATTCGGGCTACGCCCGCGAGGTCAAGGTCTGGCAGCGCGGCACGCCGCTCGGTGCCGCCCAGATGGTTTTTGAGGGGGAGAAGACCGACGTTGCCGCCTTGGCGTGGGCCACGGACGAGCCCGGATTCCACCGGGAGTTTGTGGAGCGTCAGTTGACGACCTTCACCACGGAGCAATATGTGATCCAGAACGGGAAATTGGTGAAGCTGGATATCCCGGCCGACGCGACTCCCGGCACGTTCCGCGAGTTTCTCACCGTCACGCTGCGAAAGGGCTGGGTGGTGGGTGGCCGGAGCTATCCCCCTGGGGCCATGCTCGCGATAACCTGGAACGCCTTCCTCACCGGGGGCCGCGATTTTGCCGTGCTCTTCACGCCGAGCGCCCGGGTCTCGCTGGCCAATGCGACCACCCTGAGGACCCGCATTATCGTCAACGAACTCGATAACGTGCGCAACAAGCTCTACGTTCTGGAGCCTGGGAAGGACGGCACCTGGTCGCGCGTCGCGTTGCCCGCCCCTGAATTCGGAACGGTTGGCGCCGACGCCGTGGAGCGCGAGTCGGACGCCTATTTCCTGACGGTCCAGGACTTCCTCACTCCCTCGAGCCTGTATCTTGGCAGTATCGGCGGAGGGGACCGGGTCCTCCTCAAGGAGCTGCCGGAATTCTTTCCGGCGGAGGGTCTCGAAGTCTCGCAGCACGAGGCAGTGTCAAAGGACGGCACGCGCGTGCCGTACTTTCAGGTATCGCGCAAAGGCCTGGCCTTTGACGGCTCACACCCGACGCTCCTCACCGGCTACGGCGGATTCCAGATTTCAGAGAGTCCCTATTACAGCGGTGGCATCGGCGCCTCCTGGCTCGAGCGCGGCGGGGTCTTTGTGGTGGCCAATATCCGGGGCGGGGGAGAGTTCGGCCCGGATTGGCATGAGGCGGCCATTAAGGAGCACCGCCAGCGCGCGTACGACGATTTCATCTCCGTGGCCGAGGATCTGGCCGCCCGGCACGTGACCTCGCCCAGGCATCTCGGAATCATCGGCGGCAGCAACGGCGGCCTGCTGGTGGGGGTCATGCTGACCCAGAGGCCAGACCTGTTTGGCGCTGTTGTCTGTCAGGCGCCGCTCCTCGACATGCGCCGCTACAGTCACCTTCTGGCGGGTGCCAGCTGGATGGGGGAGTACGGCAATCCAGATATTCCCGAGGATTGGAGTTACCTCAGCCGGTACTCGCCTTACGAAAATGTCCGCGCGGATGTTAGCTATCCGCGGGTGCTCTTCATGACGTCCACCCGGGACGACCGGGTCCATCCCGGCCACGCCCGCAAGATGGCCTGGAGGATGGAGGGCCAACACCACGATGTTCTTTTCTATGAGAACACCGAGGGCGGGCATGGCGAGGGCGGTGCGGCGAACAACGAGCAGCGCGCCTATGAGGGAGCCCTCACCTTCACCTTTCTCCTGAAGCAATTGCAGTAGAAGGTCGGGTCTCGTCCGGCGCTGGAGACAGAGAGGGCGGAGATTCCGGTCGCGCGCAGAACGGGCGGGTGCGCGCCCGGGACGCGGAGCAGGTGCACGGGGCCGGGGGCGAGGCGGCGCCGGCCCATCCCCCGTTCATCCACTTGCCATCCGCGGCAATGTCCGCTAACGCATTACGCCGAAATCCTCTCTGAGGCCGCTGGGCCTTGAACCCTGCCGTTCGTTTTCCCCCCATGTTCACCGAACGATTCCGCGTGTTTTATCACCACCACCCGCATGGAGCCCCTTTGATTGGGGTGCTTATTGTCCTGGTGGTGATCCTGATTGTCGTCGTGCTGGTCCGAAAAGATAAGGATTGATCCCGGCGACCCTTGGGAACGCCCGGAAAGGCCGGTTTTGCAGGCCGCACCGGCGTTGAAGCGGGTGCCGGATGGTGGCAGGCCAGGCCCTCGCAAATGGACCTTTTCCCTGCCTCGAAATCACGAGAACCCGTGGAACGGCGGTGATGCAGAATCATGAAACCCACCCTGTTACTGCTCATGATCGGCCAAACGAGGATAACCGTGTCTGACCCATGAAGACGCCCGTCCCATCCAACCCTGTGTCCCGCCGGCGGTTCCTTGGCCAGATGGCCGTGGCCGCGGCTCTCGTGGTGGCACCGCGCCGCAGTCGCGCACTCGACACTCCCCCGCAGGCAAAAAGACTTGGCGTGGCGCTCGTGGGGCTCGGCAGCTATTCCACGTATCAGCTGGGGCCGGCGTTGCGCTCGACCCGGCATTGCCGCCTCGCCGCCGTCGTCACCGGCAGCCGGGGCAAGGGCGCGAGGTGGGCGCGCGACTACGGTTTCCCGGAAAAGAACGTCTTCGGCTACGACACGATGGAGCAGATGGCCGGCAATCCCGCCATCGATATCGTTTACGTGGTGACGCCGAATAGCCTGCATGCCGAGCATTGCATGGCCGCGGCAAGAGCCGGCAAGCATGTCATCTGTGAAAAGCCGATGGCCACCTCGTTGGCCGAATGCGACGCCATCATCGCCGCGTGCCGCGCGGCGGGTGTTCGGCTGACCGTTGGTTACCGGTTGCACTACGAACCGCACCACGCCGAGTTTGCCCGGCTGGCGCGCGAAGAGGTGTTCGGCCCTTTCCTGCGGATGAGCGGGGCCAATGGATTCGAGATGGATTCGTCGGCCACCACCAGGACGGTATGGCGCCTGAGCCAGAAGCTGGCGGGCGGGGGCCCGTTGATGGACATGGGGGTCTATGTCATCCAGGCCGCTTGCATGGCCAAGGTGGAGGCAGCGCCGGTGGCGGTGACCGCCAAGTTCGGCCCGGTGACGCGGCCCGAGGTTTTTTCGGAAGTCGAGGAATCGATCAGCTGGACGATGGAATTTGCCGGCGGGGCGGCGGCCAGATGCCGCGCGACCTATGGAGAGGAAGTAAGCAACTTTCGCGCGGAGGCCGATCATGGCTGGGCGCAGCTCGAGGATCCTGCATTCTACTACGCCGAGCCCCGGCTGAGCACGTCCCGGGGGCCGGTGAATCTTCCCAAAGTCAACCACCAGGTGGCGCAGCTTGACGGCATGGCCTTGGAATTGCTGGAGGGCCGGCCGTCGATCGCGCCCGGTGAGATGGGCCGCCGGGACATCGCGATCATCGAGGCGATCTACGCCGCCGCGAAGAGCGGCCGGCGCAAGGAGGTCGGGGTCTAGCAGCCTGTCGGGCTTCGAGCCCTTCAGGCTGCTAAATGCAAAACCGCCCCTTTCATTGAGCAGGGAATATGATCCGATGAGCCAATAGGACTTCAATTCGTGTAAAGATCGCCCAGATTCTGCCCGTTTCCCCGGGGTTGGATTGGGCGGTTTGCCAGTAGGAGGCTGGCCGGACGGAAGTCCGACAGCCTCCTAGGCGGGCATCATCCCGGAGAAATGCCAGCCGGGAAAGGAATCGCGTCCCGGATCAGGAACTGCGTCCTCGGAGTGGCTCCGGCGCTTGGCGCTTGATGGCGTCAATCGCTTTGGGGCGCGCTTTTTTTGCCGTCCGCAATCAACTCGCAAATGGGAGAGCGCCATTTCCCCAACTGCAGTTTCAGAAGCGATTATTTTGGTTCCAAGTAACAGAAAATACTTGTGTTGATTATTCCCGTGCGTTGCCTCTCTGAAGTCCATCACTGATGAAAACCGGACTCATCATCTCACTCACGAGGCTGGCGCCACCGGCCGCAGCGAAGGCGCAGCCGGCGCCCGCTCCAGTGTCGGCGCCGGCAACTTCACCCACCGAAGTGCTGTTCGATCTCAGACGGCGATTGGACGCCGGCACGATCACGGAGCAAGAGTACAGCGCCAGGAGGAAAACTTTGCTGGCCATGCCTTGAGGCACGAGAACTCGCGGCGGCGGGCGATCGGCCTGGGTGATCCATTCGCCGGGATCGTGGACGGAGTTCGGGAAGAAATGGTCGGCATCGACGTCCGCCGGCCGGGACCGCTCGCGCCGAGAGGATCGGGGCCTGTTCGAGGAGAGGCTATCGATTCCCGGGAACCGCGTGTTTCAAGAGGATCACGGGTTTGAGCCGGAACGATGCATTCGAGTGTTGGGCCGTCGCCGTTTCGACAGGCTCAAGGCCCCGAGCGGGTCGAGGGGCTTGTCGACGGGCCGCTGGTCGAACGCCAACGGTCCGGCCACAAGGGCCCGACCCTACCTTCACTCGGAAACAAGAAGTGAGAGTGATAGTGAGAGTGAGGGGGTGGGGCGCGGATGTTTCCCTACATATTCATGGTCCAATTGCATCAATCCGGCTTAGCCCCAGCCGTAAGGCGGGAAGACCACGTCCGCATCCAGGCGCAGGGTTTCGAAGAGGATGTCCACCGGTGGCCGGATGGGTACCGGGCCCTGACCGGGAGGAGTTCCGGGAAAACGCAGGAGCCGGCAGACCGCCAACTGCCCCTGGGCATCGAAAACATACACCTGGGCCGCGCCCTCCCGCTTGCCGGCGCCGTCGAAGATTTCCACGATCAGGACGAAGTCCGCCGCCGGATGGGTGCTCTTCACCCAGCGGGAATACGCCTCCGCCCGATCCCACAGGTAATGCAGCTGGTTGTGATACATCCCCTTTGGGAACGCGACCTCGGGAGTGTTGCCTGCCATCTCAAGGACTGCCTTCGTGCGGGTGCCCGCCTCTTTGATGAGGCGCTGGGCCAGATCGGTTCGCCATTGCCGGTCACCCTCCCGCCACAATCCGTCTCCGCCCGAGGCGAACATGACCGGTTCCACCCGCACCCGGCATGTTTCGAGCCGGGCTTGGAGCTGCCGGAACGCAATGCGGCACTCGACGAGTTCGGGCTCCGGCGGCGCGCCGAAAGCCCGGGCGATTGGAGACAGCAGCTGTTGGTGGGTGCAGCCGACGATGGCGAGGGCGGCTGCCGCCGGCGCGCCCGCCAGAAACTTGAATGGGAACGGTTTCATAGGATGCCTTTCAGGCGTCTTGAGGACAAGCCGCTCCACCTATGCCCGGCATTTCTTTGTTCAAGCCCCGTCAGCGACCGGCCGGTGACCTTGCCTTGGAGTCGGGGGACAATTGTCCACTGGTGGCAGTGACGCTCACGACGGTCACCGAGCTGATGCTCGTGCCGGCGAGATTGTGCACGAGCACGCGATACTCGCCGGCCTGGGCGGCACCGGCTTGGATGGCCGAATAGGTCGCCGAGGTCGCGCCGGCGATTCGTTCGGCGTCCTGCAGCCACTGGTATTCGATCGGGCCGGTGCCGTCGGCCTGGACCGAGAGCGTGAATCCGGTGCCGGCGAGCACACTGAGCGTCGCAGGCGCGGTTTTGAGAATGCAGGGATTCTTGGCGCCGGGAATGCCGAAGCGGATCTTCGTGGGAGCAACCGTGACGCCCCCGACATGCGCGACCGCGGAGTGGCCGCGCAGGTCGCTGACGGTTGCGATGAACTCCAGTTTCTCGCCCGGCGCAAGATCGGACGGGGGCTCCCAGAACACACGGTAGGGAGCGGCGTCGTCTGTGCCCAGGAGCTCAAGCTGGCCCGGCCTGGACATCCGCGTCATCACAAACGTGACCTCGGCCACACCGTCACCACCGGAAACTTCGGCGCGAATCTCCCGGCGCGTGGGAAAAACCAGACCATCCACTTCGCGGGAAGAAAAGCCGAGGGTGGCGCCGTCCGCCGGGTTGACCAGGGATATTTGCAGGGGCGCAGACAGGGCGGGGAGCGCACCGGCCGCCCGCCACACGGCGAACTGCAGCGGCGCCAGCGTGACCCGGATCGCACCAGCATTGTCCGCGATGATTGTTTCCGCGCCGGGCGCATCCGGCGTGCAGGAGTCGAAAATGCGCGTGACGGCGGCCCCCGCCGGCTGGCTGGTCGGCACGGAGGCGGTGAGCGGCGCGGTTCGGGAGTTATTCAGGGCGGTCACATATTCCACGAGCTCGCGGCGCTCGATGCGGGAGAAGGCAAACAGCCCGGGCTCGGACGTCAGGCGGGGAATCATCGCGCCGACGCGCAAGGCCGGATGCCGGGCGCGCAGCGCGCCGAGGCGGGCGAAGAACCGGTAGAAGGGGTGCTGCTCGTCAAACTTGTCATCCGCTCCGGTGCGCGTCGTGCCGAGAAGCGGGGCGGTCTTGAAGTCGGGCGCCTGGGAGGCGAACATGTCTTCCCGGGCCTGCATGTCATTGCCCCCGCGGCCGATCATGCCCTGTTCATCCCCATAGTAAATCACCGGCTGGCCGCGGGACAGGTAAAGCAGGCCGTGGCCAAGCTTGACGAGGCCGGCGAGCTGCGCCGGCGTGGCGCCGGGATTGTCCTGCTGGAGGAAATAGGCAAAGCGGCCGGCGTCGTGATTTCCCAGGAAGGTGGTCGTCGAGTGAACGTTGCTGTCGTGGTCGGTGTAGTAGTCGTCGCGCGCGATGAAATCCGCCAGCGCCGCGGCCGTGCCGCCCTGGGAGACAAATCTCCGCGCGGCGGCAAAGAATCCGAAGTCGATCGTGGTGTCGATCGGCATGGTCCCGGTGGAGAATTCGCTGAGGAATGACGGATCGCCCGCTTCGTTATAAGCCTCGGCAAACTGCAGGAAATCCGGACGGCCCAGCGCCCGGGCCCGGGCGCGGATGGCGGGACTAAAGGCCTCCCAGAACTCCGGATTAACGTGCTTGGCCGTGTCGATCCGGTAGCCGTCCACGCCGACGTCGAGCCAGTGGCTGAAGATGTCGATGAAGCCCTTCACCACCCGTGGATTCTCGGTGAAGAGATCATCGAGCCCCCCGAAGTCACCGTAGATGGCGCTTTCTCCCTGGAAGGTGCTGTTGCCGCGGTTGTGGTAGAGAGTGACGTCGTTCAACCAGGCGGGATTCTTCACGGCTTTTTCCGCCTCGGACACGACCGGCACATGCGGAAAACTGCGTTCGGCGGACAAGACCGGGAATGCCGCCGGGTCATTGAGGCCGTTGAAGGCGACGGCCCGGTCGTCAAAAGGCCGTCCCTGGGCGTCACGGAAAGGAGCCGCAGCTTTGTCGCGGTAGTCGGTGCCGCCGTCGGCGTAGTGGATGACATCGGCCGTGTGGTTGACGATGATGTCCATGTAGACGCGCAGGCCGCGGGCGTGGGCCTGGCGGACGAACTCGCGGAATTCCTGATCCGTGCCCAGGTGGGGGTCGACCTGCAGGAAATCAGTGATCCAGTAGCCATGGTAGCCGGCGGTGCCGTCTTGCATCGCCTTGTTCTTGAACGGCGGTGTCACCCACACCGCCGTCACGCCCAAATGCTGCAGGTAGTCCAGATGGGCCGCGAGCCCGGCGAAGTCGCCGCCGTGGTAATGCGAAATGCGGGTCGGGTCGAAGCCGGTGAGGTCGGGTCCGCCGTCGATTCCGCCCCGGTCGTTGGCGGTTGAGCCGTTGGCGAAACGGTCGGTGAGGACAAAGTAAATGGTCTGTCCGGCACCCGGGTGGGTAAAGCGGGGCACAATGACTGGCGGAACCGGCTGCGCCTGGAGCAGCGCCACCAATCCGGCCAGCACGCAAACCAGGCGGATCGAGCGAGGGGTCATGAGTTGCATCCAGGATGGCGGTCCGGGCGGGAGGGTCAAACGGTGCCGCCAGTAGAAGTCTTGCATCGATAGGAAAAAACCTAGGTCCCGATCTGGGGACCAAGCCCCCGTGACACTTTTTCCTGGCGGCGCCGGCCTGATTCTCTCCCTGAAATCGCCGAAACCGGTCGATGCTGCCGGTATGCCGGCCGGCCGGAAAGACGCGGCCTGACCTAAGAGTTATCCCAACGATCTCGGTTTTCTGGGGCGAAATCGAGTCGCGCGCCCGACGCCGAGGGAACTTCCTTCTCTCAACCTCGGCGCAGTCTCGTCTGCGCCATCCACCCTAACCCACCACGGTCAGCCGCGGCTCACCGCCGTTTCTCACCCCCATGCACACCCATAATAAACCAGATCAATCCGCGCGCTGGTTCCTCCTCCGAGGACTGGCCGCCGGCCTGCTGTTCATCCAGTCGGGCCTTTTGGCGCTCGCCCAAACGGCACCGACGCCGTCGACCACCGGGACAGAGCAGACCGAAACCACCAATGCCCAACCGGCTGCCGCCAAGACCAAGGCGGACGAGGTGGTCCAATTGGACAAATTCGTCGTCACTGGATCCTACGCGGGCAGCCTTCAACTGGCGGCCCAGGAGAAGCAGGACGCGCCCGCCATCGAAGAAATCATTGTGCCCGAGGATGTCGGCAAGCTGCCCGACATCAGCATCGCCGACTCCCTGAGCCGCCTGACCGGGCTCACCAGCCAGCGCGTCAACGGTCGCGACCAGCAGATCACCATCCGCGGCTTTGACCCGAACATGAGCATTGGCACGCTCGATGGCGTCGAGCAGGCCACCACGAACGACAACCGTGCGGTGGAGTTCGACCAGTATCCCGCTGAGCTCATTGGCGGAGTGAGGGTCTACAAGACCGGCCAGGCCGACCTGGTGGGTGGTCTGGCGGGCACCGTTGACCTCGAGACCACGTCGCCCCTGGGCGTCGACTACAATGGCTTTGCCCTCAGTACGTACTACAACTGGACGGCGTTCGGGCAGCTTACGCCCGGCAACAAGCAGGCCGGTGAAAGCTACTCCGCCTCCTGGATCGACCAGTTTGCCCATGGAACGGAGGGCATCTTCGTGGGCTTCGCGCACACGGAGAATCCCTACGATGGCAAGCAATTCCAGGCTTGGGGCTACCCCACGACGAGTGGCGACTATGTGCTCGGGGGAATGAGGATCTACGACCAAAACGAGCTCCTCAAGCGCGACTCCTTCGTGGCCGTGTGGGAGAGCAAGCCCACCGACTTCATCCACAGCAAGCTCGACGTGTTCATCTCCCATTACAACGACAACCAGCTGCTGCGCGGAATGGAGGTCCCGATGGCGGAATGGAGCAGCGCGGTTCTGCAGCCGGGCTATACGGTCACCAATGGATTGGTCACCAATTACACCCTGACGAACATCCAGCCGGTAGTCCGGAACATGGATACGTCCTGGAACGACCATATCGCCTCCGCGATCTGGAATCTCGACTTGGCCCAGAAGTCGGAATGGCCCGTGAATTTCCTCACGGGCTACTCCTCGGCGGAACGCAGTGAGGAAGTTCTGGAAGAATACTCGGGCCTTGGATTCGCGGGCCATGCGACTGACGCGGATACGTTTCAGGTGATCGAGAACGCCGGCCAGATCCCCCAGGTCGTCTCGAGCACCGACTACGCGAACGCCAGCCTTTTCACCCTCACCGACCCCCAGGGCTGGGGCACGGGCGTCTTCCCGGTCACCGGCATGGAAGGTTACCTCAAGTACTTCAAGGAAAAGGACGTCGCGGATTCGTTCAAGCTGTCCACCAAGCACGAGTTCAATGCCTCCATCTTCAAGGATGTCGAGGTCGGGGTGAGCTACTCCGAGCGCTTCAAGCAATCGGGCCAGAATCCCACCGGATATCTGGTCAACTCCGACGGCCAGCCCAGCGCTCCCTTGCCCCCCCTCCTTGGCACCACGGACCTGTCGTTCATCGGCAACCTGCATCCGATTGCCTATGACCCGAACGCCGCTCTGGACAGCGGTCTCTACACGTTCATGCCCAATCCCAATCCCGGCAGCTACGAAGGCGACAACTTCAAGGTCTGGGAAAAGATCACCCGTCCCTTCGTGATGTCTGACCTGAAGGGCAATGTCTTCGGCATGCCCTTCGAGGGCAACATCGGCGCGGTGGTCGACGCGGCCAACCAGAACTCCACCGGGTTTTCGGGTAACGGTGGGGCCATCGTTTATCCGGTCAGCGGCGGTGCCACCTATGCGGATTTCCTGCCCAGCATGAACTTGATCTTCAAGCCCACGAAGCAGGACGACATCCGGCTCTTTGTCGGCCGCCAGGAGCAGCGGCCGCTGATGTATGAAATGAGGGCGGCGCGCGACTATGGCTACAACGCCACCTATGCGGACTCCGACACCACCAGCCCGTGGAGCGGCACGAGCGGAAATCCGAGCCTCCATCCCTGGCTGGCCAATTCCGTCGACCTTGATTGGGAGCACTACTTCGGCCATGGTGGCGGCTACTTCGCGGTGGCGCTCTTCGACAAGCAGCTCCAGACGTACATCTACCAGCAAAACACGGTGACCAACTTCGCGGGGTACCCTTACACGGGCTCGACGGCCCCGATACTCCTCGAGGGCATTACTTCGCAGTATGTCAACGGCCAGGGCGGCAATGTGAGCGGTGCTGAGGCCACCCTGCAGGTGACGAGCGACCTCCTGACCGGAGGGGCCGTCCCCGGCTTCGGCGTCATTCTGAACGGCATCCTGGTCGATAGCAGCATCAAGCCCTGGGGCCCGAACAATGCCAGCGCGCCGCTCCCCGACATGTCGAAGAAAGCCGGAAACTTCACCCTGTTCTACGAGCGATACGGTTTCTCGGCCCGCGTCAACCTACACTATCAGTCGGAGACCAGGGAGTACATCGTGCAGTTCGGCGCGCCGAATTTTGCTGGCTACGGATCGCCCAACGACGGCTACTCGGAGGAGATTCCCTACAAGACGGTGGACGCCCAACTCAGCTACGCGTTCAAGAAGGGTGTGCTCAAGGGCTTCACCTTCTATCTGGAGGGCAGGAATCTGAACAACGCCCCCCTGATCACCTACAACAACGGGGATTCGCGCCAGCTGATGAATTGGCAGAAGTACGGCGCCACCTATAGCGCGGGCGTGTCCTACAAATACTAACCGCGGTTTGCGACTGCGCGTTACGCTGTTAAACTGCGGCCACCGGATCATTCTGGTGGCCGCATGTTCTCACCCGCCGGTTTGCCTCGTTCCGGGGGCAACCGAGCCGTGGTAATCACCTGTCTTGAGGAGAGCGGCCGCAACCGTCCCCTGCAGTTCCGCTGACCATGGAAATACCCCGAACGTCCTGGCTCAACACCCGCGCCGCGGGCGTGCTCGCGCACGTCTCGTCGCTGCCGGGTGCTTACGGCATCGGCAATCTCGGCGCCGGCGCGCGCGGTTTTGTTGATTTCCTGGCCGAGGCCGGCGTGCGCTACTGGCAGATCTGTCCCCTCGGGCCGACCGGCTACGGCGACTCCCCCTATCAGCTTTTCTCCGGCAGCGCGGGCAATCCGTACTTCATCGACCCGGGTGAGCTGCAGGCGGCCGGACTGGTCCAGGCCAAAGAACTCGTCCGGTTGCGCCGATCGGACGCCGGCCGTGTCAACTACGGCAGGCTTTACGAGAATTTCTGGCCGCTGCTGGCCAAAGCGCACGATCGCTTTGCCGCCAGCGGACGCACCGGCATTGAGAGCTACGGCTCGCTGGCCGAGTTTTGCCGGTTCCATGCCAGCTGGCTGGAGCCGTTCGCCGACTTCATGGCTTTGAAGGCCCATTTTGGAGGCTACCCGTGGACACTCTGGCCGAGGCCCTACCGCCGCTGGTCGCCCAGGCTCCACGAATCGCTCCCGGCCCCGGCGCGCCGCGATGCCGCCCGCCACGCCTTCTACCAATATGTCTTCTTTGCCCAGTGGGGCCGCCTGCGCCGCTACGCCGCGGAGCGCGGCGTGGGCATCATCGGCGACGTGCCGATCTTCGTGGCGCTCGACAGCGCCGACACGTGGCGGAATCGTTCCGTTTTTAAACTCACTGCTTCCGGCCGGCCGCGGACCGTGGCCGGCGTGCCGCCGGATTATTTCTCCGCGCTCGGACAGCTCTGGGGCAACCCGCTCTACAATTGGAATTATCTCGCGCGCACCGGCTACGCTTGGTGGATCGGGCGGCTGCGCGCCGCCTTCGAACTCTACGATATCATCCGGCTCGATCACTTTCGCGGATTCGACACCTACTGGGAAATCCCCGCCGGGGCGGCTGATGCCCGGGGCGGCGTCTGGCGCCGGGGCCCGGGGCATCCCTTTTTCGAAGCGGTGCGGGCCGCGCTGCCGCGGGCGCGCATCATCGCCGAGGATCTCGGCTACATCGGGCCGGGAGTCGTCGAGCTGCGCCGCGCGGCCGGTCTGCCGGGAATGAAGATCCTGCAGTTTGCCTACGGCCACGACGCGAACATGAAAACTGTTCGACGATTCTGAGTTGCAAGTGGTTGATGTGCCCTTTCACGAGCACATTTTGTGCAAAGTGCGTCAGCACGCACGGGAACGCGGGACGGCGCTCATACTTGTGGCAGACAGAACGCACGGGGAGGCCCCTCTCGTTATGGGAGGATTAAAATTCCTATGAGAGATTCTGTCTCCGAGCCTAGATTGGTCGGTTGATCGGGCATAGCTTGTTATCTTTCTTCCTTCGCCCCACGTATGCCGGCTGCTGTGGCACTGGTGGATGGACATGTGGAAGGATGCGGAACCGGACGTCCCGGTGCTGCGTGAGGCCCGAACGGAGTACTCCAGGCTGTCCGCCGGTTCGCTTGCGGCTTCCGTTTCCAGGGCAAAGGCGCGATAGGTCGGTTACTGCAGGCGAATTGTCCGGCTGAAGGTCGGTACGGGGCCAAATCGAACCCTGGTGTATCCTGAAGAAACATACAGGCACGGGCGCGTAGCTCAGCTGGTTAGAGGCCTGCTTCACACGCAGGAGGTCCGGGGTTCGAGTCCCTGCGCGCCCACCATTGTTCTCAGCGGCTTCCACAGATTTGATCGCTCTGAGTTTGGAGCGCCTGTTTTTCGGCTGGTCGGGATAGCTCAAAATCAGTCCATTCGTGATGGCGATCTTCGACGGCATCTTTAATAGCTTTTCCAAGCGGACGCCTGACGCCACCACGAAAAGCCTCTGACAATATTCCCGCCACGACCCGCGTTCGCGTCACGCGATGGTGCATGGAACTCTATCGTGGAGAACGGCCGAGCAATATCGTCGGACGCGGTGATCACAACGCCGGTGTTCGGCGAACTCGATGAACTCGTGCTCTGCTATGCGACCTCCATCCACAAGTCGCAAGGCTCGGAATATCCGGCGGTCATCATTCCGGTATCGACCCAGCATTACATGATGCTCAAGCGCAATCTCGTCTATACCGGCATCACCCGGGGCAAACGCCTGGTTGTCCTGGTGGGCCAAAGCGCGGCGCTTGCGATCGCGGTGGGTCAGCAAGTCGAGCGGCGCTGGTCAAAGCTGCGCGAGTGGCTGGCGGGAGCGGGACGGGGGCAGCGGTTCCTGCCGCGCCTGTCGTGCAACCTCTGTTGTTTCTCAACGGGTTATTTGGCCGGTCTACACGCCCCCGGCTTCCACTTGATGGAGCAGCCGATCGACGGCACTTGCCCGGCCGGCGCCACGCCGGTCGCCGCAATGGCGCGCATGGCCTCGACCAGCTCCCGGCGCGCGCCGGGCGGCGGCGGAGCGGTGCGGCCTTCATCGAGGCGGCCACGGTATTTGAGCCGGCGGCTCGCGTCATAGCCGAAAAAGTCCGGTGTGCAGACGGCGCCATAGGCCCGCGCGACCGACTGGTCTTCGTCGTGCAGATACGGGAACGGAAACGCGTGCGCCCGGGCGAAGCGCTGCATGGCCTCGAAAGGAGTCCTCGGGATAGGCATCGGCGTCGTTGGAGCAGATCGCGGCGAAGCCGATGCCCTCGGCCATGAGCGTCCGCGCGTCGGCGGCGAGCCGGTCGATCACCGCCTTCACGTAGGGGCAGTGATTGCAGATGAAGACAAGCACCGTCCCGTCTTGCCGGCGACGTCGTCGAGCGAATAAGTCCGCCCGTCCGTGGCAGGAAGCCGGAAATCGGCGGCAGGGGTATCCAGCGTGAGAATGGCGGGGTCGCGGCCATGGGGTCGCCTCCTTGGGCTGGGCCTCCATCCTACACGCCTTTGCCTACCCTGTACACGCACTTGGCCGCCGCGCCGGCGATCCGCGCAGACGGGCCACTATTGCAACGGATTCTCCGGCACGACAGCACGGCTGTCAAAATCTTGCGCGCGGCCTGGCGCAGAAGGTCGGCGTACCCGCGATATCGCAACGCCTCGACCAGCAGCGCGAACGCCGCGGA
>CAVRNM010000213.1:0-6345 GCA_963722225.1 uncultured Verrucomicrobiae bacterium
CTCGTGATGGAGCTGCCGCTCGCGGTCGGCCCGTTCGGTGATGTCCTGCAGCATCACCGTCAGTACGAAAGTGCGCCGTCGGCGCCGAGCACGCTCGAGACGATCGCATGGTACCAAGCACGTTCGCGGCGTCCGGTCACGAGCAGGTCCGCGGTGCGAACGCCGGCACTTCCCGAGCGCAGCACTTCGAAGATGGCCTCGAGTTCCGTCGGCGGGTCGACGGCGAGCGGCTCGAGCAAGGGGCGGCCTGCGGCCGGAGCGCCCGTGCCGAGAAGAAGCGCGTAGGCATCGTTGCACTCGGTCACCGTGCCGTACAGGTCGGTGATGGCCATCGCCAGAGGCGAAGCGGCGAAGATGCTCCGGAAGCGCGCCTCGTTGAGGTGGAGTGCGTCCTCTGCGCCCTTGCGCGCGAGTTCGGCCTGCAGCAGCGCGGCCCGGGCTTCGGCTTGGGAAAGCTCCTTGCGGTCGCGGCGGACGATACTTGAAATGGAAGGCCCGCCAGCGCGCGAAGGTCCTCAGCGGCCAGCTGGCAACCCATTCTGCCGCGGCGCCGGCGGCGATCAGCGACCCCGCCCGCCGCGCCAAACTCGACGACCTGCGCCAGAACTTCGGCCGGGGTCTCGAGAAGTTCCACGCCGCCGGCAAGGACATCTACTCCTTGCCGTGGTTCATTGTCTGCGGCGAACCGGGCTCGGGTAAGACCGAGGCCGTGCGCCACTGCAATGTCGGTTTTCCTCCCGGCCTGCAGGACGAAATGCAGGGGGCCGGCGGCACCATCAACATGCACTGGTGGTTCACCAACCAAGCCGTGCTCATCGATACCGCCGGCAAGCTGCTCTTCCAGGAGGCGCCGCCGGGCTCCACGACCGAATGGACGGAGTTTCTCAAGCTGCTTCGCAAGACGCGGTCCAGCTGCCCGATCAACGGTCTTCTCCTGGTCATTCCCTCCGAAAGCCTGATCCGCGATTCCTTCGAGGAAATCCAGCGCAAGGCGGGCAAGATCGCCCAGCAGCTCGACACCATCCAGCGCACGCTCGACGTGCGCTTTCCCGTGTTTGTGCTGATCACCAAGTGCGACCTGATCAACGGATTCCGGGAGTTCTTCAGCGGCGTGAAGGATCCGCAACTGCAGCACCAGATCACGGGTTGGTCGAATCCCGAGCCGCTGGACAAGCCTTTCCAGCCTGACTCGGTGGATGAGCATCTGAGTGCGGTCGTGCAGCGGATAAGTCGTCGTCGACTCGGCCTGCTCCGGGATCCCGTGCCGGCCGACGCCGGCAAACGCCGCATCGATGAGGTCGATGCCCTTTTTGCACTCCCGGCGAGCATCGCCGCGCTGGCGCCGCGCCTGCGCAAATACCTGGAGATGATTTTCGTCGCCGGGGAGTGGTCGGCCCGTCCGCTCTTCCTGCGCGGCATCTATTTTACCTCGGCTCTGACCGAGGGCGCCGCACTCGATGCGGAGCTGGCCACCGCCCTGGGCATTCCCGTGGAGCAACTGCCCGAGGGCAAGGCGTGGGAACGCGAGCGGTCGTTTTTCTTGCGCGACCTTTTCGTTCAGAAGATTTTCAAGGAGAAGGGCCTCGTGACGCGGGCGAGCAACACCAACAAGCTCGTTCGTCGCCGCCAACTGATCATCGGCAGTGTGGTGGGCGCGGGGCTGCTGGCCCTGGTTTTCGTCAGCTTGGTTGCACGCAGCGCCCTCCGGTCGAGCGTGGGCGAGGAACTCCTTTACTGGGGCCCGGCCGCGCGCGCGGAAAACTGGTCGGGCGGGCGCTGGCTGCCGATCGTCAATGGCGGCCTCGAATATACGGGCAACGACATCGTCAAGCTGGAAGGCGGCGAGCAGTGGTCGATCGTCAAGTATCTTGAGGTCCTGCAGCAGCGCGTGAGCACCGATCTGCGCATTCACTGGGTCTTCCGGCCCGTCGAATCCCTCGCGGTGCGGTCCAATCCCAACCGGCGCCGGGCCCAGCGGGCGCTTTTTGAGGCGAGCGTGATCGCCCCGGTGGTCGACGCCAATCGCGATCGCCTCATCAACTCCACGGGGTGGGTTCCGGCGGATGCCGACCGCCTCGCGGCGCTGATCGAGCTGGAGGACGCCATTCAGCTGAAGGATCTTTCCGGCTATAACCCGGATTATCCGGCCGAAGATTTCTTCAACCCGCTGCTCGGACCATCGCTCTCCGGCGTGGCCGATGGACCGGCCGTGCTGGGCCAGTTGATGCGGATCTTCGAGTGGACTTATTTCCGCGGCGGCGCCGGGCGCGGCTCCTGGCCCGGGGAGTGGCTCTCTCGCGGCAAGACCCTCCGGGACAACCAGCCGCTGCTGCGCGGATGGGATTCGCTCGAGCGGGCGGTGCAGGCGACGCAGACGGCGCAACGGGACGCGTTCCGTACGATTCAGGCGGGCCGGCTCACCGTCGTTCGCTTCACGGATTCGGAGAAGGCCTTCCTCAAGGCGGCAATTCTGCCGCGCTCGAACCCCGCCTGGAAGGATGGGGTCGTGGCGGCTTGGACCGACCTCGCCTCGCGCCGGGCGACGCTCGATGCGCTGGTCGAGGATTTGAAAACCAAGACTGGAGTCACGGGCGAGGTGACACTCGAAGGGGGATACCGCGCCACCGGGGAACGCGTGCGGGCTGAGGCCGGCCGGACGTCCCGTCTCATTCGCACCGTGCTGCACAAACAGGAGGCCGCCGCCGACGCGGCGGCCCGAGCGACTTTTGGCGCGGCCGCCGAGTTCATGCTCTACCGCGACGTCCAGCGCCGGCTGACCGGCCTGGAGGCCGAGATGACCGCGTTGCTCGAACAGATGCTGCCGGCATCGGAACAGGCGCAGCTGGGCGACCTGGACGCGCAGACTCTGCGGCCGCTCGCCGGCGGCGGCGCGGCCTATGCCGTGCGGAGCGAGGCCTACGCCGAGGCCATGCACATTATGACTCCGCCCCTGGGCGAGGGCGTGTCGCTCCTCGGCCGGCTCGCCGAGACGGTCGGCCAGCAGTCCGCCGCGCTCGTCGCCCTGCGCGACCGCGTGGCCAAGTACGACGGGGCCTTGCGCGGGGAGTTTGGCAATGCGATGCGCAACCTGCTCGATGCCGCGGCGGTTCTCGGCGTCGAGGAAACGCTCGACGCCTATCGGCGCGAGCTCGACACCACGTTCCTCCAATCGCTCGGCTATCCACTCGGCCCGGGACCGGCGCTCGCGCCGGAACAACTTGCCCCGACCGTGGCGGCGCTCGAGAAGATGCGGGGGGACGCTGCGGCCACCGGTCTTCCGGCCGAGGCGCGCCGCGCCCTCGAAGGCCGGTTTGCGCGCGTCAACCAGATGGCCGCTTTTGCCACCCAGCTCGTCGGGGCCGACGGCGGCTCGGCGGTGGTGAAGCTCGTCCTGGTGCGGGATCGCGACCAGGCCGCGGTGATCGAACGCGCCCTGGACGCGCCCAGCGGCCCCCGGCAGGCGCTGGCGCGCATCTACCCGTCCCTGCGCGTGGCGGGCCGCACCTTCCGGCCGCGCGGTCTGCCGGAAAATGTCGAGGTCGACAAGTTCCCGGTGGCGGCTCCGCTCCCTCGTATCGAGTTCTTCACTACACCCGACTCCCGGCCCCAACCGGATGCCGTGATCGAACCCGGCGCCGGCTGGGGCGTGCTGCGCCTGCTGCAACAGGGGGCGGTGCGCCGGGCCGACGGGAAGGAATGGGACACCGTCATCCGCCTGCGCGACGGCGGGACGGAGCTGGTGCTGGCGGTGACGGCGGTCTTTGACCAGCCTCTGCCGCCGCTCGACCGCTGGCCGGTGCCGGCGCAATGAACTTTGCCTGGGGCGCGAGCCGGCGCCCGCGCAACCAATCTTTCTATGTTGTGTAAAACGGCCATGAAACTGAGGCCGAAAACTGCAACGGTTCTTGCATGTTGTCGATGGCAGGACTGGGTATTAACCAGCCCATGCCATTCCTCTCCACTACCTTCATGAACGGCTTTGCCCGCTTGTTCCTCAATGAGGATTGGGCTGGGCTGCCCGATGTTCCCCGCGTTTACCTCGGCGCGTTCGGCAAGCACCCGGGATGGAACGACCACCTCGATGATCTCGGGCTCGTCACGGCGTCGCTGATCGACGCCCAGCGCATTCTCTATGCCGGCATCGCCCACCAGATCGAAAACGCGACGTGGGAAAAGACCGACGCGGCAAAGGTGGCGCCGGGATTCGACCACGCCATCCACTGGCGCCGGCCGGGCGAGACCCTCACCGGGTTGGTCTGGTCGTCCCAGGACGGGAAGGGCCGGTCGCTGTATCCGATGATTGCCATCGCCCACTGTGTGGGCCAGCCCTTCTCCTGGGTGGCCGACGTTGTCGTGCCGACGCTCGATGCCGCCGCGGCCAAGTGCCGCGCCGCTTCGTCCGCCAGCGCGGTCATAGCGGTGCTGAACGAAGCCCAGCAGCAGCTGCGTCTTGGGGTGCCCGGCCTCCCGGCCGCACCGCCGGCGGACTCCTCGCTGGGGATCGCCGCCTGGGCGGAGTATTGCCGCCGCGAGCCAGCCGCCCTGCAACGGGTGCTGCACCACCTCCGCGGGCAATTCGCGTTGTTTGCCCCCGGTTGCGCCGAATGGTGTGAGAACGAAAAACACGCGGGCTCCCGCAGCCTGCGGCTGCCGCAGATTCCCGGCGCCCGACCGGCTGAGTCGCTCAACGCGTGGATCTCGTTTCTCGCGACGCAGATTGACCCCTCCGTGCCGATCCTCGGCTTGCTGCCAATGGACCGGACTTGGGTTGATGTGATCGTCGGCGAACCCGCCCCGGCGGATTTCTTCGTGCTGCGCGCCTTGCCCACGGCCGTGCCGCTGGTGACCGACATTCCCTACCAGATCGATCCGGAGATGCTGAACGATTGCGCCGGCCTGCTGGCCGATGTGTCTGGCGGACGTCTGCCGACAACCTCGCTCTTTAACGGCGAAACGGTCGCAACTAATCGCGACGCGGCGACTAAATGGCTCGCCCGCCACAGGCCTTCCTCCCGATCAGGTTTTTTCAGCCGCTTCCTAAGACCCGGCAGTTCCCCGTCCGAAGGGGTGTAGACGTAAAGGCGGGCCCGTAGTTGTCCCTTCACTTGGACTGCAGGTTCAGGCCGCCGGGAACGAACAGCCGACGCGCGGCGATCAAGGTGCCGGAGGGATCGTCTGCGGGCAGGCCGAGGTGAGGCGCTGTCACGGCCGCTGGTTCGCGGCGTGCCGCGGTCATTGATCGCGTCGCTGAGATTGTGGGGAATCGGGCCCTCCTGATTCCCTCAGGGACCTGCCTCCCCGGGGCGGGCCGGAGACCGGGCCTGATTGCGAGCTCTTGGGCGGACACTTCGGCGACCCGTTAACAACCCAGGGTTCGGGCCTGGAGAGGGAATTTCTCCTCCCTTCACCCCGCTGCCGACGGCTCCCTGCACGGCCGAACTCCGGCCCGCAGTGGGGAGAGCATGCGCCTTCCCGGGGTGGGGTCTTCCCTGCCGGGATGGTCCACGTTCTGGTGACAGGCCCCGGCATTTGCAGTTTGACTCTCATTATTTTTACTGTTATTTATCAACCTCTTTCCCTCTCGGAGAGGTATAAGCACATAATGATAAGCTTCTGGTTACCCCTTCGCCAGTAGTCCGTGGAGTGTGCCTTGCAGAATTCCGGCAGAGAAAAACCTGTAACTCGGCTTCCTGCGCAACTTGGTTGAACTGAAGCGGCCCCAGCCCCTTGGAACCCAACGTCTATGCAATCCCGACGTCGTGTCTTTCTTGAACTGCTTGTTTCTCTTGTCTTCCTGGCGGGCGGCATACGGACACAGGAGGCTTCTTCCCCCTCGGCCGCGGTACAGAACACGGTGCAGGTGAACCGGTTTGAATTTCGGTACGGGCTTCTCCATCCTGGCCTGCCGCCTGTCGATGAGCTTGGTGGCATCACTGTCAAGCTGACGCGGCGCGACGATGTGTGGCATGCCGCGGGCGACAAGGCGGGGGAGGTTCTGACATTGGGCCGGATTCCGGCAGGCAGCCGGTTTGACGGTGACGCCTTGGTGGCTGTGACGCAGGCTTTGGTGGGTTGGTTCAACGCCCGCGGGATATTCGGCGTTTGGGCGGCCTTCACGGAGTTGGAGTCCTCTGGTGTCGGGATCGCCGACGTTCGCCCGGAGGGCGACCAGACGGCGCGCATCGTCGTCTGGGTCAGCCAGGTGAGTGAGCTGCGCTCGCTCGCCCGGGGCAGCCGCTTCAGCCCGCAGGAATCGATCGACAACCCGAAGCACCGCCAGATCCTCGCCGGTTCACCGCTGCAGCCCGGTGCAACACCGAATGATGTGGGGAGCCTGTTCCGCAA
>CAVRNM010000214.1:0-5740 GCA_963722225.1 uncultured Verrucomicrobiae bacterium
GCCCGTTACCACCACGCAGCCGACATGCAGTCGCTCGCAATTGGAGCGGGAGGCGATCAAGGCCGCGGTGGCCATGAAATATTCATCCCAGGACGGACGGTGCGGGAAGGCCGCCGTGGCCGGCATCACCAGGTCGACGGGATCGGACGCGGGATTTCATGCCATCGAGCTAAACGCCCCTCGATGGACAAGACGAGCCGGATGTGATAAACGGCGCGGCGAGAGGAGGTTTTTCGCATCCCGGCGTCCGCGTCGTTTGACGTTTCCGCCAATTCCGGCACCATGGGGTGTGACGCCCCGCATCGTCCAAGCCGAGCTGCTCAATTTGCTGCCCCACGACCATCTTGATCCGCGCCGCAGCCGGCGGATCGCAACGTCCGGGCTCCGCCAGAAGCGCCCGCCGCGGAAAACCGAGCTTGCCACTCTGGAAAACGATCGTCTTTAGTGACTGCCTTTTTCCACCTCCCACCATGACAAAACCGTCCTTGCCCACCGCCAAGCCCGCGACCCAAACCGGCCCGGAAATCAAAGGTGCGGATGCCGTCGTCGAATCTGTTTCGTTCGCCAGGGCGTGAGAGTACGGTGATTTTCGCCTACCCCGGGGGCAGTCCGCTCGAGCTCACCAGTCGTTCGCGCGATCCAACAAGGTGCGCGTCGTTCTGCCGCGCCACGAACAGGGCGGCGGGTTTGCGGCGAACGGCTATGCGCGCGCCACCGGGCGGGTGGGGGTGTGCATGGCCACAAGCGGACCGGGCGCCACCAATCTTGTTTCTGCGTATCGCCGACGCCTACATGGATTCCATTCCACTGGTGGCGATCACCGGCCAGGTTTACTCCAAGTACATCGGCAAGATGGCCTTTCAGGAAACCGACTTCTTCGGTCTGACCTTGCCGATCGTCAAGCACAGCTATCTCGGTGCTCAACGTCCATGATTTGCCTCGCGTGTTCAAGGAGGCGTTTCATCTGGCCAAGAGCGGCCGACCAGGACCGGTGGTGATCGAATTCCCAAGGACATCCAGCAGGCGAAGTTCACGCCAGTTTACCCGTCCAAGATCGAATTCCGCAGCATCTACGCCACGGCCACGGCGCACGCCAGCGACGCCCAGCTGAACCAGGTCATCCAGCTGATCGGCGAGGCCAGACGCCCATGCTGTATGTCGGCGGTGGAATCATCTCCGCCGATGCGCACAAGGAGTTGCTGGCCTTTGTCGAGCGCACGAACATTCCCGTGGCCACGACGCTCATGGGGGTGGGCGCCTTCCCCGAGAGTCATGCGCTTTCGATGAAATGGTTCGGCATGCACGGCTCGGCCTACGGCAACTGGGCGGTGGATCAGAGCGATCTGCTGCTGGTGTTGGGGGCGCGCTTTGACGACCGCATCACCGGCGATGTCCACAAATTCGCCCCCCATGCCAAGATCGTCCATGTCGACATCGATCCCTCGGAGCACAACAAGAACAAGCGCGTTCACTACACCATCTGCTCCGATCTCAAGTATGCCCTGGGCCGGTTGAACAAGTTGCTGGCGGCCGGGAAGTTCTCCGCTCCCGATACGAAAGCGTGGCACGACCAGATCGCGGCATGGAAACGGGACAATCCGTTCCGTTACGACGGCAGCCGCCATATCCAGCCGCAGGAGGCGGTGCACGCCCTGTATGAGCTGACCAAGGGCGATGCCATCATCGCCACTGGCGTTGGGCAGCACCAGATGTGGGCCGCGCAGCATTACAACTTCAATCAGCCACGCCGCTTCATTAGTTCGCTGGGACTCGGTGCCATGGGATTTGGCTACCCCGCCGCTCTCGGCGCAAAAGGTCGCCTGCCCGGACCGGCAGGTGATTGATATCGACGGCGACGGTTCCTTCCTGATGAACGTGCAAGAATTGGCCACCGCGCACATCGAGAAGATCGCGGCCAAGGCGATGATTCTGAACAACCAGCACCTCGGCATGGTGGTGCAGTGGGAGGATCGCTTCTACGACTCCGTGCGCGGCAACACGATTCTGGGCCACGAGGACAACATCGGCAGCCCGGACAATCCCGGCGCGCTCTATCCCGACTTCGTGAAGATCGCCGCGGGCTTCGGCGTGAAAGGCCGCCGGGTGATCAAGAAGAGCGAACTGCGCCCGGCCATCCAGGAGATGCTCGACTATGACGGTCCCTACGTGCTCGACGTGGTCGTGCCCTACACGGAACACGTGCTGCCGATGATCCCGGCCGGCCGGTCGGTCAAAGAGATGATCCTGAAATAGTCTCGAGGAGATTGAGGGACTGTTTCTTCGTCGTTTCCAGCTGCAGAGGCTGGGAGATTTGTCGCGTCGGGATCCCACTAATCAGCCGTGAACATTTATGAACAGAATTCATCCAAATTGAGCGCTTGGCACTTAACGTGCTATGCTTGGGTATGTTCCAGCAGCTTGTTGAAAAACATAGGTTTTATACTGGGACTGCGGAATCCTAACCGTCGCTCGTGAGAATTCTCTTCTGAATGGCATAATTGGTGCTCTTTACCGCCGGGTTTTCGTTCGCCGGGCTGGTTTTCTTGCGAAGATCGCATCCGGCCAACGTTGACCGTGTGTCCGCTTCAACCTCCACATCCGTATCCAAACATGGCTAGAATCAAACTCGAATACATCTGGCTCGACGGTTACACCCCCGTCGCCAGTCTCCGGAGCAAGACCAAGATCGTAGACGGCGATGTCGCCGCGTTTACGCTTGCGGACGCACCCGTCTGGGGCTTTGACGGGAGTTCGACGCAACAGGCTGAGGGCAAGAGCTCGGATTGCCTCCTCAAGCCGGTCGCGCTCTTCCCCGATTGCACGCGGAAGAACAGCTTCCTCGTCATGAACGAGGTTCTGCTGCCCAGCGGCGAACCCCACCCGACCAACACCCGCGCCACGATCCCCGACGATCCGGACGCTTGGTTCGGTTTTGAGCAGGAATACTTCCTGTTCAAGGACGGCGCTCCGCTTGGGTTCCCCCCCGGTGGTTACCCCGCTCCGCAGGGTCCTTACTACACCGGGGTTGGGTACAAGAATGTCGGTTGCATCGCGCGCAAGATCGTCGAGGAGCATATCGATATCTCCATCGCGGCCGGCATTAACATCGAGGGCATCAACGCCGAGGTCGCCAAGGGGCAGTGGGAATACCAGATTTTCGGCAAAGGATCCAAGAAGGCAGCCGATCAGATGTGGGTCGCCCGCTACCTCATGGCGCGCATTGGCGAGCAGTACGGCGTGGACGTCGAGTTGCACTGCAAGCCGATCCTCGCCCGCTACAACCAACCGCTCGACTGGAACGGCTCAGGGATGCACACCAATTTCTCGACCAAGTACCTCCGCGAGGTGGGCGGTCAGAAATATTTCGAGGCCCTCATGGCCGCGTTTGCCAAACACATCGATGAGCATATCGCGGTGTACGGACCGGACAACCACCTGCGCCTCACCGGCCTCCACGAAACGCAGTCCATCGACAAGTTCAACTATGCTTTGTCTGATCGTGGCGCCTCTGTCCGCATGCCGGTCAACTTCGTCAAGAACGGATACCGCGGCTACCTGGAGGATCGCCGGCCGAATTCGGCTGCCGACCCCTACCTGGTGGCCGGTCGAATCCTCAAGACTGCCCTTCTGGTTCCCACAAACTGAAGTCGCGGTTATTCAGATTGGTCTTTGCCAGCGCCGTCCCGCAAGGGCCGGCGCTTTTTTATTCCGGCACCGATTCCGAGGCCGCCTGCCACGGCGAGCAACGCGGCCGGTGCCAAACCCTCGGCCGGTCCCGCCCCGGGGCCAAACCCGCGCTTGTGTCGGGTCGGTGGCGGGCGATACTTCGGCCCGCCGCAACATGTATGATGTCAAAGACACCGTTCGGGCGCTGGTTCGCATCGGTTTTGACGGCCGAGTGCACAAGACCTTCCGCGGTCACCTGGCAAAAGAACGGTTCGAAAACGAGGTGCGGGTGTTGCGCTTCCTCGAGGAGAAGGGCTGCGACTTCGTCCCCCGGGTGATCGAGGCCCATCCCGAGCAGTTGAAGCTCGTGACGACGAATTGCGGCCATCGCGTCGATCAACTCAACCCGGAGCGCATGACCGAGCTCTACGACTCCTTGCTGCCCTTTGGGGTGCGGCATCAGGACGCTGTGCTGCGCAACATCACCTACGAACGCAATCGGGGGCGCTTCTGCATCATCGATTTCGAGTTTGCGATGTTGCTTCACGCCCCCGAACTTTCGCCGCCGCCTCCGCCGCCCGACGCCCCCCGGCCGCCCGGGAGCTTGTGAGCCAACATCTGCCATGATGTCTCCGCTGACCGATCCGCCCTCAAAGGAGTCTCTGCCGCCATGCCTCGTCCGCTGGTCCGGCCTGACCGACCGCGGTCGCGTGCGGGCCAACAATGAAGACGCCTTCCTGGCGCTAGCCGTCGACGGCCATGGCGTGCACCACCTCGGCAAGGTTGGCGAAGCCCCGCTCAGCACGGCGGATTTTATCTTCGCCGTCAGCGACGGCATGGGGGGCGCGAATGCCGGCGAATTTGCCAGCCGCATCGCCGTTGATCGGATCCCTCGCCTCCTGGCCCGCAGCTTCCAGGTTTCAGCCATCGGGCTGTCGTCGGGATTCTCGGATATCCTGGCCGAGCTGTTTACCAACATCCACAAAGACCTCCTCCACCTCGGCTACAGCTATGAGGAGTGCGCCGGGATGGGCGCCACGCTCAGCCTCGGATGGCTCACGCCCGGCTGGCTCTATTTCGCCCACGTGGGCGACAGCCGAATCTACTACCTGCCGCGCGGCGGAGGATTACGCAACTGACGCACGATCACACCCATGTCGGCTGGCAGAGGCGCACCGGGCGCATCAACGGAAGCGCCAACACCGACTCATCCTGCGCGCAACTCGCTCCAGCAGGTGCTCGGCGCCGGCCACCAGATCATCGATCCGCAAATCGGCGCCGTCGGATTCGAGCCGGGCGACCGGTTTCTTTTTCTGCTCCGACGGGCTGGTCGACGGGCTGTGGGACCGGCGAATAGAGGAGAGCATCCGGGCCCCCGATCCAGGAGTCGCCGAGCAGCCGATTGCGCGGCGCCTGGTCACGGAAGCCGTGGCCGCCTCCGGTCGCGACAACACGACTGCGGTCGCGGTGGAGATTCTGCCGGCAAACCCAGACCGCGCCTCCGGGTCCTAGCCCGCATAATTCACAGTTTTCGCCACCGCTACGATCACTTATCTGCAAGCGTCTCATCTGCTAGCGGTGGTCGCCGGATATGCGGGCTAGATTCAAAACCGCCCCTCCAAAGAGGGATCAAGCGATCAAGCAGGCTGAGAAAAGACGCTGGCTCAGGAACGCGTCAAAATCCTGCCGGGCGCTCTGCGGAGCGTTCTGGGGGGCGGTTTTGCCAGTAGCCCGGATGTGTCGGCCTGCAGACTCGGCCCGTGGATCGACAATAGACTGCATGCAGGCTACAGAGTAGAGTGTGAAACATCCGGGCTAGAGAGAAATCGGTGCCCACTTCCCTGATTTAACCACTCTTGTCATCTCGGCTTCGTTCGCCTTTGCTTCTTGCCCGCACGGTTCGACTTCCAAACCTCAACTCTGACCCACAACCAATCGAGAAAGGATTCCCAAAAATGACAGCGACGGAAGTAATCAAACTCGCCAAGGACAAAGAGGTCAAAATCGTTGACTTCAAGCTCTGCTACGTGGATGCCTCGCAGTCTGACAATGCAACTGAACCAAGTAAGATGAC
>CAVRNM010000215.1:0-9348 GCA_963722225.1 uncultured Verrucomicrobiae bacterium
AGCCGTTTACGACCAAAGAAGTTGGCAAGGGCACTGGCCTGGGATTGGCCACGGTACATGGCATTGTCGAACAGCACCACGGCTGGATCGAAGTGGAAAGTTCTCCCGGTGCCGGGACGACGTTTCGGGTTCACCTGCCGCGCCTGCCCGAAGGGGCCTTCCTGCCAGGCGGCCCGCACAATTCAGTGCGGGCGCGCGGTGGTGACGAATCCATCCTCGTCGTGGAGGACGAATCCGCCGTGCGCACGTTGGCGACCAGAATCCTGGGAACGCATGGTTACCGCGTGCAGGCGGCGTCCAGCGGCGCCGCCGCCCTGGAGTTGTGGCGGCAGCAGGCCGGCGCGTTCGACCTGCTCCTGACCGACCTGGTTATGCCGGGCGGCATTTCCGGCAGTCAGCTCGCCGAGCGCCTCCGGACCGAAATGCCGGGCCTGCGGGTCATCTACATGAGCGGTTATCCTGGCGACACGGCCGGACGCGGGCTCGACCTCCATGAGAGCGTCAATTTCCTGCAGAAGCCGTTTGACCCAGCGCAACTCACAATGGCCATCCGCACCTGTCTGGACACCAGGTGACGGGCACCTCATCGCAGATCGAGATTATTGTCCGGCCAGGGGCTGCGGGTCCCGATCTTCTCCATGATACGATTTCCCCATGAATTCAATCTTACCGGCTGCAATCGTGGCGCTCGCCAGCGTGGCGTTGACCATGGGTTCTGATCTGTCGCCGGCCGTCTGGCCGAAAGCCGAAAGGGAACAGATCGAACAACTGGAGAGCCTGACCATCTCTCCAATCGAAGCTCGTCGAGTCGAAGGAACCAGCGGGATCATCTCGGCCACGGTGTCACCCCTCTCGGTCTACG
Organism: uncultured Verrucomicrobiae bacterium; assembly: GCA_963722225.1. GTDB lineage: Bacteria > Verrucomicrobiota > Verrucomicrobiia > Opitutales > Opitutaceae > Fen-1467. The sequence continues at coordinate 863 of CAVRNM010000215.1, forward strand.
CCGGGATCCAGACCCTGAAGCACGGAGGCAATGCGGCGGACGCCGCAGCAGTGACGGCGCTGACCCAGGTCACGATGCAGCTGGGCTCCGTCGTGTCCTACGCCGGCATCTTCACGATGCTGTATTACGATGCCAAAGCCCATCGGGTCTACTCCATGGACGCGGGCTATAACTCGTATCTCCGGGAGACGGATCCCAAGAGCATCCCCGCAGGCGACCTGGGACCATTGCCGGTGCAGTCGGCACCCAAGCCCACTGAGGGAGGAGCCAAGGGCCGGGAGACCCTTGTGCCTGGGTTCATGGCCGGCGTCGAGGCTATGCACGGCCGCTTTGGCCGCCTTCCCTTCAGCAGCCTGCTCGATCCGGCCATTTGGTATGCCGAGAACGGCGTCCGCCTCTCGCCCGTGCTGCAGTATTTCTTCACGACCCGGGGAAAGTTCCTGTCGCGAACGCCGGAAGGCCAGGAGTTCATGCGCCAGTCGGGCAGCGAGACGCCCAAGACCGGCGATCTTTTCGTCCAGCCCAAGCTGGCAAAAACCCTGAAGGCAATCCGTGCGCAGGGATCGCGCTACATGTACGCCGGAGAATGGGCAGAGGATTTCGTCAGGATCGTCCAGCGAGAGGGCGGGAAGGTGACGGCGGAAGACATGAAGCGCTACCAGCCGATCTGGAGCGAGCCGCTCAAGGAAACGGTTTTCGGCCACACGGTGTACGTCAATGGACCGCCGCAGCTGGGCGCCCAATCCCTGTTCACCGGGCTCAATCTTGCCGAGGCATTGAAGCTCGCCCAGAAAGGCCCTTACTGGACCGACCCCGAGACCTTCCAGGCCCTGGCCCGGATCGAGCCTGTCGTCGCCGTCGCCCCATTGATTGGAAGACGGACCTTGGACCTGTTGCTGCGCCAAGGGATCGACATCTCGGCAGGCGCGCAGCTCGGAAAGGGTTATGCCGCGGCGCTGGCGCCGCTGTTGGACGAGATCTTCACGCCGCCACCCGAGCATGATCCGAAACACTCCAACGCCATCGTCGTGGTTGACCGGGACGGAAACATCGCGGCAATCACCCACACGATCTATAGCGTGATCTGGGGTGATACAGGCATCGTTGTGGATGGCATCCCCATCCCTGACTCCGCGAGTTTTCAGCAGACCATCCTTGCGAAAATCAAGCCCGGCGACCGCGTGCCCCACCGGATCATCGACACCATCGCCTTCGAGGGCGATTCTCCGGTCCTGGCCACGGGAAGCATTGGCTCCTCCCTGGTTCCCGAAAGCATTCGCGTGCTTCTGGGTGTGCTGGGCCAGCACCAAGATCTGGCGACCCTCATGCATGCACCCCCGCTGCTTACGAACCTGAGCATGAGCGTGACTGAAAGGCCCGCGTGGCAATTGCCCGTGCCAATCCCGCCCGGCGCGTACTCCGCGGATTTCATCGCGAAATTGAAGGCGCTTGGACTGGACCTGGACGAATTGCCCACCGCGACGGTCGCGGGCCTGCGCGGGACACTTGCCGCCGTGTCCATCGATCCCCAGACCGGCAAGCGGACAGCGGTCGACCAGCCGGGCATCTACGTTTTCAACCGCGCGGAATGATCCGGAGGAAGGGCGACGCGCCTGCCCACCTGGCAGTACCGAGAACCGGCTTCATGGGCTCAAAGGCACTTTCCCCATCCACCAGCACTCCTCCGGCGGAGTTCGCCATTGATCGCGCGTTGGTCGCTGGCTTGCTGGCGGAGCAACATCCGGACCTCGCGCATCTGCCGCTGCAACCGATCGACGCCGGCTGGGACAACGCGATGTTTCGCCTCGGCGATCATCTGGCGGTCCGCCTGCCGCGCCGCGCGGTGGCGGCGATCCTGATCACCCGCGAGCAAACATGGCTGCCCCGGCTGGCCGGCCGGCTCGCGTTGCCCGTGCCGGTGCCCTGCCGCCTCGGCACTCCGGCCCGGGGCTACCCGTGGCATTGGAGCGTGGTGCCCTGGCTTAATGGAGTGACCGCAGATTTGCGCGAACCGGCGGCAGCGCAAGCCCGGCCGCTGGCCGTGTTCTTGCGTTCGCTTCACGGTCCGGCGCCGGCCGACGCGCCGGCCAATCCCGGGCGCGGGGTTCCCTTGCAGCAGCGCAATGAAATGGTCGCGGAGCGCATGCAACGACTGGCCGGCAAGACCGGCTTGATCACTCCGGAGCTCAGGCACCTCTGGGAATCGGCTTTGCACGCACCGCTCGACCTCCCGCCCACGTGGCTCCACGGGGACCTTCATCCCCGCAATGTGCTGGTGGATCGGGAAGCCATTACCGGGATCATCGATTGGGGCGATCTCACCGCGGGCGATTCCGCCACCGATCTGGCGTCCATCTGGATGCTTTTTGGAGATCCTCGGGCCCGGCAGGCAGCGCTGGAGGCTTACGGCGGCAGCTCGGAAGCCACCCTGCTGCGCGCCAAGGGTTGGGCGGTTCTGTTTGGCGTGGTCATGCTGGACACCGGTTTGGGCGACAATCCGCGGAACGCCGAAATCGGCGCTCGCACGTTACGCCGTGTCTTCGACCCGGCATAACGGCAGGCGTGGGTGAAGCTCGTCCGGAGCGCACGGGCAGCCACGACACCGGCTCCTTTCGGCCGGGCCGGAAGGCTACCGCCGCCAGTGGAATTTGGTCGCTCCAAGGCCGGAGTCGTCTTCACCCCGGTTGAAGACGCGCACCGCCGCCCACACGAGAAGCGTCATCGTGAGGGCGAGAGCGCCCAATGAAAGCGGAACGGGAAAAAAGAAGGTTCCGAGCACCGAACCCCGCATCAGGTCAACGGCGTAGGCCACCGGGTCGAGATGGGCCGCCACCTGCATCCAGCCCGGGGCGAACTTAAGGGGGTAAAGGCCCCCGGAAAGGAAGAACATCGGCAGCAGGACCGCATTGCTCACGATGGGGAAGACGGTCGTCGACGTGAAGCGGCAGGCAAATGCCACCCCGATCGTGGAAAACGTGAGCGAGGCCAGCGCCATGGCGCCGATCATCTCCAGCACCTGGAGCAGGTCGAGCGGCACCCCGGCAAGCGGCGCAAAGGGCAGGAGGATCAGCCCCTGCGCCAGGGATTGGATCGCGCCGGCGATGATCTTTCCCAGTGCAATCGCCGGCCTTGGGACCGGGGCCACCAGCACCGCCTTGAAGAAGCCGATCTGCCGGTCAAAGACGATCGTGATCGCCGCGAAGGTCGCGGAAAAGAGCAGTGAGAGCCCCATGGTGCCGGGGAAGATAAACCGCCGGTAGTCTCCCCCGCCCATCTTCGAGCTGGCCCCAATGCCGGCACCCAGCACGAAGAGGTAGAGCAGGGGCTGGACGAGTCCGGCGACCAGCCGCGCGCGGTCCACCCAGAAGCGCTTCAGGTCGAGGACGACGATGGCGAAAATCCCGCTGATCACGGCTTGCCCCCCGCATCGAGCCCGCGGCCCGTCAGTTTCACGAACACGTCCTCAAGGCTCGGAGCATGGACCTCCGCCCGGTCGACCCGGACCGGGAGATTGCGGAGCAGGTCCGGCAGGATCGCCGCCGGGTCGGCATGCACGAGCATGATGCCCTCGCCTCCCTCCTCGGGCACGAAGCCGCGCTCCCTGAGCCAGGCCCGTGCCTGCAGATCGTCATCCGTCCTCAGACTCACGATCCCCCCGCCGACACGGGTCTTCAACTCCCGCGGCGTGCCCAGGGCCACGATGCGCCCGGAGTCGATCAGCGCGATCCGATCCGCCACCTCTGCCTCCGCCATGTAGTGGGTCGTGAAGAAGACCGTCCGCCCCGCGTCCGCCAGGGCCTCGATCTGCCCCCAAAAGATCCTTCTTGCGTCGACGTCCAGGCCGAGCGTCGCCTCGTCAAGGAAGAGGATCCGCGGATCGGTCACCAGAGCCCGGGCCAGCTCGAGTTTGCGCCGTTGTCCCCCGGACAGCTGTCGGGCCAGGCGGTCCGCGATGTCCTCGATGCCGAGCTGGGCCAGGATCTCCGCCGCGCGCTGGCGGGCGCCGGCGAGCGAGAGACCATAGAGCAGGCCCATCAGCATCAGGTTGTCCCGGCCGCTCAGCCGCTGCTCGATCGCGGGCTCCTGGAAAACAATCCCCATTTCGCGGCGGATCGCATCGCGCTCGGTCACGCAGTCCCGCCCGAAAACCCTGGCCACACCCGACGTCGGCGACCGCAGGGTCGCCAGGATCGAGAAGAGCGTGGTTTTCCCCGCCCCGTTCGGGCCCAGCAACGCGAACATCTCCCCCGGTTTGACGGCTAGGTCAACGCCTCGGAGCGCCTCGACCTTGCCATAGTGCTTGGTCAGCGCCCTTACGTCCACGGCCAGGGTTCCGTCATCTCCTGGTTTGGCGGGCGCTGGCGGCATGGGCGCTTGTGAAAAGGCACCATGGCGGCGATGGCAACATGTTTCTTGGCTAGGAGGCTGTCGGACTTCCGTCCGGCCAGCCTCCTATTAGCAGCCTGAAGGGCTCGAAGCCCGACAGGCTGCTAGAGGCTCGACTTGAAGATTCTTCCCGAACTGGACGGCGCAGCGGAAATCTGCCAGAGTGCAAAGCTCGTCATGCCAGAAGCCAGCCCCTTCCCCAACTGATCGCCCGCCCCGATGAACGGTACTTTCATCAGTCGAGCCTACGGCCAGTTCTCCGGACATGCCTTGTCCATCGGCTGGCGGTTGTTGCTGATCGTGGTGCTGGTGATCGTCGTCCATGTCGCGGTAAAACTGGTCCGCCACATCACCGAATTGCTCGTCCAGCGAAGCCAGGCGCATCAGAGCCGCCTCGGTTTCGTCACGCAACAGCCGAAGTTCATCACGCTGATCCGATTGATCGGCAACGGCGTGACCTTTCTCACCTACTTTCTCGCGTTCGGGTTCTTCCTGGAGGAATTCGGCGTCAACCTGACGGCTTATCTCGCGAGCGCCTCCATTGTCGGGTTGGCCATCAGCTTTGGTTCGCAAGGCTTGGTCCAAGACATGGTGATTGGTCTGACCTTGATCTTCTCCGATGCCATGGATGTGGGGGACATGGTCGAAATTGCCGGCACCACCATTGTCATCGGCCGGGTCGAGGAGATTGGACTGCGGTTCACCAAGCTGGTTAATCTCTACGATCAGAAGGTCTTTGTTCCCAATCGCACCATTGCCAATGTCAGCCGGTTTCCCCGCGGCGGCGTCGATGCCTGCGCCCACATCCAGATTCCGGCGGGGGCGGACCAGACGAAAGCGCTCCAGACGATTGAGAGCGCAGCCCAAGGCATGTGGCGGCAATTCGGCACCATCATCTTGAGCAAGCCGGTGATCGGCGAGGTGGAGACGGTCCCGGAGGCCGGCTCGGAGATTCTCTGTGTCCACTTCAAAATCTGGCCGGGCCAGGGGAACTTGATCGAGACGATCTTCCGGCAGCAAATGGTCAATGCCATGAAATCCTTCCAGCCGAATTACGCCGATTGGCAGATCCCGGTGACCTACGGACCGGTTCGGTCGCCCTGAAGGAAGTGGCGACCAAAGGTGGATATGCGGGCTTATGCAAAACCGCCCCGCCGAAGAAAGACGATGAGGCCGCCCACCATTGAGAAACCACCGCCGGCCCAGGCCGGCTGCAGGACCTTGCCCGAGCTTCTGCCGAAGTTTCTGGGGGCGGTTTTGCTTTTAGCAGCCTGGAGGGCCCGAAGCCCGACAGGCTGCTAGCGCCAGTAGCCGCGGATGTACACGTAGCTGTTTCCACGCACCGCCCAGTAGGGGGCAACGTAGGCGCGGCAATTCGGCGGCGGGATCTCCCAACGGCCCCCCATCCAGATATAGCTGGCACCATTGAAAGCCCAATAACCGGGGATCCAGATGGCTGCCGGTGCAGGCGAGGCAGTAACCACCTCTGCCACCTGCGGAGGGGGTGGCGGGGGCGGAACCTGCCGGACCACCACATTGCTGGCCGCCTCTTCCGGCGACCGATAGATGGTCCCGCGTTGATTATCGACGCTATTGCCGAGCGTGCCCCCGGCAATGGCACCAACCGCGCCGCCGATGAGGGCGCCGCCAAGAGCGTTGCCGCCGCGGCTGTTATTGCCGATGATCGCGCCGGCAAGCGCGCCGAGGGCGCCACCGGTGACGGCTCCCTGTTGAGTGTTGGGTCCCGTGCCGACACATCCATTGAAAAGGACGGCAACGGCCAGGGCGAGAAGGGATGAAGTCGATTGACGCATAATCTTTCCTGCTAACGTGCGATGGCTTGGCGACTGCTGACTCGGGTGAATCAACGCCAACCGTGGTAGCCACCATGGTAACCCCATCCGCCGCCATGGAATCCAAAACCCAGGCTGACGGCAACCGGAGCGAACCACGGCCACGGATAACCGTAATAGTAGGGATCGTAGTAATATCCCGGCGCCGGCGTTCCATAAATCACGGTGGTCTGGGCGGGCACTGCGACCGTCGTGGGTCCGGCAATGGCAGGGGCTGCCACGGCCGCGGAGAGCAGCTGGTAGCAGATGGTATTGGTCTGCCCGTTGCTGTATTTGTAAACAACGGTGATCTGGTTGCTCGTCTGATTGATCTGCTCAACCGAGACCCCTTGGGCCACAGCAGCGTTCGCGAGCGCGGTGGCGCTGGGGAGTTGCGGAAGGTAGACGATCTGGTTGGGCGTTGGCGCCGGATTGATTACGACTGCCGGCGCCACCTCTGGAGCAGGCGGGCTGGCGGGAGCGACCGGACTGGTGGCTTGGCCGAGGACAGTGGTCGTGACCAGTGTGGTCGTGAGAACGATCGCGGTGAGAATCGAATTCGTTTTCATGGGTTAAAATCAGGAGTTAGCTATGCACCTTTGGACCACGAAACCAGGGTCAAAGTGCCGTGTTTTTCGTGGCGGACCCAAGAGAGGCTCGTCAATGGATTCAACACGCTTTGCCGATGAGTTCAACATGCTTCGCAATGGAAGACGCCGGAAAGGCAACAAGGTGACGCCAGGAATTGCAAATCTCCTTTTGTAAGCATCTTAGAAATCGATCTCCGCTGAAGCAGCCTGCTAATACCCGCTGGCTGCATCCTTAATCCCTGATTGCGGGTGGCGTGGCGCCAACGTTTTCTTTTGCCCTGTTCCCACTGCCTCTGCAGCCTCCCATTCCCCAAAAAGAACAAACCATGAAGCTTAAGATCATCGGTTCGGCGATTCCCAATATTCCCTGGCAGCCAAAGCCCGCGGGCAACCCCGATGTGGTCTGGCGTTATGACGCCAATCCTGTCATCGGCCGGCGACCGCTGCCGTGCGTCACGGGCATATTCAACAGTGCAGTGGTTCCTTTTAAGGGAAAATTCATCGGCGTCTTCCGAACCGAGGGCATGGACCGCGTGCCCCACCTGCATGTCGGGCGCAGTTCCGACGGCTTCAAGTTCACGTTCGAGCCGAAACCGATCGAATTCAAATGCGACGATCCCGAGGTGCGGAGACAGGAATACGCCTACGATCCCCGGGTGACGCTGGTCGACGGCAAATACTACGTGACCTGGTGCAATGGCTATCATGGCCCGACGATCGGCATCGCGCGCACGAAGGATTTCGTCCACTTCGAGCAGCTGGAGAACGCCTTCCTGCCCTACAACCGCAACGGCGTGCTGTTTCCGCGCAAGTTCAACGGGAAATTCCTCATGCTCAGCCGCCCGAGCGACACCGGCCACACGCCGTTCGGCGACATCTTTGTCAGCGAGAGTCCCGACATGGTCTACTGGGGCAAGCACCGCCACGTCATGGGTCGCGGCTGGCCGTGGTGGCAGGGCACCAAGATCGGCGCCGGACCCTCGCCGATTGAGACGAGCGAAGGCTGGCTGCTCTTCTATCATGGCGTGACGCAAACCTGCAACGGCTTCGTCTACGCGATGAGCGCCGTGCTGCTCGATCTTGAACAGCCGTGGAAGGTGATCGCCTGTTGCGACCAGCAGCTCCTTTGCCCGGAAGCGCCGTACGAACTGGCGGGTTTTGTGCCCGGGGTTTGCTTCCCGGTGGGTTGCCTGTGCGACTCGGCCACGGGACGGACCGCCATCTACTACGGAGCCGCGGATACCTTCACGGCACTGTGCTTCTGCGATCTCAATGAAGTCGTTCAGTTCGTGCTGGACCATCCATTGAAGAAGTAGCGCGGCGGCCCTCACCGACCGTCATGCGCGTGCTTTCCCTTGCCCAAGCGGCGTGGCGTTTTCGCGACGCCACGCGCGGTTCACCGTGGCGCGCCGCCGTGGTGCCCGGCTGCGTCCACCGCGATCTGCTCCGGCACCGGCTGATCCCGGATCCGTTCTGGGGCACCAACGAGATCGATCTGCAGTGGATCGAGGAGCGCGACTGGGAATACCGCGCTTCGTTCACCGCACCCAAATCGCTGCTCGCCGAGGAGGTCGTGCAGCTCGTGGCCGACGGGCTCGACACGGTTGCCACTGTGTGGCTCAACGGCCGCGAGGTCGCCCGCACGGACAACATGTTTGTCGGCTGCCGCTGGGAAGTG
>CAVRNM010000216.1:0-3054 GCA_963722225.1 uncultured Verrucomicrobiae bacterium
GGACCTGCCGAACATCCTGACGCGGCTCGGTTTCTCGGCGGAGCGGGCGGCCTATCTGCAGGCGCATATCGACGTCGAGCCGTCCCGCGGCCCCGGCCACGCGATGCCGCCGGGGATGAGCGGACAGAAGGCGCGGCTGCGGACGCGGGTCGAGGCGGACGGGATGAATTACAAGGGCTTTAACATCGCGGTCCACGAGATGGGGCACAACATCGAGCAGACCTTCTCGATGAACCTCGTGGATTACCATCTCCTCGCCGGAGTGCCGAACTCCGCTTTCACGGAAGCGCTGGCCATGATGACGCAGGGCCACGACCTGGAGGCGCTCGGGCTGGCGAAGCCGGACGCCCGCAACGACGCGCTCTCCACCCTCAACGTCTTCTGGGCAACGGCGGAGATCTCCGGGGTGGCGCTGGTCGACATGGGCGTCTGGCATTGGATGTACGAGCATCCGGACGCCACGCCAGCCGAGTTGAAGGCGGCCACGGTCCGGATCGCACGCGATCTCTGGAATCGCTACTACGCGCCGATGCTGCATCAGCGCGACGTGACATTGCTGGCGATCTATTCGCACATGATCAGCGACCAGTTGTACCTGCCGGACTATCCGATCGGCCATCTCATCGGATTCCAGGTGGAAGAGCAGATCCGGAAAGTGGGCGACTATGGCGGCGAATACGAGCGCATGACCAAGTTTGGCAATCCCGCGCCGGACCTCTGGATGAAAAATGCGACCGGCCGGCCGGTGGGACCCGAGGCCCTGCTGGCGGCCACCCAGCAGGCGCTGGCCGGGCTGGGGAAACAAGTTCCTCGATGAATGCGTCCTGCCGAGCCTGCGGCCTGGCCGCGGTCTTCCATCTGGGCGTCCTCGCGACCGTCGCCAGCGGTTCCGCGCCGGCCTTTTGGCAATGGGCGGCGACGCCGCCCATGGGCTGGAACAGCTGGGACAGCTTCGCCACCACGGTGACGGAGGCCCAGGCCAGGGCCCAGGCCGACGTGATGGCGGAACAGCTGAAGCCATTTGGCTGGGAATACCTCACCGTTGACATCCAATGGTACGAGCCGAACGCAACGGGCTTCGATTACCGGGCCGGCGCGAAACTCGTGCTCGATCAGTGGGGCCGGCTGCTGCCGGCCCCCAACCGTTTTCCGTCCGCGGCGAACGGGGTGGGATTCAAAGCCCTCGCCGATTATGTTCATCGCCAGGGGTTGAAGTTCGGCCTGCACCTCATGCGCGGAATCCCGCGCCAGGCCGTGGCGGAAAACACGCCCATCCAAGGCACGCCGTACCACGCCGGGGACATTGCCGACCGCCAGCACGTCTGCCCCTGGAACACGGACATGTTCGGCGTCGACATGAGCAAGCCCGGGGCGCAGGCGTATTACGATTCGGTCTTTGCCCTCATCGCTTCCTGGGGGGTCGATTTTGTGAAGGTGGATGACCTGAGCCGGCCCTATCTCACCAACCAGGCGGAAGTTGAGGCGGTGCGCCTGGCGATCGACCGCACCGGCCGCCCCATGGTGCTCAGTCTGTCCCCGGGTGAGACGATCATCACGGCGGCTGAGCATGTGATGCGCCACGCGAACATGTGGCGCATCAGCGACGATTTCTGGGATAACTGGCCGGCTCTCGTCGAGCAGTTCGACCGGCTGCGCAAATGGGCGCCGTACTGCGCGCCGGGACATTTCCCCGATGCGGACATGCTGCCGTTTGGCGTACTGGACCAGGGCCGGCGCACGACGCATTTCACTCGCGACGAGCTGCGGACCGTCATGACACTATGGTCGATCGCGCGCTCGCCGCTGATCATGGGCGGCGACCTCACCAGACTCGATGACTTCACGCGCTCGCTGCTGACCAACGATGAGGTGGTGGCCGTCGACCAGCGCGGCCGTGGCGGCCATGAGCTGTTTCATCATGACGGACAGATTGCCTGGATCGCCGAGGTGCCGGGATCCGGGGACAAGTACGTGGCGGTGTTCAACACGCGCGACCGGATTGCCCTGGACCAGCCGGGCCTGCCGGTGGCGGTGCGATTCACCGGGCTGGGATTTGCCGGCCGATGCCGGGTCCGCGATCTTTGGGAGAAGAAGGACCTGGGAGAATTTGCCAGTCAGTTTGCTCCGGTGATCGCGTGGCACGCCGCCGGGTTGTACCGCATCTCGCCAGCGCAGGAATAGTCAGCTGGTCGGGGAGAAAAAGATCAGCTCCAGTAGTCACGGCGAACGGGGGAGAACACCTCGATCGCGACCGAGTCATCGAGAATTCTCGCCTGATGCTCGACGTCGCCTGGGACCGTCCAGCTGTCGCCCGGGCGCATCTCATGGTCGATCCCGGCGATCGTGAGAACCAAGCGGCCCGAAACGAGATAACCGGTCTGCTCCTGCGGATGGCGGTGGGGCGGAATCGCCGCACCGGTTGCCAGCTTGAATTCCACCAGCTGGGTGCGGCCGCCATTGACCAGGGTCTTGCGCTGGATGCCGGCGAGAGCACTGACATATCCTTCCGGACTTGCGTGGTACACCCGGGCCTGAACGGACGGTGATGAAACACTCATGGGTGACTGTTTGTCGGTGCCGGAGCGGCTGAGGACAAGGACGAACTGGCCGGCGGGTGAATCTGCTGAATCCCGCGGAACGATGCGAGACTGGTGGTGCGCGTGTCTGATGTCGCGCCGCTCCGCCTCTGGTTGTCGCTTCATTATGCAAGCCTCAGCAGCGCGGCATCATCCCGTCCGAAGCCAAAACGAGTTGCGTCATCTCCCGGGGATCGATTTGAGTGCACCGGTGGGAAAAAGGCGGTCAACGCGAAAGGAAAACCACCAGGCCAGGCGGGTCCCGGCCCCGGCGGACTCCAACGCCGGACCGATGCTGCCCGACACTGATAAGGAAGGCCGGCCGTGCCGGTCTGAACCCTCCGCCGGCCCGGGCGGAGGCGGCACGTCCAACTGGGGCAAAACTCGGCTGCTGGGCTTGCTGATATTCCTGTTGGCGGTGGGTGTCTTCCTGCCCGCGCTGCGGCATGACTTCATCTATTACGACGATCCCGGCTTT
>CAVRNM010000217.1:0-7643 GCA_963722225.1 uncultured Verrucomicrobiae bacterium
CAAGCAGCTGCGCAAACAGATGGAGACGAAGCGGTGGTGGATGTTCTCCTGGCTGACCGGCTCCGGGAAGTTCAAGGACGATGATTTTGAAGATGATGTGGTCAAGCTGGCCGACTACTACCGCGACCACGGCTACCTCGACGTCGATATCCCGCAGGACCGCATCGTTTACTCCGATCCGCACCCCGGCCGCATGGTGATCGCCATCCACGTGGACGAGGGGCGGCAGTACCGGATCGGCGACATCACGATAACCGGCTGCAAGCTTTATGCGGAGGATCTGCTCAAGCTGGTGCTGCGGCAGAAAAGCGGCATGGTCTTCCGCCCGTCCAAACTGGACAAGGATGTGGAGACGCTGGAGGACTTTTATGGCCGGAGCGAACCTTGACACGCGCGTGCGGCTGGTGCGCAAAGCCAACCTGGGCACCGGCAACATCGACATCGAATATCAGATTGAGGAGAGCGAGAAATTTTTCGTCGAGTCGATCAAGATCGAGGGCAACACCAAGAGCAGGAGCAGCATCATTATCCGCGAGCTGCTCCTCGGCCCGGGCGATGTGTCTGACATGGTGAGGACGAAGGCCAGCAAACTGCGGCTGGAAAACACGCGTTTCTTCGAGGACGTCAACCTCACCCCGGAAAGCACCAATATTCCCGGCCGGCGCAATCTGAAGGTTGCCGTCAAGGAGGCGCGGACCGGAAACCTCAGTTTCGGCGCCGGCTACAGTTCGTTGGAGCGGGCCACGTTTTTCGCGGAGATCAGCCAGTCCAATTTCGACTTGTTCGATGAGGACCCGCAGTCGTTGTTCCAGGGGGCGGGAGAAAAAGCCCGCCTGCGGTTCCAGTTCGGGCAGTTGTCGAACGAGATTGTCCTCTCGTTTGAGGAGCCGTGGGTCATGCAGAAGGAACTCACCGCGGGCTTTAACATTTACCCGCAAAGCTCCAGCTACCCGAGTTCATACTATCAGGAGATCCGCATGGAATCGGAGATCTATTCGCGAAGCACCTGTTCGAGTACTTTCAAGGTCAACTCTCCCTGACGGACGAGGAGATCGATATCGATAACGTCGATCCCAATTCCTCGCCCGACATCCTGGCGCTCGCGGGCAAGAGCCGCACAGTCAAGCGTCTGGGGTTGAGTGGGACTGGACGTCCGGGACAAGCTGGTGGGCACGACGCGGGGGAGTCTTCTTCCAGGTGGACGCGTACGTGGCGGGCGGTGCCTTGGGCGGATCGAACAACTACTATAGCATTGCCGCGCGCGGGTCGGAGTTCATCCCGGTCTTTCGGGCTCAAACCCAGGTGCTGTCACTGATCGCCCGCGGCGGCGTGATCGAGAATTACGGCAGCAGCACCGACGTGGCCTGGTATGACAAATTCTTTCTCGGCGGGCCCGATGATCTGCGCGGTTTTGAGGAACGGGACGTCGGTCCGAAGGACGTGAACGACGTTCCCTTGGGTGGCAAGACCTATGGAATGTTCACCGCCGAGTACACGCTTGACGTCGTGAAACCCGTGCGATTTGCAATCTTCTATGACGCGGGCTTTCTCAATTCCGGGGCTTACGACTTCAATCCGTCGCACTATAATGACGACTTTGGTTTCGGGCTTCGAATGCTCGTGGCCGGAGCCCCGCTGGCCCTCGACTACGGTATTCCCTTGACCACCGACCATCAAAATAAGAAGGGGAACCAGTTCAATTTCTCCTTCGGCACCCGCTTTTAATCCTAACCCACTGCCCAGTGTTATCTCCTATGAACAGAATGTTGAAATCGATCCTCACTTTAACCGCCTTCGGCGCAACCGCGCTCGGGCTCTCCGCTCAGCCGGCGTTGAAGTTGCTCACCGTCGACATGACCAAGCTTTTGGAGGGCTACTACAAGACGGAGCCGGAGATGGCCAAGCTCAAGGGAGATCAGCAGAAAGCGCAGGAGGAGCTCGAGCGCAAGGTAAAGGAGCTCAACGGTTTGGGAGACCAGTATAAGGAGTTGCTGGAGCAGTCCAAGAGCGCGATGCTGAAGGACGAGGCAAAGACGAAGGCGGAGGCTGACGCGGCGAAGATGCTGGATGATATCCGGCGGCGGCAGGGCGAGATCCAAAAATACCAGGGCGATGAGCGGAACCTGATCAGCCAAAAGTTCAACAGCATGCGGAGTGTGCTGGTCGAGGAAATCCTCAAGAAAGTCGCCGAATTGGGCAAGAGCAAGGGTGCGACCGTGGTGATGGATCGGAACTCCGGCATCGTTTACGCGGATGCCAGCTACGACATGACCGAAGAGGCCCTGGCTTTTATCAACAAGGATCGCCCGGCCACCTCGGCGCCCGCAGCGACGCCCACGGAGCAGGCTCCGGCCGCTTCGGCGACGGCGCCCGCGACGTCCGCGGCTCCCACGGTCACCGTTCCCGGGCTCGCTCCAAAGAATTAGGCGATTCCGCCAGGCAGATGGCCGGGAGACCGGATTCTCAGAAGAACCCCACCCGATTTTGGTGGGGTTTTTTCTTTGGGCCGGGCCGGAATTTTGCTTGAGTGTCCGATGACGGTTACCGTTGCGAGCTCCGACTACCGGAGTCCGTCCGGCATTCCGCCACCGGAATCTTCCGCCATGCAGCTTTCGTTCACCCTTGATGAGATTGCGACCATCGTTCAAGCGCGGGCCGCCCGGGGCGCGACCACCGCCATGATCGAGGGGATCTCCGCACTCCGCACCGCCTGGGCCGGCGACCTGTCTTTTCTTAACCAGGCGAAATACAAGGCGGACGTGGCGGGCACCCAGGCGTCGGTGGTGCTGATCCCTCCGGATTATGTCGGGGAACCGAAGGCCAACCAGAGCTTCCTGGTGGTCGACCAGCCCTCGGTGGCGCTGGCGCGGCTGTGTGCGCGCATCGAGTCGGTGTCGCGACCGGCCGTGGTGGCGGGCGTGCATCCCACCGCGGTGGTGGCGGCGGGCGCCCGCGTCGCGGCGAGCGCTTCGATCGGCCCGTTGTGCGTGGTCGAGACCGGAGCCGAGATCGGGGAACGGGCGCACCTCCAGGCGGCGGTGTACGTGGGGCGCGAGGTCACGATTGCCGAGGATTGCCAGCTCTTTCCCGGCGTCCGGGTGTATGCCGGCTCCGAGATCGGGCGCCGGGTGCGGATCCACGCCAACGCGGTGATCGGATCCGATGGTTTCGGCTACGAATTTGTCGCCGGGCGCCACGAGAAGGTGCCGCAGATTGGGAAGACCGTGATTGAAGACGATGTGGAGATCGGGGCCGGCAGCACGATCGACCGCGCCCGGTTCGGCCGCACGGTGATCGGGGAGGGAACGAAAATCGACAATCTGGTGCAAGTCGGGCACAATGTGATCATCGGACGCCACTGCATCCTCTGCGCCCAGGTCGGCATTTCCGGCAGCAGCACGATCGAGGACTATGTCGTTCTCGCGGGCCAGGTGGGCATCGGAGGGCACATCACGATTGGACGCGGGGCCAAGGTCGGAGGCGGTGCGGGGGTCGCGAGCGACGTGGCAGCGGGGAGTTCCGTCAACGGATCTCCGGCCATTCCCCTGATGCTGGAGCGCCGCATCGCGGTGCTCAAGCAGCGCCTGCCCGAGCTCTTTCACCGGGTTGACGCGCTGGAGGAACAGTTGAGGGAACTCGCCGGCGCCGGGCCGTGAGAATTGGCTTCCGCCGCCGCTGCTTCTGGGCAAGATGGCGGGCATCTTATGAGCGAAGTTCGGCTGAAAGTATTCTCCGGAAACTCGAATCGGCCCTTGGCAGAGGAAATCTGCCGGCACATCAACGTCCCGCTGGGCGAGGCCACGGTGACCAGTTTCCCGGATGGCGAGTCGTTTGTGAAGATCAACGAGAACATCCGCGGCGCGGATGTTTTCATCATCCAGTCGACTTGTCCGCCGTCGAACCATCATTTGATGGAATTGCTCATCATGATCGATGCGGCCCGCCGGGCGTCGGCGCAGCGCATCACCGCGGTCATGCCCTTCTACGGTTACGCGCGCCAGGATCGCAAGGACCAGCCCCGGGTGCCCATCACGGCCAAACTGGTGGCGAACCTGCTCGTGGCCGCGGGCGCCAATCGCGTGCTCACCATGGATCTCCACAGCCAGCAGATCCAGGGCTTCTTCGACATCCCCGTCGACCATCTCTACGCCTCGCCGGTGTTTTTCGACTACCTGGCGAAGGACATGCCGCCGGGTCTCGTCGTCTGTTCGCCTGACGTCGGCGGGATGAAGATGGCGGCCGCCTATGCCGACATGCTCGGCGCCGGCCTGGGTCTCGTGGCCAAGAAGCGCAAGAGCGCCACCACCGTCGAGGCGATCAATGTGGTCGGCGAGGTGAAGGGTTGTGAAGTGCTGCTGGTCGACGACATCACCGAGACTGCCGGCACTCTGATTGCGGCAGCGAAAATCCTCCGGGAGAGCGGCGCCACGAGGGTGCGGGCGGCCGTCAGCCACTGCATTCTCAGCGAAATGGCCTACGAACGGTTGAAGGGCGGGCTGATCGATGAGCTCATCATCACCAATTCGATTCCCAACGATCCGCGCGGCCTGCCCATCACCGCCCTGAGCATCGCCAGTCTCCTCGGGGACGCCATCGTGCGCATCAACAGCAACGAGAGCATTACCAGCCTGTTTAAGATCAAGGGTTTTTGAGCGGCCCCGGTTTGTGTGGAACCGTGCGCGTGGTTATTGTGTCCACTGGCCCTCCCTCTTTCATGAAGCTCAAAATCCTCCTCCCCGGCCTGGCGTTGGCCCTGACGGCACTGTTCCTGGCGGGCGCCAAGGACGCGCCCCCGCCCAAGCCGGCGCTCAAGATCGATCTGTCGCCCCTCAATGACGGGAAGTCCGCCCCGGTGGTGAGTTATGCCGATGTGGTTGAACCGGTGCAGAAAGCGGTGGTGTCCATCTATTCGAGCAAGACGATCCGGCATCATCTGCCGCCATCGTTCCAGCAGCTTTTCGGCGAAGACGAGCGCGAGTCGCATGAAGAGGGTCTTGGCTCCGGGGTGATCGTTTCACCCAACGGCTATATCCTGACCAACAACCACGTCGTCGAAGGCGCCGACGAGCTCAAGGTGGCCCTCGCGGACGACCGCGAGTTCAAAGGCAAGATCATCGGCACCGACCCCAAGACCGATGTCGCCGTCATCAAGATCGAGGCGGAGAATCTTCCCACCGTCACGCTCGCTGACAGCGACCGCCTGCGGGTGGGCGACCTGGTGTTTGCCGTCGGCAATCCGCTCGACATCGGGCAGACGGTGACGGCTGGCATCGTCTCCGCCAAAGGCCGGCGCGTGCATCTGCTCGACGAGATCAACGGCTACGAGGATTTCATCCAGACCGACGCCGCCATCAATCTGGGCAATTCCGGCGGCGCGCTGGTCGACGCGAGAGGCCGCCTGGTGGGCATCAATAGTGCGATGCATGTCGACCACCAACGGCAGCATGGGCATCGGCTTTGCGGTCCCGATCAATCTCGCCTCGAGCGTGATGCAGAGCCTGATTGCGACCGGCACGGTGGCGCGCGGCTATCTGGGCGTCGGGGTGGATCCCCTCACCCCGGAACTGGCCGAGGCGATGGGCAAGGATGCCAAGGGAATGATCATTTCGACCGTCACTCCGGACAGCCCGGCGGCCAAGGCGGGGTTGAAGCAGGAAGACGTGATTGTGGCAATCAATGGCCGGCCGGTGGATTCCTTCGATGCGGTGCGAATGATCATCGCCCAGACGGCGCCGGGCACGAAAGTGAAGGTAAAGTATCTCCGTGAGGGCAAGATGGCGGAGTTGGAGGTCGCGCTGGCGAAGCTCACGGACGACAGCGGCAAGCCGGATGAATTCGTCACCGGCGTCACGGTGGGGCAGGTGGACGACGATGCGCGCCGCACCTTCCGACTGCCCGACGACGTCGACGGATTGGTGGTGACCGATGTGGCTGACACGTCGCCCTTCCACGAGCGATTCCGCCCGGGCATGGTCATCGTGCAGGTGAATCGCACGCCCGTCGAAGACGCGGCGGGAGCGCGTGCCCAACTGCGCCTGGGGCGCAATTTTTGCCTGGTCTGGGAGCGAGGTGGCTACCGCTACGTTCCCTTCAAGAACGGGGAGTAAGGAATCCGCGGCGCGGATTCCTCTGGCTGCGCCCATCCGCACATTCGGCCCCATCTCAATCGCATCGCACTCGCACTTTCACTCTCACTCTCACTTCTACTCCGCGCGCCGCTCGATCATCGGATCAACTTTCGTCGCGCGCCGGCCGCGGCGGCAGAAAACGTGGGACCGGCCGGCCACTCAATCGGCGCGGAGCGCGGTTATCGGATCCACCCGGGTGGCTTTCCTTGCCGGCAGCCAGCAGGCCGCAAGAGTTGCCGCGAGAAGTGCGACCGCGACCAGCGCAAAGACGATGGGATCGGCCTTCGACACGTTATAGAGCTGGCTGGCGATCAGGAACCCGGCGCCGACACTGCAGCCGGCGCCGATTCCCAGCCCGACCAGCACGAGCCTGACGCCGCCCCGCATCACAAGCGCGATCACCTGGCCGGCCCCGGCCCCGAGCGCGATCCGGATCCCCATTTCCCGGGTCCGCTGCGCCACCGAATACGCGGTGACTCCATAAATGCCAATGCAGGCCAGGACCAGCGCCGTGGCGGCGAAGAGGCCGAGAAGGGTCAACATGATCCGGCGTGTCTGCAGCGCGTTTCCGACCGATCGCTCCAGGGTCCCAAGGTTCGCAATGGGCTGGTCCGGGTCGACGGCCTGAACCGCCCGCCTGACCTCGGCGGCCAGCGTCAGCGGCGGCACCTGGGTTCGGACAACGATGCTTGTGTACCAAGGGAAGTAGACTTGGGCATAATAGACCTGCGGCTGCGGCTCGATATCGAGCTGGAATTGCCGGACGTTGCCCACCACGCCGACGATCTCCCAGGCGGCCTCTTTGAAATGCAGGAGGCGCCCGAGCGGATCCTCTTCGCCGAAGAACCGCCGGGCGAGGGCCTCATTGATGATCATGACCTTTGGCGCCTTCTCGTCGTTGTCCGCCTCGGTGAAGAACCGGCCGCGCAGCAATGGGATGCCGACCACCTTGAAAAAATCGCCGGCGACAGAATCGAAGCTCGCGTTGAGGTCATTCCGGGTTTCGGGACGATCCTCGCGACTGACCAGGTCGCCATAGCCGACGATGCCGTTCATGGGCGTGGATGAAACCATCCCCGCGCTCGACGACCCCGGGAATCTGTTCGATGCGCTGCAAGACCTGGTGCACAAAACGCACCCGGTGTCCGCTGGTCGGTGCCTTGCTGTTGGGCTGCGTAAGATCAAAGGTGAGCACGTTCTCGCGGTTGAATCCGGGATTCGCATGCAACGCCTTGGCGAAGCTGCGCAGCAGCAGCCCGGCGGAGAAGAGCAGGATGACGGTCAGGGCCGTTTCGGAGACGATCAGCAGCGATTGCAGCCGGCCGCGGGATCCGGTCGTTGATCCGCGCATGCCTTCCTTGAGGTGTTGATTCAGATCCGGCCGGGCGACGCTTGAGGCCGGGAATACGCCGAACAGCAGTCCGGTGGCCCCGCTGATGGCGAGGGCGAAGACCAGTACGCGGGTGTCGATGCCGAATATTGATTCCGGCGATTCCCTGGATGCCCGCAAAGGCG
>CAVRNM010000218.1:0-5087 GCA_963722225.1 uncultured Verrucomicrobiae bacterium
AGGACTGCCGGACGATCCGAGGCGGCAACCGGCGTCCGTCTCCTGCTGGCAGGCCGGCTGCTCGATGCGGGCCGCCTGACCGCTGAGACCGGGGACAAGTCCTCCCCGAAAGTCGAATCACTGCTCGGCGCCTTGCGCGCTTCGCCCCTGATTGCCGCGGCGGAGCTTGAGCACGCTGCCGCCAGTCAGCCAGGTCTTTTTGATTTTGAGATCACCCTCCGGCTGGCGCCGGACGCTCTATTCTGAATCCGCGCCATGCATGAGCTAAAGACTATCCGAAAACTGCCGGAATCCGAAGGACGGCGCGCTGTCGCCGCCCAATCCCAGAGCGGCGCCGATGGCGCGGCGCCCTCCATCGCAAGGTGCAACGGACTTTTCGGACAGCTTCTATCGATTCAGCGGGTTTTCATCGGGCTGACGGTCCTATGGCTTTTGGTGCTGCTCGCGGAAGGCTGGGGGTTGATCGATGCCGGAACAGCCGCCTGGGCGGCGCGGCGCGCGTTGGCGCAGAAACGGTGCGAGGCGAGTCGTCTGGCGCTGTTCGATCCGGCAGCCACCGCGGCGCCATCCGCCAAACCCGGGGCAGAACTCACGACCGCGGAGGATATCCTGGCCCGTCTGCAGGCAGAGTTCACTGGTGACGCGGGCGCGTCCGCCCGTCCGCCTGGAAGGCCGGGACCGACGGATTCCCGGGCGGAACCGCTTCGCGATGCCGGGAAATTCGTGCAAGATCTGCGCGAGCGGGCGCGACGCGCGGGGGTCGGGATCCGACCGGAGGAACAGTTTGGGATTATTCAGACGGGTCGCGACTCCGGCAATCCGGTCGCGATCGCCGCCCGCCGGCGACAACGGGAGGCAACCGACTACTTGGTCCGGGCGCTGTTGGCCGCTCATCCATCGCAGTTGCTTTCAGTCCAATGCGCCTGCCAGCCCGGGCCGGTTCCGCGCGGGACGCAGACGCGGCCGGGAGATGACGGGGGCGCGACGGGCAACCTCTCCGATGTCGATCCGCGCCTGTCGGTGCGGGAGGCGGGCGAGATTGAGACCATGTCCATCCGGCTGACCTTTGCCGGGCGCACGGCGGCGCTGCGCCGGTTTCTCAACCAACTTTCGGCCGGCCCGCAGTTGGTGATCATCAGCGAGATCGCCGTGGAACCCGCGTCGACTGGCGCCTCACTCCCCCAAGGGAAGGCCACCGACACCGGGCCGGTCGTGCTCATGGTGCAGCCGACCCTTTCGCAATTCACCGTCACCGTGGAATGCTGCGCACTTGCCGCGGGATTGGTGACGGAGAAAGGGACGGCTCGCCCAGCGGCCGCGCCCGCGGGCACCGGGCACCCGCCTTGCGTCTGGCCCGAGCCTCGGATGCAAGAGCGCGGCCGGGGTTGGATCTACGATGTTTTCACTCCACCGGCGCTTTTCCATGACCGGCGCAGCCATGCGCTGGCCGCCGTTCCCGCCGAAGAGGCGACGCCGGCGGATTCGGCAACCCCGTCATTCGATCTCCAGTTGCTGGAGGTTCGGAGGAAACCTTTCTGGCTCCGTTTGGTTGGCTTTGCGGGTGGCCCGGAAGACCTGAAGGGGATCTTTGCCGACATGACGACCGGGAAGACCGTGGTGGGCCGGGTCGGGGACCGGCTGGCCGGACACCAATTGTGGCTGAAGCGTCTGGGCTTGGACCGCACGGTTCCGGGTGGCAAAGAAACCGGCGCGCCGCTGGCGACGGCCACCGTCACCGATGAAGAAACGGGTGAAGAAATCTCCCTGACGACCCGCGGTCCATCTCCGGCGGGCGCTCCGCTGGGGTGGTTCGCCAGCCGGAAGAACCCGGCTTGGCGGCGGGAACTGAAGGAGGGCGGATCGACCGTAGTCGAGGGTGTTCGCTATTGCGTTGAGCGCATCGAACTGGAGCCGCCGCTGGCCGTGGTGACGGGCGGGCCGGAGGACGGCGCCAGGGCGACCGGCCGAGCGCTCACCCCGCAGATTCCGCCGGATGCCGTCCGCGGCACCCGGCCGTCACCGCCGCCGAGCAGGTCGGCCCGGGAGGAGTAACAAATCCATGAATACGAAAGATCATGCCCGGCACATCGGGAAGGCAAATGTCCTAGACGATGGGCTCGTGGACGATCCAGTGCTTCATGGTAGGGCGGGGTCCGGCGACCCCGCCCCACATTCCAATGTTTCTTCGCGGCCCATCCATACCGCCCGCTGCCTGGAGAGGTTGCTGTTCTGCCTCCTCGTCTCCGCCCTGACTCTTCCGCCCATGATCGCGCAGTCCGCCGATTCCGAACAGGAGAAATCCCGGACCGATCTGCTGGAACAGGTCCGGCAGGCCTGGCAGCGAGCGGACCGTGCGCTCGCGCCGACGCCGGAACCGGCGCGCGGGGTAGTCCCACTTCCCTTGCAGCAGAAGCTGGAAGCGATCGCCATCCCCGCGGTGAATTTCACGAATCTCGAGCTGAACCGGGTGGTGGATGCGCTCGGGGCGCTGGCGGAGGAATTCGATGCGACCGATCATGCCCCGAAAGGCGTGAACATTGTCCTGCTGGATCCTGCCAACACGAACCCGCCGGTCACGATTACATTGAGGAACGTGACGCTGAAGCGCGTCCTCGACTTCGTGACGGAGGCCGTCGGCTACCAGTATGATGTCGAGCCTGATGCCGTGGTGGTCCGGCCCGGTGGCGAGCGCTCCGTGCTCGCGACGGAGGTTTTTCCGGCTCCGCGCGCCACGGTCCTGCGGATGACGGGTGGGGGCGCCAAACCGGTCGGTCAGGCGCGCCGGCCGGCGGAGGTGGAAGAGGAGGGCAAGGAGGCGGCGATATCGGCGGACCTGACGCATCGTCTGCGGCAGTTCCTCCAGCGCGCGGGCGTGACCTTTGACGGTGTTGCGGGCAGCAACCTGGCCTACGACGGGTCGGCGATCATCGTGACCGAGACTGCGCGCAACCTCGATCGGGTCCGCGCCATTCTCCGCCGGTACCGGGAAGTGCGGCAGGTGGAGATCGAGGCGAAGTTCATGGATGTTCAGGAAGGGGCGCTCGATGAACTGGGCGTCCAATGGACGGCGGGGCGCGGGCCGGTGCCGCTGGTCGACCCGCAGAGCGGCGCGGCCTTGCTCAACGCCGATGGCTCGCCGCAGGTGCGCTATCGCGAACAGTACCGCACGGCGGACCCGGCGAGCGGCACCGCGGTCAACCGGACGCTGGCGGACGCATTTCGAAACAGCCAGCAAT
Organism: uncultured Verrucomicrobiae bacterium; assembly: GCA_963722225.1. Lineage (GTDB taxonomy): Bacteria > Verrucomicrobiota > Verrucomicrobiia > Opitutales > Opitutaceae > Fen-1467. The sequence continues at coordinate 3,237 of CAVRNM010000218.1, forward strand.
CGAGCGGGATCATCGTCGACAACCAGGTGGTCGGCACGCTGGCGGCTCCCCTCCTTCCCGGCGCGGGCAATCTGGGCCAGACGGCGGCCAATCTCGCCACCATCGCCGGCTCAATTGGCGAGTTTGATGTCAACGCGGTCGTGCGGGCGCTGGCGCAAAAGAGCGGGACGGATCTGCTGAGCGCCCCGCGGGTCACCGTGCTGTCCGGCAGCGAAGCCCTGATTACGGTCGCGCAGGAGATGCGTTATCCGCAATCCTTCGGTGAGATCCAGAGCCAGGTGGGCAGCGGCCGGACCACGGGCGACGGCAGCAGCGGCTCAGCCGGCGTGGCCATTACCGCCGGTACCCCGAAGGACTTTACGACCCGCAATGTCGGGATGGAACTCCGGGTGACTCCCACGGTGGAGGAGGACGACTGCAGCATCAGCCTGGAACTCAACCCCAAGGTCACCGAGTTCGAGGGCTTCACGGAATACGGCGGCCCGAGCATCGCGATCTCCGGCGGGCGGACGGTGACGGTGCCGTCGGGCTTCTTCCAGCCGGTTTTCTCGGTGCGCGAGGTGAGCACCCGCGTGACCATCCGCGATGGCGCGACGATCGTGATGGGCGGCCTGACGCGCGAAGAGGTGAAAAAGGTGGAGGACAAGGTGCCCATCCTCGGCGACATTCCGTTGCTCGGGCGCGCTTTCCGGTCCAAGGGGAAAGTTCGCAGAAACGCAATCTTCTGATCTTTGTGACAGCGAGTCAGGTCAGCCCGGACGGAGGTTCGAGCCTGTCGCGCCTGGCCCGGTCCGCCGCGTCGTCGCCGCCGCCGATCGCACCCAACGATGCGGCACGAGGCAAGGCACTGAATGGCGAGTGAGGATAGCAGGGCGGATTCATTTTCGGCTGGCAATCTCGGGTCCACTGGTAGGGGCGCAGACTTGCTGCGCCCACTCTCGCGGGCGCGACAAGATTGCGCCCCTACGAAGGAGGAATAGGTGTCGGCACAGCCGAGAATGAATTCGCCCTGGTGAGGATTGTCCCGACTGGGAAACAGCGCCTGCGTTGTAGCCGGCCCCGCTGAGGCCGGTTCCACCGTCGCGAGCGACCTTCCGTCCCGGTTTCAACCGGAAAATGCGCCGCCGGAAAGATTTTTCCGAGGATTGCGATTTACGACGACGGGAAATCGAGTTTGGCTGCGCGCATGGCCAAATGGCTGCTCGTGGACGGATTCAATATTGCCTATCGCTGCTTCTTCGCGGTGCCGGAGCTGACGCGGGCTGATGGCTTTCCGACGAACGCCGTCCACGGATGGGTCAAGTCGCTTTGGCGGCTGACGGACCAGGAGAAGCCGGCGGCGACGCTGGTGTTCTTCGATTTGGGCGGCGCCCAGGACCGGCTCGCGTTGCACCCGGAATACAAGGCCCAGCGCGTGGAAATGCCGGAAGCCCTCGTGAAACAATTGCCGTATATCAAGGCGGTGACGCGGGCGATGGGTCTGGCCGGCGTGGAGCAGGCCGGCGTGGAATCGGACGACCTGGTGGCTTCCCAGGCGGTGCATCTCGCCGCCCTGGGCCACGAGGTGTTGATTGTCAGCGCCGACAAGGACTTTGCGCAGATCGTCGGGGAAGGAATCCAGATGCTGCTGCCCCGCCGTCGGCCAACCCGAAGCTCGGCTGGCGACGGCTCGATGCGGCCGGAGTCGCGGAGAAGTTCGGCGTGCTGCCGGCGCAGATTGCCGCCTACCTCGCCCTGGTGGGCGATGCTTCCGACAATATTCCCGGAATCGAGGGCGTCGGACCCAAGACCGCGGTGAAATGGCTCAAGGAATTTGGCAGTGTGGAAGGTGTCATTGCCCATGCCCGCGAA
>CAVRNM010000219.1:0-12910 GCA_963722225.1 uncultured Verrucomicrobiae bacterium
GACTGCTCCGTCCAGCGCCGCCACCAGAAGGTCATCGAGATCGCGCCGGCGCCCGGCCTGCCCGATGACGTGCGCACCGCGCTGTGCGCCGCCGCCGTGCGCCTGGCCCGCGACATCCGCTACGACAACGCCGGCACCCTGGAGTTTCTCGTCAACGCCGACGATCCGCGGGAATGGTACTTCATCGAGATGAATCCGCGCATCCAGGTCGAACACACGGTCACCGAGATGATCACGGGCATCGACCTCGTGCGGGCCCAGATCCTCATCGCGGAGGGTTGCTCCCTCTTCGACCCGGAACTCGACCTGCCCCGGCAGGAGGCGGTGCCGCGCAACGGCTGCGCCGTGCAGTGCCGCGTCACGACGGAGGATCCCGGCCAGCAAGTTCACCCCCGACTACGGCCGATCCTCAGTACCGCTGCGCCGCCGGCCTCGGCATCCGGCTCGACGGCGGCATGGGCGACGCCGGCAGCCGTCATCACGCCCTTCTACGACTCGCTGCTGGTCAAGGTCACGGCCTGCGGCCGAAGTTCGAGCGCGCCTGCAGCGGATGGACCGCGCCCTGCGCGAATTTCGTATCCGCGGCGTCAAGACCAACATTCCCTTTCTCGACAACGTCATTCACCACCCAGTTTTCCGCGCCGGCGCCGCCACCACGGGTCTCATCGACGCCACGCCGGAGCTGTTCGAGTTCCGGATCAGGCGCGACCGGGCGACCAAGCTGCTCGCCTATCTCGGCGACGTGATCGTCAACGGCAACCCGCAGGTCAAAGGCCGCCCGCGACAGCGGATTCTCCCGCCTCCGCCCGTCCCGGAATCCGATCATCGCGTGCCGCCGCCCCCGGGCACCCGCCAGCTCCTCCGGGAACTCGGCCCGCGCCGTTTTGCGGATTGGATCCTCGCCCAGAAGCGCCTCCTCATCACCGACACGACGTTTCGCGACGCGCACCAGTCGCTCCTGGCCGCCCGCGTGCGGACGTTTGACCTCCTCGCCACCGCCGACGCGCTGGCCCGCCGGTTGCCCGGCCTGTTCAGCCTCGAATGCTGGGGCGGCGCCACCTTCGACACCTCCCTGCGCTTCCTCCATGAGGATCCGTACCAGCGCCTGGCCCTGCTGCGCGAGCGCATCCCCAACATCTGCTTTCAGATGCTGCTGCGCGGCGCCAACGGAGTCGGCTACAGTTATTACCCCGACAATGTCATCACTGGTTTCGTGCGCCACGCCGCCGAGACCGGCATCGACCTGTTCCGCGTTTTTGATTCGCTGAATTACGTCCCGAACATGCGCGTCGCGCTGGACGCCGTGCTCCAGACCGGCGCCCTCTGCGAGGCGGCCATCTGTTACACCGGCAACCTGCTCGACCCGACGCGGGACAAATACGATCTCGCCTATTACATCAAGCTGGCCAAACAGCTCGAAAAACGCGGCGCCCATCTCCTGGCCATCAAGGACATGGCCGGCCTGTGCCGGCCCTACGCGGCGGCCAAGCTGGTCCGGGCGTTGAAAAACGAGATCGGCCTCCCGGTGCATTTCCACACGCACGACACCAGCGGAATCGCCGCCGCCTCGGTGATCGCCGCGAGCGACGCCCGCGTCGACATCGTCGACCTCGCCCTCGCGTCGATGTCCGGCTCGACCAGCCAGCCCAATTTGAATTCGCTCGTCGCCGCCTTGCAGCACACGCCTCGCGATTCGGGCCTCGACCTCGACACCCTCAACGAATTCTCCCGCTACTGGGAGGCCGTTCGCGAGCTCTACGCGCCCTTCGATTCCAGCCCGCGCACCGGCAGCGCCGAGGTCTACCTGCACGAGATGCCCGGCGGCCAGTACACCAACCTGATCGAACAGGCCCAGGCCATGGGGCTCGGCCACCACTGGACCGAGATCATGCGCACGTACGCCGACGTCAACCAACTCTTCGGCGACATCGTCAAGGTCACGCCCTCCTCGAAAGTCGTGGGCGACCTGACGCTTTTCCTCATCTCCCGGGGCATCAAGCCGGCCAACGTGCTCAATCTCCCGCCCGGCACCTCCTTCCCCGCGTCGGTCGTTGACATGCTCGCGGGCGGCCTTGGCCAGCCCCCCGGCGGATGGCCCAAAGCGTTGCAGCGGGTCGTCCTGGGACCGCGCCGGCCGCGCCGCGACCGGCCGGGCGCCAACCTTCCGCCGATCGACCTCGAACAGGAGAAGGTCGCGCTCGCCAAGAAAGCCGGACGAGCCACGGGCGGCGGATCGTCCGTCACCGACGGGGAACTCTATTGCCACTTGATGTACCCCGAGGTGCACGCGGAATTTGCCCGGTTTCAACGAACCTACGGCGAAGTGAGCATGCTGCCGACCAGCGCCTTCTTTTACGGACTCCGGCCGCTCGAGGAGATCGCGGCGGAAATCGAGCCGGGCAAGACGCTTTTCGTCAAATTGGTTCACGTCGGGGAACCCGATCGGGATGGCTATCGCACCATCCTCTTCGAGCTCAACGGCCGCCCGCGCGAAGCCATCATCCTCGACACTTCCGTTCATGCCACCGCCCAACCGCGGCGCCAGGCCGACCCTGCCGAATCATCGCAAATTGGCGCGCCGATCCCCGGAATGGTTTCCAGCCTTGCGGTCAGCGTGGGGATGAAAGTGGAGAAAAACGCCAAACTTCTGACCATCGAGGCCATGAAGATGCAGACCACCGTGTATGCTCCCTTTGCCGGGGCCGTCGCCGAGGTGCTCACCCAGGTGGGCGACTCGGTGCAGAGCAAGGATCTACTTATTCGCCTTCGGGCCACCCCGGCGTGAGCAAGCCCGCGGCTTGCCGCCCCTCGGGAAGTCAGGTAGCGCATGGCGCGTCCCGGCCAATCAGAGAAACCTGTTTTCCATCATGAGAACTTCAATGAAACTCCGCTGCTTCTCCTCGCCGGCCGGCCGCGTCGCGGTGTTGCTCGTCTTTGGTGGCAGCGGCGTCCGGACGGCCGCCGCTGACGCCATGGCGGAACCGCCGCCGCCCGCGCCGATGATTGTCGCCGGACCGGGAACCGCGCGGATGAGGATCGAGGCGCTCGACGATCATATCATTCGCCTTTGGTTCAAGCCCGCCGGCGATTTCTCGCGCCCCCCGTCGCTGGCCCTGGCCGGAGCCCCCGTCGCACGGGTTCCGCTCGCCCTCCGGGAGGAGGCGGGCGCGGTGACCTTGAGCACCGCCGCCCTCACGGTCTGCATCGATCGCGCCACGCTGGGTTTCGAAGTGAGGGGAAGAGGCGACGACACGCCGATTCTCTCCGCGCCCGCGTGGTTGCCCAGGCGGACGGCGGCGCCTGGACGCTCACCCAGGGACTGGACAGCGACGAGCAACTCCTTGGTTTGGGCGAGGACAACGAGAATACCGGACGCCTCAACCGGCGCGGCACGATCCGGGATCTTTGGGCCGGCCAGAAGATCAAGTCCGGGAATGTCACCGCCCAGTATCCGATTCCGTTGCTTTTGAGCACCGGGCGGCGCGGCCATGCCTACGGCGTCTTCTACGACAATGCTCACGAACTCCGTTTCGATCTGGGGAAATCCGTTGCCGACGAAGTCCGCTGCGACAGCCCCGGCGGCGAGATCGACCTCTACGTCATCGACGGACCGCGCCTCGCCCAAGTCGTCGAGCGCTACACGGGACTCACCGGGCGGTCCTCGCTGCCGCCGCTGTGGGCCTTGGGTTACTGGCAAAGCAAATGCACGTTTCGCGACTGGCCGGAGATCGATGAAACGTATCAGCAGCTCACCCAGCGCGGTTTTCCCGTCGACGTGATGGTGATCGATGCCGACTGGCCGGACATCGTCAACGACTACCTCTGGGCCCCGCGCTGGTTCGGCCCCGGCTATACCCCCGCCGACAAGATTGCCGAGTATGCCCGCCGCGGCGTCCGGATCGTGATGTCGCAATCCGGTCCGATGATCCGGCGCGATTCGCCGGCCTTCCCCGCGGGCTGGCAGGCCGGGGTGTTCGCCACTGATGGGCGGGGCCATCCGGTCGAATGCGGCTACTATGGCGGTGAGTTGCTCGATTTCACGCATCCCGGTCTCGACGCCTGGCTCTGGCCCCAGGCGCGGAAACTCAACGAGGAGGGCACCGCCGGCTGGTGGCTTGACCTGACCGAGCCCGAAGGGGAACCTCCCCAGACGGTTTATCGCGGCGGCGACAGCGCCAACGTCCACAACGAGTTCTCCCTGCTCTGCACCCGCAGCTATGAAGGGGTGCAGCTCGCGGTGCATCCCGATCAGCGCCCCTTTGTCCTGACCCGCTGCGGTCCGGCCGGCCTGCAGCGGTACCAGGCCGCAATCTGGACGGGCGACATCACCAGCGATTATGCGACGCTGCGCTCCCATCCCCCGGAGATGCTCAACTCCGGGCTCTCGGGCTTCACGTGGTGGACGTGCGACACCGGCGGTTTTCTGTCCGGCTACTACAAGGACGACCAGTTCGGCGCCCACGCCCGTCTTTATGAGCGCTGGATGCAATTCTCCGTGTTCAGCCCGATCACGCGCACGCACAAGGCGGGCATCCCGCAGCCGTACGCCTTTGGGCCGGCCACCGAACAGGGCGCCCGCCACTATCTCGCCCTCCGCTACCGTCTGCTGCCCTATATTTATTCTTATGCGTGGGAGGCGAGCCGGACCGGTCTGCCCCTGGTGCGCCCGCTCGCGCTCGAGTTTCCGGACGATCCGGCTTCCGTCAGCGCCGCCGGGGACGAATACCTTTTTGGTCGTGAACTCCTCGTCGCTCCCGTGTTGCACGAGGGCGTGACCAACCGGTCCGTCTACTTTCCGCCGGGCCCATGGTATGATTGGGACACGGGCTGCGAATACGAAGGCGGCCGCACCTGGGTTGTCGCCGCGCCCCAGAACCGGATTCCGGTCGCGGTCCGCGCCGGGGCCATCATCCCCTTCGCCCCGTTCATGCGCCACACCGGCGAAAAGCCCTGGGATCCGTTGAGCGTCGAGATCTTCCCTTCGGGCCGGTCCGACTTCACGCTCTATCGCGACGACGGGATCTCCTTCGCCTACCAGCGGGGCGACTTCACCACCACGAAGTTCGCCTGCGATGCCCGGCCGCGCGCCATCCGGTTCACCATCGAGGAATCCAACCAGCGCTACGTGCCGCATGCCTACGCCCTCCAGTTTCACCTCGGCCAGACTCCCACGGGCGTGACGCTCGGCGGCGCTCCGCTCCCCCACGCCGCCGGCGGCGGCGACCCCGCTTCCGGCCAATGGTCCTGGGACGCCACGCATCGCCTGCTCTCGGTCAAGATCGAGGATCCTGCAGCGCCGACCCGGGTGGTCGACGTCGCCTTGGATGGCGCCGCCCTGCCCGCCCATCCGCCTCCGTCGCTCACCGCCGACCCGATTGATGCGAGCGGCGAATCGACCGCCGCTTCACGACCGACGCCCCATTTCTTCCCCGCGCCCGATCTGCCGGTGCGGCTCAAGGCGGTCAATTACGACAACGGCGGTGAGGGCATTGCGTTTCACGTAGCGTCCCGGGATGGAGTAACCTCCCGCTACCGTTCGGACGACGTTGGCTGTGCGGCCTGCGACGATGCTGGCGGGGGTTACGCGCTCGCCGGCTTGCGCGGCGAGGAATGGATTCGTTATTCCGTGAACAGCGGCAACGGCGGCTATTTTGATATCACCGCCCGGGCGGCCGGCGATGGACAGTTTCATCTGGTCGCCGACGGGCAGACCATCGTTACATTCGCTGCCGCCCGGGCGTCCTCGGCGGCCGCATGGCACGACGTCCTCGCGTCCAACGTCTATCTGAATCCCGGCGAATCGAACCTGATGCTCTTCGTCGACCGGGCGGGTTTCTCGCTCAACTTTCTCGACTTCCGCCCGGCCGCGAGTCCTCCGCCAGTCTATGATGCGGCCCTGGCATTCCGCACCGGCACCACGGAACTTCGCAATCTCGGCGGCGGCTTTCAAGGCCACGGCACGCTCGGCGGTCTCGGCCGGATCGGCAGCAGCGCAACGTTTGGGGTGCTCGCACCGCCGGGCGGCCAATCCATGGTGCGACTGTACTATCGGAATGGACTGACGAAGCCTGTCGCCCTGTCGTTTGCGGTTGGCAATGCGCCCGCGCACGCGATCGCGCTGCCGCCCGGCACCGGTGATGCCTGGCAGACGTTCGATCTTCCGGTGGGTCTCTCCCCGGGCTCCCACCGCCTCGTGCTGCGCGGCCAGGAGGAAGGCTGGGACTCCGTGCAGCTGGACCACATCGAGATTCTCCCCCGCTAACCTGGACATTTCCCGCTGCCGCGTTCGTGCCGGAGCCACCGGCGCATCATACCGAGAATTGCCGCAGGATGACCTCCTGCGCGAAAAAGCCTCCGAAGTCCCTCCGCCGCGATATGATGTCTTGACCCGCTTCGGGGCCCACCTTTACTCAGGCCTCTTTACTCGATCGACACCTGCCACCCGGCCGATTGGACGGCAGACCAAACGTTTTTCATCATGGCTAACCCGAAACGCAAACAATCCAAACGCCGCAGCGCTAACCGCCGTGCTGCCAACGCCTTCAAGGCGCCGCAGCTGGCCGTGGATCCCGCTGATGGTGGGGCGGTCCGGCCACATCGCATCAATCCGAAGAGCGGCATGTATCGCGGCCGGCAGGTTCTCACCGTCGAGGTCTGAACTTCGGGCGGGGCTTAAGCCGGGTTCTCCCGTTCTCCCCCTGCTTTTCAAACGATGGCAGATACGCCCACCACCGGCCGGATTGCCGTGGACGCCATGGGTGGCGATCTCGGACCGGCTGAAGTCGTCGAGGCCGCTCGGCTGGCGCTGGCGGAATACCCCGGCCTGAGCCCGCTCATCCTGGTGGGCGACGCGGCGGTGCTGAAACCCCTGCTGGCCAAGGCAGGGCTCATCGGTCATCCAACGGTGACGCTGTGTCACGCTTCGGAAGTGATCACCATGGACGACAAGCCGTTGCTGGCGATCCGGCGCAAGAAGGATTCCTCGATGATGCGCGCCATCGAGCTGGTAAAGAATGGGGAAGCGGTCGCCGCGGTCAGTTGTGGCAACACTGGCAGCCTGGTGGCAGCGGCGATTCTCAAGCTCCGCATGCTCGAAGGGCTGGATCGCGCCGCCTTGGCGCCGGTGGTGCCTCGCGCCGACGGGTATTTTATTCTCCTCGACGCGGGTGCCAACCCGGACGCCCGCCCGGAACACCTGGTGCACGACGCCATCATCGGCTCGCACTATGCGCGCATTGAATTCGGCTGCGCCGAACCGCGCGTCGGGCTGCTGACCATCGGCACCGAGGAAGGCAAGGGCAATGCCCTGATCGCCGAGACCCACGATGCCCTCAAGCGGATCGGTTCGCTGGTGAACTACGTCGGCCCGGTCGAGGGATTCCAACTCTTCTCGAACAACGTCGACGTGGTCGTTTGCGACGGCTTTGTCGGCAATATCTGCATCAAGAGCTGGGAATCGCTGGTGAAGTTTTTCGGCAATGAGCTGCGCGATCACCTGCAGGCCAACCTCTGCCGCACGGCCGGGGCATTCCTGGCCCGGGGCGCCTTCGACGCCTTGCGCCAGCGGATCAACCCCGAGCGGTACGGAGGAGCGCCCCTGCTCGGGGTGAGGGGGAATATTGTGAAAGCGCACGGGTCGAGCAACCGGCAGTCATGGAAGAACGCCATTCGGATCGCGCGGGATGCCATCCAATATGACCTGAACCACCACATCGAGGTGGATGTCGCGCTCGCGAACGATCGCCTGCATCAGCAGGTCGCGTGATGGCGGCGCCCGGCCGGGACGACGCGGCGGAATGTTTTGGAACAACGCCGCCAGCCAGCTGACAGAAACAGTTGCCCGATTCCCTTTCAGGTCAGCCGACAGCTCAAAAACAATCCTTCACCCGCCCGAATTCTTCCCTTGGACCGCTTGGACAGCAACTTCGGCCGCCAGGCAAGCCCGTCTGCCGGCACCGTTTCCCTGGCGGCCAACGGCGGCGGCCGGCCCCGGTCGCTGGCCTTTGTGGCGCCGCAGAAGTCGCTCGGGGCAAGCTTGACGTGCGGTGCCGCCCTGATTCGCTGATGACCTCTTTGACCATGCCATCCGCCTCCCCGCTCCATCGTTGCGCCCTCCTGCTTGCCGTCGCCCTGCTGCTAGCGTTTCCGGCGCGGATGGCCGCCGACTTGGTCTGGACGCCCAGCGGCGGCTGGAAAATAGAGGGCGGACTGACCTCAGGACTGGCAGGCGACGATGCCCGCCGCGCACTGAGCCTGATGAACAAGGCCCGGGCGGCCGAGGAAAAGAAACACTACTTCAATGCGCTGCGTGACTATAAGAAAGTCACCAAGGCCTACGGGAATTCGGTCTACGCCCAGGATGCCTTTTACCACACGGCCCTCATTCGGCTGACGCGCCACCAGTACGCCAAATCATTCGTGGCGTTTCAGGAGATCGTCACCCGCTTTCCGAACACGCCCCGATTCACCGAAGTCGTCGGCCAGCAATACCGCATCGCCTGCAACCTCCTCGACGGAGCCCGCAGCCGCACCTGGCTGTCCATCCCGGGTCTTCGCAATCGTGAAGGGTCCGTCAAGATGTTTGAGACCGTTCTGACCAATGCGCCCTATAGCGAGTATGCGCCGCTGGCGTTGATGAGCATTGCCAAGGCTAACCTGTATCTTGGCAATCCGGAGGAAAGCATCGATGCCCTCGACCGCATGATCAATACCTACCCCAAGAACCTGATGACACCGGACGCTTACCTGCAATCCGCCCAGGCCTACGCCTCCCTGGTTGGGGGTCCCAAATACGACCAGAGCTCCACCAAACAGGCGATCACCTATTTTGAGGATTTCGTGATATTGTTCCCCGGCGATCCCAATATTGCGACCGCGGAAAAGGGTCTCGCGAATATGAAGCAGGTGCTCGCGGAGAGCAAAATCAGCATCGCCGACTATTATTTGAAGTACCGCCGGAACTACAAGGCCGCCAGGGTCTTTTACAACGAAGCCATCACCGATTTCCCCGATTCCCCGGCCGCAGTTCGGGCGCGCAAACAGCTGGCCAAGGTCGACGAGCTGCTGGCCGAACAGGAGAGAGCGCGCACCGGCGCGGCCGGCAATTCCAAGCCGTCCCCTCCGCCGAAAAAGAAGTGGTTCCTGTTCTTCTAGGAGGCTGTCGGACTTCCGTTCGGCCAGCCTCCTACTGGCAAAACCGCCCAATCCAACCCGGTCTTTTCCGCACCAGAAAGCAACGCCGCCCACTGCGAGTTCCACTCGAAACTGGTCGGGCATGCCGATCCGCCCGGTGCTTTTTCCCTTCGACTCTTTGGCGCGTGAGGATCGGGAACAGACCGGATGATCCGCCCCAACTTGAGCACAACCTGGTATAGTTCCGCCAAGTTCCTTGGGATTCTCCTCCTTGGTGCCAGCCTGTCCGGCCCGGCGTGTTCCCACTATCAGCTCGGCACGCAATCGAAGCTGGCCTTCACCACGCTGTACGTGGCGCCGGTCGAGAACCGCGCGATGCTGCCGCAGGCGCAGGTGCTGGTGGCGACGGAGATCCGCGACGCATTGCGCAAAGATGGCCGGGTGAACGTGGTCGACTCGTCGGAGGTGGCCGACGCGGTCCTTCGCGTCTCACTGGTCAAATACGATCGCGAAGTCGCCGCCGCCAATTCGACCGATACGGGCTTGGCCCGCAAGTTCGCGCTCAACCTGCATGCCTCCTGCACTCTGACTGACCGCCGCACCGGGCATCCCTATTTTTCCAACCGGCAGCTGGTGGTCACCAGGGACGCCTTTACGGACAGCGGCCAGTTGCAGTCCGAGTACCAGACGCTCCCGCTGCTCGCGGCCTCCCTCGGGGACCGGGTGGCGCATGCGGTTTTCGATGTGTGGTGAGGATTTCAGCCTAGGAGACTGTCGGACTTCCGTCCGTCCAGCCTCCTACTGGCAAAACCGCCCAATCCAACTCCGGGGAAACGGGCAGAATCTCGGCGATCCTAACACGAGTTGGAGTCGTCTTGGCTCATCGGATCCCATTCCCTGCCCAATGAAAGGGGCGGTTTTGCTTTTAGCAGCCTGAAGGGCGGGAAGCCCGACAGGCTGCTAGCCTAGTTCCTGTTGCCAAAGACTCGACAAACCGCCTTCGGATGGCCGACATTGCCCGTCGGCCATCCGCTGGTCGCCATGATTCAACGTTCGTGAATCGTCGGCGACCAGCCATCGCCCCGGAGCCATTCCTCCATGCACCCGCCACTTCTCGTTCCGTCCATCCTCGCCGGCAATCACGCCCGCCTCGCCGACAGTGCGGCGTTGGTCGAGCAACTGGGCCTGCCGTGGATTCACCTCGACATCATGGACGGGCATTTTGTCCCGAACCTAACTTTCGGCCCGGGCGTGGTTGCCGCGCTCCGCCACGTTTCACCGCTTTTTTTCGACGTTCATCTCATGCTCGCTGAGCCGCACCGCTTCATCGAGGCCTTCGCGAAAGCCGGCGCCAACAACATCAGTGTCCACATTGAACCCGAATTCGACCACGCCGGCACGCTGGCGCGCATCCGCGCGCTCGGCTGCCAGAATGGCATTGTGCTCAATCCTGGCACGCCAGCAGAGGCGGTCGAACCGCTGCTGGCGGCGGTGGACCTCGTCCTCGTCATGACGGTCCAGCCTGGTTTCGGCGGCCAAACGTTCCGGCGGGACCTGCTGCCCAAGATCGCCCGCATCGACCGCTGGCGCCGCGAACGCGGATTGGACTTCCGCCTCGAAGTCGACGGGGGCGTCGACCTGGCCACCGCGGCCGAATGCCGGGCCGTTGCCACGGATACCTTTGTCGTCGGCACTTCCTTCTTCCAGGCTGCCAACCCGGCCGGATTTGTGCGCAGTTTTGCGTTGATGAAGTAGCCGGCGCGGCGCGCGCCTCGGACCGCGACCCGCCTGTCAGGCCGTGGGTCCGGGCGCAGCCGTTCCCGTTTCCCCGGCTTCCGGCGCCGTCGCGCGGCCGTCTCATGCCCTCGGACCGCTGGTAGCCGAACTTCTCGTAGAGTCCATGGGCATCGCGTGTTCCCAGCAGACTGGTCGTGCTCCTCACGTGGGGATGGGAGACCACGCACGACACGAGCCACTTCCCCAAACCCTGTCCGCGAAAGCGCTCGTCGATCAGGACGTCGCAAACCCAGGAGACTGTCGCCTGGTCGGTAACGACCCGGGCAAATCAACCTGTTCGCCCGTTGCCTTCCGGTACAATCCGAAGCACAGCGAATGGCGCAGGGATCTTCGATGACCTGGCGGGGCCGGTCTTGCGCCCAATAGCTGGCGTTGAGCGACCGGCAGAGAAACGCCAGATCCAGCCGCGCGGGGTCGGTGCTGATCACGTAATCGGCGTTTTCAAAGTCCATGGATGGTTCTCTGGTCTGGTTGGGTGAGAATCCGACTGGCACCCGGGCTGCCGTCCGTCGGCTCGCCCCGAAAATCAGGTCCGCGGGTGGTTCACCGTTTGATTCGCGCGAGTTCCTCGGCGCGCCGGTAGTGGTCCTGGAACGCGCCGGCCAATTTGCGGGCCAGCTCGATCTCGTCGATCTTGTTTTTCGAATCGAGCGTGGTCTTGATCTCGCCCGCGGCCTTGTCGTAGTCGACCGCCGACAGGTCCTGGAACGCCGCCATCGCCTCCGGCGGCCTTCCCGCCGCCGCGATTGCGCGCCAGGCCCGGACCAGCTGCCGATGGGCATCCTGGCACATGACGCGGATGATGAACGCGAGTTCCCGGAACAGGCCGTCCGTCCACGCCGCGTGATAGATCAGCTGTTTTTTCTCCGAAAACGGACTCACGTCTGGATCGCTGCGCCACGGCTTCCAGTCTTCCCGGGCGTAGAAATCCCGCCGCACCGGCATCCGCCGCAGGTTGTAGCGCTGCGGGCCGCCCGGCGTGCCCGGTTTGAAACCCCAGAGCTTCTGCGCATCCAGCGAGACCACCCAATCGATGAAGGCCAGCGCCACCGTCCGGTTATTTGCTCCGCGCAGGAGGGCGACCGGGTCGACCGAGGAGACCGTGCCGCCTTCCGGCGACACAAACACCAGCCGGTCCGTCCCGCCGCGCCGCCGCTCCGCCTCCGCCTGCTCCCGTCCATAGAAATCGATGCACATGCCCGCCGCGCAGTTGCCCTCATCCACATCGATCGGCACCTTCTGCGACGAGTCCGTGAAATAGCGGGCATTGGCGCCGATCAGCTGGATCGATTTCAGCCCGTCGATCCACCCCTCGCGAACGGCCTGGGATTCGACCGCCTTCTCGTCCAGCGATGAAATCCGATCCGCGGCGACCATCAGAGCCAGCCATCGCTCCTGCATATGCTGTTGGATGACATTCTCGAAGGCCTTGGCCATTGAACTGCTCTTGGTTGGATCCGCCAGCGCCACCTCGCCCAGCCAGCGCGGGTCCCGCAGGTCTTCCCACGCGTGCGGCGCGTGTTCAATTCCCAGCCGGGCCAGCGACTCCTTGTTGTAGAGAATGCCGTAATTGCTGAGGACCGTGCCCACCCAGCGCCCCTGGCTATCCCAGTACTCCTCGCCGGCAAAGAAGCGCGGAATCGCCCCATCGCTGAAGCAGTCCGGATGACGCTGCAGGACGCCGCTGTCGACAATATGCCCGGCCTGCGCCTGTTGCTCGAAATCGTAGGGCCCGCCGCCGAAGAACAAGTCGAGCCCGCAGTCCACGTCCGAATCCAGGAACGCGCGCCGCGCCGCCTGGGCCGGCGTGTCTTGCGCGGGTGTCGCCGCCGGCGTCACATGGGCGTCGGAGAACCCGGCCGCCACCGCCTGGCTCCACGCCCGCTTCAGGGTGTGCGTCCAGTAATTCTGAAACGACGCGGTGTACGCCCCGTCGAGGTAACGGGCGATTTCACTCGTGCCGCCGATAAGCAATACATTG
>CAVRNM010000220.1:0-18246 GCA_963722225.1 uncultured Verrucomicrobiae bacterium
ACCGGACGCAAAGTGGCCGTCGTGACCGATTCCAACATTGCGACCCGGCAGGCGCAGGCGCTGGGGGAGATTGCGGCCGGCGCGCCAACGCTGGTTCTCCCGCCGGGAGAATCCACCAAATCACTCGATACCTTGGGCCGGCTGCTGGATTTTCTGGCCGACGCGCAGCTGGATCGCAGCAGCGCGTTGGTGGCCGTGGGCGGAGGGGTGATCGGCGATCTGGCCGGATTCGCCGCCGCCTCGTACTTGCGCGGCATCGACTACTACCAGGTCCCCACGACCTTGCTGGCCATGGTGGACAGCTCGGTCGGCGGCAAGACCGGCATCAATCTGAAGGCCGGCAAGAACCTGGCCGGCGCCTTTCACCAGCCGCGCGGTGTCTTCATCGCCACGAAGCTGTTGGCCACGCTGCCGGCGCGTGAATTTGCCGCCGGCATGGCTGAAGTGATCAAATATGGCCTGTTGGGCGATGCGGAGTTGTTCGACCAGCTCGAACCTGCGCCTCTGTCCCTGGCCAGCCCCGAACTGCCGGCGATCATCCGCCGCTGCTGTGCCATCAAGGCGCGCATCGTCGAGGCGGACGAACGTGAACGTGCGAAGGAGGGCGGCCGCGCGTTGCTGAATCTCGGTCACACTTTCGGCCATGCCGTCGAGCAGGCAACCGGGTATCGCCGCTACCTGCACGGCGAGGCGGTGGCCATCGGCCTGGCTTCGGCCACGCGCCTGTCGCAGATGCTTGGCCACGTCACGGCGGCCGAGGTGGCGCGGGTCGACGCGGTCCTGTCCGCGCATGCCCTGCCCACCCGTCTGACGGCCGCCCTGCCGGTGACCCAGCTCATGGCGGCGATGACCCGCGACAAGAAAGTGCGCTCCGGCATGTTGCGCTTTGTCCTCCTGACGCGTTTGGGGGAGTCCGTCACGCGCGATGGCATTCCGCCGAGGTTGGTCGAGGCGGTCTGGCGGCAAGTGGGCGGGATTTGATTTCGGATGGCGCGGGAGACCTGATGGCAACCAGAGGTCCGGCGCTGCTTTGATTTCGGATTGCAGATGCCGGATGCCGGATTGTAGATAGATGCCTCGCGTCCTTGAGAAGGCGCGGGGGCGCTTCAAGAAGATCTTTCCTGTTTCCGGTATCCGAAATCCAAAATCAAGATGTCGGCCATCGACGAAGATATTGTCCGCGAATATTTCGAGCAAAACGGCTTCCTGGTGCGCCAGGCGCGCAAGTACCAGGTCCAGGCCCGCCGCAAGACGAGCGATGAGGAGGTGGATCTGCTCGTCTATAATCCCGCCTTCCGGCGCGGCGGCCGCAAGCCCGACTTTTTTCTTTTCTCCAGCGAACTGTCCCTGGTCGATCGGGCCATGGTCGTGGTGAAGGGATGGCATACGACCGCCCATTTCACGCCGGCGATGCTGAAGAGCAGTCCGGAGATCTTCACCTTTCTGGAGGAGAATGTGATCAAGGACGCCAGCCGTTTCTTCCCGGTGGATCCGGACGAGCCGGGCAACCATCCCGATATCACCAAGATCCTCGTGCTGCCCGGCCTGCCCACGGTCGAGCCGTTTCGCTCGCAGAGCGTGCAGATGCTCAAGGAGCGCGGAGTCGACGCCATCGTTTCCTTCCGGACAATGCTGCTCGACATCATCGACAAGGTCGAAATCAACCGGAACTACCGAAAGTCCGACACCCTGCAATTGCTCCGCATCCTCAAGACCTACGATCTCCTGAAGGACCCACAGCTTGACCTCCTGCCGGACCGGCCGGTGCCGGCCGGGAGGCGGAAGCCTCCGGCGGAGAGCTAACCCCGGCTGGGCGGCCTGAAAATGACGAAGATTCATCCCACGGCCATCGTCGAGGCCGGTGCCGAGCTGGGAGAGGACTGCCTGGTCCACGCCCACGCCATCGTCACGCGATTCGCCCGGTTGGGCGCGGGCGTGGTGGTTCATCCGGGCGCGGTCGTGGGCGGCGATCCCCAGGACCTCCGGTTTGATCCTGCGACCAAGTCCGGCGTGCGCATCGGACCGCAGACGGTCTTGCGGGAGAACGTGACGATCAATCGGTCAACCGTGGCGGGCGGTGAAACGGTGGTCGGTGCGAACTGCTTTCTCATGGCGGGAGCCCATGTGGCGCATGACTGCGTGGTGGGCGACCAGGCCGTGCTGGCCAACAATGTTCTCCTGGCCGGTCACGTGCGGCTCGGCGCATTCACGTTCGTGGGCGGGGGCGCAGCGTTTCACCAGTTTACGCGGGTGGGGGAGAGCGCGATGGTGGGAGGACTGGCCCGCATCACCCTTGACATACCGCCCTACATCATGGCCGCCGAAAGGGACGAGGTGGTGGGGCTCAACCTGGTGGGGCTGAAACGCCGCAACGTTTCGCGGGAAGTCGTGGCGGAGTTGAAGAGCTGTTTTCGCGAGGTTTACTTTGATGGCGGCAACGTCCGGCTGCGGGCGCAGGAAGTGCTGGCTCGCGGCGTGCGGAGCCCGGAGGCAAAGAGCTTTCTGGAGTTCTTCGCGGGCGGGCGGCGCGGAGTGGCGCGCGCCCGACGGGTCTGGTCAACGGAAAAAGAGGTGCCCGGCGAACCGCTGTGAAACTTTATTTGAAAACAGCGCTGGCCTTGTGGCTGCGAGCGGCAGCGTGTGACAAGCAAACGTGAGGCCGCCCGCCTGCAGCGCCCCCATGTCCGGCCATCTTTCGATGAGAATTGCGCTCACTTGCGGCGATCCGGCCGGTGTCGGACCGGAGGTCCTGAGGTCCTGGCTGGAGGCCCACCCGGAGGAAGCCGGGCAGGCCGCAGTCATCGGCCCGGCCCGGTGGCTCGATCAACTGCCAGTGGTGGGAGCGAAGTTTCCGGTGGGGCTGGACGAGTTCGCGGCCGAACCGGGCCAGCCGACGAGCGAGGGAGCACTGGTCGCCTGGGCGGCGATGGAACGGGCGGCGGCCGGCTGCGTCGCGGGAGAATTCGCCGGTGTGGTCACAGGCCCGGTCAGCAAGGCCTGGCTAGCCCGCATCGGCTACCCGCATCCTGGCCAGACCGAGTTCTTCGCCACACGCTGGGGCGGCGAACCCACGATGGCTTTTTGTGGCGGCCGGCTGCGGGTGGCCCTGCTGTCCTGGCATGTACCGTTGCGCGAGGTGTCCGCCTTCCTCACGGCCGCGAATTTTGCGCGGGTTGTCCGCGCGGCGGCGGAGTTGGCCCGGGCGGAAGGGGTTGCGTCGCCGCGCCTGGGCGTGTGCGGTCTCAATCCGCATGCAGGCGAGGGGGGGGTGCTCGGCGACGAAGAGCAGCGCATCATCAATCCGATTCTCGGCCGGCTGCAGGCGGCGTATCCCGGACTGTCGTCATGCCAGCCGGCCGACACGCTATTTGCGCGGCAGTTGCGCGGGGAGTTTGATGCCGTGATCGCCCTGTTCCACGATCAAGGCCTGGCTCCGCTGAAAACCGTCGAATTTGACGAGGCGGTCAATGTCACGCTGGGTCTTCCTCATGTCCGCACGAGTCCGGATCACGGCACGGCTTTCGACATTGCCGGGAAGGGCGTGGCCAGTCCGCGCAGTTTTGCCAACGCCGTCGCGGTGGCCCGGCGGTTGATCGCGTTTCGCGCCACGACCGGAACCGACCCTTCGGGGTGATTGATTTGCCAGCACCGGCCCGGACCATGCCGCCTTTCCGCGACTTCCTGATGCCAGCGAACCGCCAAATCGGGTTCATCGAGCAATCTGGGACGAACTGAGCCCGGCCAAAGGAGAAACGATTATGCCAACCGCCATTGTACTGCTAAAAGTCAACCACACCAAGGTGACCGGGACCGCAGAGAAACTCCTGGAAATGCCTGACGTGTCGGAAGTCTATTCTGTATCCGGTCGCTATGATCTCATGGTGATCATCAAGTGTGATTCGCTCGACAAGATCGAGTGCGTCATCACCGACCAGCTGCTCAAGACGGAGGGCATTGTCGATAGCGAGACGATGTTTGCGTTTCGCAGCTACGACAAGCGGGAGGGCGGAAAGGCGATTGAAGTCGACTAGCAGTCTGCCGGGCTTCGCGCCCTGCAGGCTGCTAGCCCGGATGTTTCACACTTTACTCGATAGCCTGCATGCAGACAGTAGACGATCCGCGGACCGGGCACAGTGGCCGGCACATCCGGGCTAGCCCGCATATCCTTTGACTGGCGCCAGCATAGGAACCACCAACAGAAAAATGATCGTGGCGATGGCAAGGACCATCAATTATGCGGGCTGGGATGGCCTGATGAGCCGCGGACCCAATTCGCAGAGGCGGCGAATTAGGTGTTGTCAATGCCCTCCTTTGCCGCAAGAACTCGCCTCCGACCCTGACCTTATTCACCTCCTGATTGATGGCTAACGCACTTCCTTCCGGTGGCCGCCCTGGCTACCCCCCGCGTCGTAACACGGATCCGTTTGCAAACATCCGTCGTAACCATCGGATCAAGGCCGACCAGATCCGGGTGATCAGCCCGGAAGGGAAGCAGCTCGGCGTTCTGGCGACGGGCAAGGCGTTGCAGCTCGCGCAGCAATTCGACCTCGACCTCGTCGAAGTCGCCCCCAACGTCACTCCGCCGGTTTGCCGGATCATGGATTTCGGCAAGTACATGTACGAGGAGTCGAAGAAGCACTCCCACGTCAAGACGACGGCGAGCAAGATCAAGGAGATCGAATTCAGCGTGCGGATTGAGCACAACGATTTCATCACCAAGCTGCGCCATGCCGAGGAATTCCTTGAGCACGGCAACAAGGTGAAATTTCGCCTGAAGTTTCGCGGCCGCGAGATGGCCCGGACCGAGATGGGCTTTGATGTCGTCAACCGCGCCATTGCGGAACTGGCGGGGATGGGACATTCGGACGGCGTGCCCAAGCTGACCGGCCGGAATATCTACGCCATGCTGACGCCGCTGCCGGTCAACAAGCGCAAGGCCAAATTCCACCTCAAGGAATCGGCTGCGCCGCCCGCCGTCGCGCCGCCGGCACCGCCTGTTCCGCCGCCGCCGGCACCGCCGGCTTCGGCTTAATCCCGCAGATTCATGGCGCGGTCCCGCGCACGCAATCTGCCGCCCATTCTGGCCGGTTTCCTGCTCGCGGGCGGCTGCAGCTCGCCCGTGGCGGCCCAGAACCGGTCGGCCGCCGGCCACGCCGCCGCGCCGGCTGCTCCCGCGGCCGTGCTGGTCGTCCCCGCCCCGGCGGAGGCACCCCGGTCATTGCCGCCTCCGCACCAATGACGCGGCTCTGGCCGTTCAAGCGCCTCGACAATGTCGACTACGTCGATGTGCGGGCGATCGCCGAGCGTTTTGATCTCAAGGCTTCCTGGGTGGCGGCCGACCGTGTCATGCAGCTGGCGGACGCCCGCGGCCGCGTCCGCCTGAGATTTGAGGTTCGGAAACGGGACTTCTTTGTGGACGGCATCCGCGTGTTCATGGGTGAGACCACCGTGTTCAACCAGGGCAGCCTTTACGTCGGCCGGGTTGACGTCATCAAGACCATCGTCCCGCTGCTGAACCCGGCCGAATGTGCGAGCCGGCTCCCGCCGCCCCCGCACCTAATCGTGCTCGATGCCGGGCACGGCGGCGCCGATCCGGGTACGCAGAACCTGGCGCTGCACCTTGACGAAAAGAACCTGACGCTCGATGTGGTGTTGCGGCTGAAGAAATTGCTCGAGGGGCGCGGCTATCGGGTGATCCTCACGCGCAGTGATGACAGCAAGCTGGCGCCGGTGCAGCGGACCGACCTGGAGCGGCGCGATGAGATCGCCAACCAGGCGAAGGCGGATCTTTTTCTCAGCGTCCATTTCAATCACGCCGGGCCCGCCGTGACGGGCACGGAAACCTACGTGATGACGCCCCAGTTCCAGGCTTCGAGCGGCGGAGTAAAGGACGCTGCGGTGGACAAGGCGTTTCCTGGCAACCAGCAGGATTTTGCGAACATCGTGCTGGGTTATCATCTGCATCGGAGTGTCCTGGCCGGCCTCGATTCGGCGGACCGCGGATTCAAGCGCGGGCGTTTACTGGTCCTTTGTTTCCCCGAGTGCCCGGCCGCGCTGGTTGAGGCGGCTTATCTGTCGAACAACGCGGAGGCGGGCCGGCTGGCGACACCGGAATTCCGGCAGCGGGTCGCGCAGTCCCTCGCCGACGGGATCGAGGAGTATTCGGCGGTGCTGGGAGCGTTGCACCCGCCCCCGCCGGTGCCGGCGGAAGCCCGCCCGGCATCCGCCTCGCCGAAACCGCATCCATGAATTCGGGAACCGGCCGCTCTTTGGCTGCGCTCGTTCTGCTGGCGGCGGCGGGCCTGGCGCCGGGCCGCGCCTGGGACTATGAGGGCCATCGCATCATCAACCAGCTGGCGCTGGCGGCGCTGCCGGCGGACTTTCCCTCCTTCGTGCGCGAGCCGGGCGCGGCGGAGCGGATCGCCTTCCTGGGCGGGGAACCGGACCGCTGGCGCAACATTTCCGACCTGCCGCTGCGGCACGCGAACAATCCCGACCATTACCTCGATCTCGAACAGCTCGAATGGGCCGGGCTCGACCGGGCGGCGCTCAGCCCGCTCCGCTATGAGTTCGCCCTGCAATTCGCCGCCGGGCGCGAGGCCCATGCCGCCCGGTTTCCCCGGATCGACCCGGCGAAGAATGCCGAGCACCTCCGGGAATGGCCGGGGTTTCTGCCGTGGACGATCACGGAGAGTTTCGCGCGGTTGCAGTCGGAGTTCTCCTGCCTGCGCGCTTTTCAGGAAGGTGGCGGAACGCCCGCGGAGACCGCCAATGCGCAGGCCAACGTCATCTATTTCATGGGTGTCATGGGGCACTATGTGGGCGATGGCGCGCAGCCCCTGCATCTGACGGTGCATCACAACGGGTGGGTGGGAGCCAATCCGCACGGCTACACCACCGACCCGAAATTCCACGCCTGGATCGACGGCGGGTTCATCGCCCGGGCCGGCATCGGCTTCGCCCGGCTGGCTCCGCGGGCGCGGCCGGCGCGGCTGCTCGCCACGAACCCCCAGCCGGGAGAGCGCGACGCGATGTTCGCGGAGGTGATGCGTTACCTGGAGGCACAGTACCAGCGCGTGGAGCCGCTTTACCAATTGGAGAAGGCGGGCGGATTCAAGGCTGATGGCGCGCCGGGCAGCCTGGGCGGACGGGAGTTTATTAACGAGCAGCTGCTGCGCGGCGGAGAGATGCTCGGCAGCATCTGGTTCACGGCCTGGCGGACCGCGCCGCCCGATCATTTCCTGCTCGATCATCTGGCCCGGCGGCGAGTTTCGCCTCCATGAGAGTGATGCGGGCGTGAAGGGCGAGCAGCCGCAGTCCTTCGGCGGTGCGCAGATCATAGGTCCGGCAGCGCAGCTCGGCCACGAGCGCCGCCAGCGTGGCGGGGTGGCCGGCGGACAGGCGGTGCAGGCGCAGGGCCGCGGCCAGCAGTTCGCGCCGGTCGCCGGGAAAATCCACCGCGGCCAGAAAGGCCCGGGTCTCGGCCAGCGAAAAGGGAGGAACCTCGACGTGCTTGAACAGGAACAGATAGGGCCACACATGGCCGAGATCCAGCGGATCGGTGGAGCGAACCACCAGCCATACCGGCTGGCGGAGCATCAGGAAGCGCAGGAGATGTGCGACCCGCGGCGGCACCCGGGTAACATTGTCGATTACAATCGGACGTCCGATCCTGGGCAGATGCGCCCCGAGGCGATGCACTCGAGCCGGTAGCTTAAGTTCCCCGCGGTCGAGCCTGGAGGCCGGCTCCAGCGCCGCCAGCAGTTCACCCAGACAATTGCACCGTGGTGCGAACAGTACCGGATGCGTGCGGATCAGCTCCGCAACTACCATGCTCTTGCCCACGCCCGGCGGGCCGACCAGCAGCACATGGCGGCTCGAACGATAGAGTCTCCCCAGGCCGTGCAGAAGCGCCTGGCGGCCGACAAAGGGGACTGCCCCGCCCGCTAGCATGGATGGGCCGGCTGCAGGTTCCATTGCTGAAGGATCTCCAGATCGCGGCGGATGGCCTCGGACGCCGCCCCCGACGGTTGCGGTGCGGCGGACCGCATTTCGGCAATGCCGGCCTGGGCATTGAATTGGAGCGTCAGGTCGTCGAGATACCGTTCGCTCCAGCGGATCAGCGCCCTGCCGTAGGCCCGCAGGGCGTCGTCCAGCGCGCCGCCGAGTTGCGTGCGCAGGTGGCGGCCGAGCGCGACGCGGCGAAGGGCCGCGGCGGGCCAGCGGCGCCATGCGGTGGAGAGGCGGCCGGCAGCGAGCACGGGCGCCGGATCGAAGAGCGGACGGGCGAATGGCGCGGGGAGCGCGGCGCCCTCCCGCCTTTCGCCCGTGGCGCCCGCGAGCGCCTGCGCTGCCGTGTCGCGAGCAGCGCGCAACCGGGAGTCGAACTCGGCGCCCATCCGGGCGGCGGCGCGACCGAGTTCCCGGGCAACCGCTGCAGCAAACTCGCCGTCGGCCGCCGGGTTCGGGGAGGCGACGGCGAGGGTGCGGGCGATGCCGGCGAGGACGACGTCGCCGGGGGGAGTGGCTTCGTAGGCGAGATCGTACAATCCGCGCCGGGCGCTCTCGAGCGTGGCGCGGGCGGCGCCCAATGTCCCGGCATCGACGGACACGGGCGGGCCTGGTGCCGCCAGGGCAGGACCGGCGCGACTGGCGAGCGCGGCCGCCGCGGCCTCCTGCAATGCGCCGATCTTGCGCCGAAGCGTCGCGGCGGCGAGTTCGCGATGCCGGGCCTGACGCGGCGCCAATTCAGCCGCGAACCATTGTTCAGCCAGGGCGGCATGGCCGGGGACCACGCTCACCGGGGCGACCAGGAGCTCGCCCCGAGGGCGACGGCAAACTGCCGGCGCGTATAGGCCAGCATCTTCTCGCAGTCCGACGGCGCGAGCAAATCAGACTTGCTGAGGACGAGCAGCACCTCGGCACCGTTTTCCAGCAAGGCTCGCGCCACGGCGATGTCCTCCTCGCCGGGCGTTGCCGCACCATCCAGCAGCAGACGCCGAGGTCGCAGCGCAGCAGGAAGGCCAGGGTCTGCGCGGCGCCGACGGTGGCCAGCGAGCCAAGACCGGGAGTATCCACAAAACAGATGTCGCCGGCGAGCCGGGCGGCCGGGAGCTCAAGCAAGATGTCGGTGACCTGGCGGGCATTGCCGGGATTGTGCTCCTCGGAGGCGAAATCGCCGAGCTCGCCCGCCGGGATTTTCCGGGCTTTTTCAGTCGCAAAGAAGACCGTGGCGGTGGCCTCCGCTCCGGACACGATGCGGATGGGCACGGCGGTGATGGGCGTGACGCCGGCCGGGAGCACGTTGGTCGCAAGCAGATGGTTGAGCAGGGATGATTTGCCGGAACTCACCCGGCCGATGAAGGCGGCGGTCCACCAGTTCTTTTCCAGGCGACCGAGCAACCGCGCGAGCGCACCGCGCAGTTCGACGAGACCGTGCGCGGTGACGATTCGCTCGAGTTCCCGCAGCAGGCGCACCTCGTCCTTCGTCTGGTCGAGGCGGGCGAGCCGCACGGTCAGGTCGCCGCCGAGGCCGGACTCGATGTAGGCCTGCAATTCGCCCAGGATGGTGCGAATCTGGGCCTGAAGGGCTGAAACACCGGCGGCAGTGGTTTCGTCGATTGCACCATAGCCACGAAGATGATCCGGACTCATGTCCTCCAGGGCGATGTCCAGGGAAATCAGGGTGCAACGGACATTCCAGAGGGCGCCGACCGTGGGCGGGCTGACGGGAATGGCACACGCATTGAGCGCGGCGCGCAGGGTGCGGCGCAGGCGCGCGGCCTGGTCCCCGATGACTTTCCGCTGAACCGGCGCGGCATCAGGAACGGTGGGCGAGAAAATGGAGCCATCATCGCTGGAATGCAGGCCCGCGAGGGCCTCGGCCAGCAGGCCGTCGATGTATCTGAAACCCGCCAGCAGGGTTCTCTGGTGATTCTCGTTCAGCTGGAGGGGCGGACCGGACATGGCAGGTCAGGGAGTGGGCGCGGGCGGCGGGAGGTCGCCGCCGGTCAGCAGGATGTGCGCGAGGTCGCCTGCCACGTCGGGCGCCGTGCAGGAGGCGAGGTCGCGCGCTACGGCGCGCACATCGTACTCGGCGCGCCGCAGCATCACGTCGCCGTCAGTCCAGAGCGCGTAGGAGGCGCGCGGATCGCCGCCTTTTGGCTGACCGACGCTGCCGGGGTTGACGACCACGGTGGAATTGATCAGCCGCACGGAAGGAACGTGAGTATGGCCGATTAAAAGGAAGTCCACTGGTCCGGCCAAACGGATTTCCGCCTCCCACCGGGCCCGAGGATCCCGTGATGGGAGGTAACCGTAAAGCGGGTCGGAGGGAATCGCGTGGCAGAGGAAGCAGCGCGCATGTCCCATGGTTCTGGTCTGGCCGGTGGCCAGGCCGGCGAGATAAGCTCTTGCCGCAGGGTCGAGCTGCCCGGCGGTGGTGCGCTGCATGGCCGCCGCCAGCCGGCGGTAGGGCGCGGAGCAGCGCGGATCTTCGTCGCAGCCGAGGGCCCGGTCGTGGTTGCCCTGCACGATCCAATCCGGCACGGCGTTGGCCTGAGCCCAATGGACACACTCGACCGGATGCGGACCGTAATTGACGAGATCGCCGAGCACGATGAGACCGTCAACCTCCGGCTCGGCCGCGAGCACCGCCTGCAAGGCGGGCCAGTTGGCGTGGATATCCGAGAGGATCAGGATTTTCATGGCTCAGGTTTTCACTGCGCAAAAACCTAGTCCTGAGGCTTCGGTCATCGCGCACGCGGTGAATCGACAGGAGCACCGCTCGAAGATTAAGTTCGTTTTCATGGCTCACTACCGCTGAAGATACGATCGACGGTAGGAGTCATCAGCCCGCCACGGGCGATTCGCCGCTGGGGCGGCCAGGCAAACTCCATTGCCCGCATCCACCCTACGCGCCGGTGTCACGGTGTAAAGGCCATTGCGATCCTGGATCATAGGCCGTGAGCCGCCGTCTGCCGCCGCACATCATACCTGGCGCGCTTCCAGGGCGGCGATGATTTCGCGCCGCCGCGACCGTTCGACAAATGGCCGCACCAGAGACAGTGGCAGCAGGCGGGCCACAAGGCTCACCAGCGGGGCGAATGCGAATGCCACGCCCACGGGCGGCGCCGCCCGAACGCGTGCGACTTACTGTGCTCGCCGGCCAAGGCCGGCCGGTTGCCTCCCCTGGTCACCCGCCCAGCACGGCGCCATGGCTGGCATTGGTGACCAGCTTGCGATAGCGCGCCAGCCAGCCGTCGAGCGGTCGCTCCACGGCGTGCCAGGTTTTCCGGCGCTCAGCCAGCTCCGTCTCGGATACGAGGATGTCGATCCGGCGGTTGGGAAAATCGATGCGCACCCGGTCGCCCTCGCGCAAAAAGCCGATGGGGCCGCCCTCGGCCGCCTCCGGCGAGACGTGGCCGATGCAAGCGCCGGCGGTGCCGCCGCTGAACCGGCCGTCCGTGATGAGCGCGATCTTGTCGCCCAGGCCCATGCCGGCGAGGTAACTGGTCGGCGAAAGCATCTCCTGCATTCCGGGACCGCCCCGCGGCCCCTCGTTGCGGATGATCACCACGTCGCCGGCCTTCACCCGGCCGGCGAGAATGCCGGCGCACGCATCGTCCTGGCTTTCGAAAATCGAGCACGGCCCCTCGAAGACAAAGGCCGGACCACACCTCTCCTTGAACGCGGCGCTGATGCCCGCGGTCTTCACGACCGAACCTTCGGGTGCGAGTTGTCCATAGAGAATGGCGAGTCCGCCGTCGGGGGAATAGGCAGTCCCCCCGGTGCGGATGCAGTCAGCAGCATCAAACCGAAAGGCCGGATCGCGGGGCATCAGGCCGCCGGGCCGGGCTGCCGCGAGCAGGGCGGGGCGGCGTTCATAATAAGCCCGCGCGAGCTGTCCCTGGCCGAGGTACCGTGCCACCCGCAGAAGGTGGAGCGGCAGCTTTTCGCCGCTCTTGGCGTATTGCCAGAATATGAGCACCGGGGTGCCTTCGGTCTCGCCCAATTCGGCGCGAACGAGGCCGCGGGAATCCTTGATCTCCATCTGCAGGCCGGCGGCGATGGCCACCGGACCTTGCCAGGCCGTGTCCTCGTCCGCGCGCAGTTCGCCGTCGGCAGGGAACAGCGCCGCGCACGCCGCCGCATCGCCGGCGTTGAAAGCGGCGGCGAAGCGCCAGAGCGCGATCGCGCGCGGATCGGCCGGGTGGAAGAGCAGCGGTTTGGGCGCAAGATTGCCGCTGGCGGTGCGGGCGGCGGGGCCGAGCTTGTCGGTGGGATCGAGGACGAGCGCGGGAAGCGCCGGAAACCCGGGCAACCCGGGCGGTGGCGGAACAGGTCGCCGACCGCACATCCCACTCGTCAATGTTTTCTCCGAGGGTCTTGCCGGTGACCGTCAGACATTCCAGGTGGAAGCACGTCCAGCCGTTTTAGTTCGCCCAGGATGGTGTGGATGCCGCCGGCGCGCTGGATGTCCTGGATATGGTAGGCGGAGGACGGCGACACCTTGCACAGGCACGGCACGCGGCGGGAGAAGCGCGTCAATGCGCGCGAGATCGTAGACGATGCCGGCTTCGCGAGCGACGGCGAGCGTGTGGAGGACCGTATTCGTTGACCCCCCATCGCCACGTCGAGCGCGAGCGCATTATCGAACGCCTCCACCGTGGCAATATCCCGCGGTTTTAGGTCGAGTTCGACTAGGGCCATGATCGCCTCGGCGGCCCGGCGGTAGAGCGCTTCACGCTCCTTGGACACGGCGAGGATGGTGCCGTTGCCCGGCAGGGCGACGCCGAGCGCCTCGCACAGGCAGTTCATCGAATTGGCGGTAAACATGCCGGCGCACGAGCCGCAGGTCGGGCAGGCGTTCTGCTCGATCCGGCGCAGGTCCTCCGCGGTGATTTTCCCGGCCTGCAGTTCACCCACGCCTTTGAACACGGAAATCAGGTCCGACGTGACCGCGGCGGGCCGCAGGTGCGCGGGCAGGTCGGTCTCCGGCGCGGTCTGGGCGATGCCCGCGGCCATCGGACCGCCGCTCACGAAGATCGTGGGCAGGTTCACGCGCATGGCGGCCATCATCATGCCCGGAATGATCTTGTCGCAGTTGGGCAGGCAGACCATGCCGTCGAAGCAATGGGCGCGGACCATCGATCTCCACGCAGTCGGCGATCAGCTCCCGCGAAGGCAGCGAGAACTTCATGCCGCCGTGCCCCATGGCGATGCCATCGTCGATCCCGATGGTGTTGAAGATGAACGGCACCCCGCCGGCCTCGCGCACGAGGCGCTTGATCAGCGCCCCCACCTCGTTGAGATGGGCGTGGCCGGGAATGCAATCGGTGTAGCTGTTGCAGATGGCGATGAACGGCTTGTCGAAATCGGCTTCTGACTCGATGACCCCGGCGGCGCGCAACAGGCTGCGATGCGGGGCGCGTTCAATGCCTTTCTTGATGATGTCGGAGCGCATGGGTGGAGCAGGGGACGGATGGCGGAATCGGCGTGCTGGTGAGAATGACCGGATCAATTAAGGAGCAGGCTAAAACAGCCTCAACGGGCGGCGCCCGGCCGGGAAGACCGGGTGCCGCCAGTGGCTGGTGGGGATTCGTCAGGATTTGCGGCGCAGGCTCTTGCCAGCATAGACCGCTTTCGCGCCGAGTTCGCGCTCGATGGCGAGCAGGCGGTTGTATTTGGCAATGCGTTCGGAGCGGCAAAGCGAGCCGGTCTTGATCTGGCCCGCGCCGGTGCCGACGGCAAAGTCGGCGATGAAGGCGTCCTCGGTCTCGCCGGAGCGGTGCGAGATGACGGCGCCGTAGCCGGCCTTCTGCGCCAAGGCGACGGTCTCGAGCGTCTCACTGACCGTGCCGATCTGGTTCAGCTTGATCAGAATCGCGTTGGCGATGCCGTCGCGAATGCCCTCGGCGAAGATCTTCGGGTTCGTCACGAAATTGTCGTCGCCGACGAGCTGCAGCTTCTTGCCCAGCGTCTTGGTAATGGCCAGCCAGCCCGCGCGGTCCTCCTCGCCCATGCCATCCTCGAGCGAGACGATCGGGTATTTTCCGATCCAGCCTCGATAAAGTTCGACCATCTCGGCCGGCGTTTTGCGGGAGCCGTCGGACTTCTTGAAGACATAGCCGCCGTCGTCGTAAAACTCGCTGGCCGCCGGATCGATCGCGATGGCGATGTCCCGGCCGGGCTTGTAACCGGCCGCGGCAATGGCCTCGATGATCGCTTCCACTGCCTCGTCGTTCGTCTTGAGGTTGGGCGCGAAGCCGCCTTCGTCGCCGACCGCCGTGACGAGCCCGCGCTTCTGGAGGAGCTTCTTGAGGGCGTGGAAGGTTTCGGCACCGTAGCGCAGCGCCTCGGCAAACGTGGGCGCGCCGACTGGGAACAGCATGAACTCCTGGAAGTCCACGTTGTTCGTTGCGTGCGCGCCGCCGTTGAGCACGTTCATCATCGGCGCCGGCAGGACGTAGGCGGCACGGGCCTTGTCGCCATGCAGCTGGCGAAGATAGGCGTAGAGCGGGAGGCCGGCGTCGAGCGCCGCCGCCCGGCACACGGCCATCGAAACGCCGAGCAGGGCGTTGGCACCGAGCTTTGACTTGGTCTCGGTGCCGTCGAGCGAACGCATCAAATCGTCGATCTCGCGCTGGGCGGAGGGGGATTTTCCCTTGAGCTTTGGCGCGATGATCTTGTTCACGTTGGCCACGGCCTTGAGGACGCCTTTGCCGCCGTAGCGCTTCGCGTCGCCGTCGCGGAGTTCGACGGCCTCGCGGATCCCGGTGGAGGCGCCGGAGGGCACGCCGGCCGAGGCGGTGATGCCGTTCTTGAGCGCGACAGTGACCATGACGGTCGGATTGCCGCGCGAATCGAGGATTTCTTGGGCGGAGATGCCTTGGATTTGGCTCATAAAGAATGTCGGATTTGCAATGCCTCAGGGCTGCTTGGGAGAGGAAACATCCGTCTTCACGACCAACACGCTGCATTGCGCGTGGTCGGTGATGCGGTCCGCAGTGTCGCCGAGGAGGCGGCCCCAAAGTTCGGAATGGTCGCTGTGGCCGACGACGATAAGACCGTAGCCGCCTTCCTTCGCCATTTGAAGGATATTCTTGGCGGGGTGCCCCCGGCGCGTCTCGCAGGCGATTGACAGGCCGTGTTGGGCGGCGAGTTCGGCGACCTCTTTTTGCCGGTCCTTGAAATAGTCGTCCGCCGCCCCGGCCAGCAACGTGAGCACACCGCTGCCGAGCATGGCCAGAAAATTGGTCCATTCGGTCGTCTGGAGAATGTAATGGCCGCCGGCGAAGGCGAGGTTGCCCACGACGACCCCGACGACGATTTCAACGAGCGCGACTGAAATGCCGGTACGGATGGCAATCAGGCTCGCGACAAAAGCGAGGTCCATCCAGATCGCCGCCACGTACCAGATGTTGTCGAGAATCATGAGGCGGGCGCAGGAGAGTTGATCGCAGCCCAAGCGGCAAGTCGATTCATGGGGCTGGAAGGGCGGGCGGTGGGGCGGCAATTGCTTCGCCGCGGTAGTGGAGGACGCGGGCCTTTTCGAGGGTGACAAGGCCGCCGCCGATCATGCCGTTGAGCACGGGCAGAAAGGCGTTGATCTTCTCCTCGCTGTCGACGATCTCGATCACCAGCGGCAGGTCGTCCGACAGGCGGAGAATCTTGCTGGTGTGCATGCGGCTCGATTTGCCGAAACCCATCGCGCCGCGCAGCACGGTGGCGCCGGCCAGATGAAGTTCCCGCGCCTTGAGCACGATGACCTCGTAGAGCGGCCGATGATGCCACTTGTCGGATTCGCCGATGAAGATGCGGAGGAGGACGGATTCTTGGGGCAGTTCCATATTAGGCTCCCTTGAGCTGATTGAGGTGGGAGGCCGCCAGGTGGCCGAGCCAGACGGCCACCAGGCAGGCGACGACTGAACCGACGGCATTGCCACCCGCCTGCAGCCACTCGTCGTCGCGGGCGAGATTGAGCGTCTGCAGGCTGAACGAGGAGAAGGTCGTGTAGCCGCCGCAGATGCCGGTCATGAAGAACTGGCGGGAATGGCCGCTGGCGAAAACCCGGCCTTCGGGTCCGGTCAGGGTGGCGTAGAAGCCAATGACGAATGAACCGGTGACATTGATGATGAGCGTGCCCCACGGGAACGTGGTGCCGATGTGATTGGCGACGAAACCGGAGAGGGCGAAGCGCGCCACGCTGCCGAGCGCACCGCCCAACGCGACCAGAAGGTAAAGCATCATGACTAGACTGTGACAGAATGGACTGAAACAGGAGTCATTAGCACCTGCAAGCGCAGGGCGGTTCACCCTTCCGGGAAGACGGAATCCATCGCCGTTGAAACTGAACGCACCAACTGGGGGCCCGGCAAGCCGAATGAAACCAATCGCGAAGTTCGCGCTCCTGCCGGATCAAAGCGCTTCGACGATCTTGTCAGCCAGCCCGTACTCGATCGCCTCCCTGGCGTTCAGGTAGAAGTCGCGATCGGTGTCCTTAGAGATCTTCTCGATCGGCTGACCGGAGGCGGAGGCCAGGATCTGGTTCAATTCGTCGCGGATCTTCTCCATTTCCTTCGCCTGAATGTTGATGTCGGTCGCGGGCCCGATGAACCGACCGGCGATCAGGGGTTGGTGGATCAGCACCCGGGCGTGGGGATAGATCAGGCGGCGGCCCTTGGGCGCGGCGCACAGCAAGACGGATCCCATGGATGCGGCCATGCCAGTCACCACGATGGTGACAGGCGACGCCAGCAGCTTGATCGTATCGTAAATCGCCATGCCCGCGGTGATGGAGCCGCCGGGGGTATTGATGTAGAAGGTGATGTCCTTGCCCGGATCATTCGACTCCAGATACAGGAGTTTCTCGCAGACGTCCTTGGCCGTTTCGTCGGTGACCGCGCCCCAAAGAAAGATCTTCCGAGCCTCGAGGAATTTCCGCTGAATGAGAGCGGCCACCGCCTGCGGAGGTGGCACGGATTCGGGTTCCTGTTCGGGTTCATCCTCCTCCTCTTCGAGGCGGGTGGGCGGGCATGAATCGCGGGGGCCGGGGAAAAGTTTCTGCTCGGACATAGTCCCGCAAACTGTGCGCGGCGGGAAGCGGTTGTCCAATGAAAAGGCAACCAGGGACTTCGGGCGCCGCATTCGCGGGCAAAGGCCGGGCCAATAGTGCTGCGTTTGACCGGAACAGAACTCCTCGGGCATGGGCCAGACCCGCGAGCGCAAATGACCAAGGCCCGTCAGATGACAGAATTGCGTTAGGCAATCCGGGTTGGCGGCTGTCTCCGGGGTGTCCCAGCCGCAAGCTGTAGTGTAAACCCCGTGCATCTGGACTAAGGTTTTCACCCAGGTTGCCGATAATACTCATCACAAGGTATATGAGCGCGGCCATCTCAACGCTGGGAAAAGGAAGATCCACCCCCGAGCAGATCGTTCGGGAGGTGAAGAGCTTACCCTCCGCGCCCAAGGTCCTGCCGCGACTCAAAAGGCTTCTCCATGACGGCGATTCCTCAATGGAGGAGATCGTCAAGCTCATCCGGCTGGACACGGCCATTGCGGCGCGAGTGCTGCAGGTGAGCAACAGCCCGTACTACAGCCAGGGGCTTCGCTGCCACACCGTCGACGAGGCCGTCAATCGGGTCGGGTACAATCATATCTACGAACTCGTATCCTACGCGGTGGCTTCGCAGGTGTTGGTGCGACCATTGGAGGTCTACAGCCTGGAGGCGGACGAGATCTGGCAGCAATCCGTGGCTTGCGCGCTGGCGGCGGAGTTCATCGCCTCGATCACGGGCGACGACGGGAATGTGGCCTATACCGTTGGCCTGCTGCATCGCATCGGCATGGTGGTGGTCAACGAGTGGGCATTGCGCGAACACCCGCAGCTTCGCTTTATCGGCGAGGGTTTTCCCGGTGAGTTCATCCGGAGCGAGCGCGCGATCCTGGGGTGCACCCAGGCTGACGTCGGCGCCGAACTGCTCCGCAGCTGGGATTTTTCGCCGGATACGACGATCCCGGTGCAGTGCCAGTACGAGCCGCGCAGTGCCGCGGTCGCGACTCGCATGGCCAGTCTCCTTTGTGCGGCACGGTGGGTTCGGGCCGTCGTGTGTAACGAGCCCGGACACTCCCTGCCGCTCAGCGCGGCTTTGCTGGCACCCCTGCGGATCTCCCAAGCGCGGTTGAACGCGGTGGCCGGACAAGTCCGGGCCCGGCTCCAGACCATCAGCACGTCACTGGTCGAAG
>CAVRNM010000221.1:0-7178 GCA_963722225.1 uncultured Verrucomicrobiae bacterium
TCGGGATTGAACCCGGCGGGAGTCTCCAGCACCCGTTTCAGGCTGAGGCCGAGCAGTCCTGCGCCCGACAGAAGGATGAAAGCAAGGGCGATCTGCGCGACGATGAAGCCATGGCGCAGTCGTTGCGCCGCCCGGCTGGCCGTGCCGCCGCGCGTTTCGGTTTGCAGGCTCGAAGCCAGCCGGGCATGCAGGCTGAACCAGACGATCGGCGCGGCGAGTCCGAGGCCGACGACGAGCGCGGCGGCCAGCGACAGGACGGCGAGGCGGGCATCCAGCGTGATCGAAGTGCCGAGCGGCAACTGCGAGGCGCCGAGCGAGCCAAGGAGTTTGATGCCAAAGGAACCGAAGAGCAGCCCGAGCAGTCCGCCGCCAACCGTCAGGAGCGAGGTTTCCACTACGACTGCCACGGCGATATCGCGGCGACCGGCGCCGAGGGCTTGGCGGATGGCAAGCTCCTTGGTGCGGCCGCTGGCGCGAATCAGCAGAAGGTTGACGAGATTGACGGAGCCGATGAGCAGCAGGAAAAGCACGCCGCTTTGCAGGAGCACCAGGGTGGGCCGGATCGTATGCACATGATCTTCGTGCAGCGAATGGACGATCGTGTGAAAACCGGAGCCCTTGATGACCTGGGCCAGGGGATCGTCGGCCGTTTGGTGCACGTTGAAGGCGTCGATCTGCGCTTGGGCGTCGGCGAGCGTCGCGCCCGGAGCCAGCCGGGCAATCATGTTCCAGCTGTTGTTGTGGCGGCTTTGAGGCTGCCAGTCCTCTGGCGCATGGGCGGAAGGCCGGTAGAATTCGGCCTGACTCGAGAGGAAGCGAAACCCCGGCGGCAAGATGCCGATAACGGTGATCGTGATCCCGTCGTTCAAAAAGGTCCGGCCGAGCACGTTCGGACGGCCTTGAATTGGCTGCGCCAGAAACCGTCGGTGAGCACCGCCACTTCATCGGTGCCGTATTTCAGCTGATCGTCGGTGAAAGCGTGGCCCCGCGCCAGCGGCACACCGAGCGTCGCAAAGAACTCCGGCGAGACCCGCATCATGGGCACCCGATTGGGCGAGCCCGTGCCGCCGACGACGATGCTGCCGTCCTGATAGATCGAGAGCGAGGCGAAGGCTCCAATGGTGCTCCGGCGATCATAGTAGTTGGGAATGGAGGCAGAGGCGCGTTCGACTCCGGCGCCTGGATAGCTGTTAAACACTGCGACCAGACGATCGGGGGAGGGAAACGGCAGCGAGCGGACCAGAATCGCATCGACGACGGCGAAAATGGTCAGGTTGGCGCCCAGGCAAAGGGCGAGTGTCGCGAGGGCGGTCGCGGTGAATCCTGGGGTGGCTGCGAGGCTCCGGAGGGTGTGACGAATAATGGCGATCATGGGCCAGGGGGTGAAGGTGAGAGTGAAAGGGAGTGAAAGTGAGGGTGAGAGTCGGAGTGAAGGTGAGGGTGAGAGTGAAAGTGAGAGTGGGAGTGAAAGGGATGCGGAGAGGATTGGTCAGACGGAATCTGAGGAGAAGAGCGGGTTAGGACGGTGGCGGGGATCTCATCTCAACCTTCACTCTCACTTTCACTCTCACCCTCACTTTCACGGTCACGGTTTGTTATCGCTTGGTCATACCGCCACGCCGGGCCGGTTCAATCGGACTCAAACAGCCGCCAGAGGCTGTGCGTTTGTTTCTTTCTTTCGTCCCAGTACTTGATGTAGGCGGTCTGGGACATGATTCCGAGCGGGCCGGCATAGATTCCTCCCACCCCCCCGCGGTCGTAGACGCGAACGGCGATGGTATTGGTTTCCTTCAGCAGGGAAGCCGGGAAAAAATAGTTGCGGTTCTGCGCGTAGTGCGGGGCGCCGTCATCTTCGGAGGGACGATCGATGGCCCCGGTGGAGCCGACCAAAGTACCGTTGAGATAGACCGCGTCGAAATCGTCGATCTTGCCCAGCATCAGAACGAGCGTCTTGTCGGTCGGCGCGGTCGAGAGGGTGAAGGTCTTGCGGTACCAGGCATAGCCGTGCAGCTGCGGGTAGCCGGCATTCTGCCAGTAGCTCGGAACGGGAATGTCGGCGAAGCCGGACTCGTCGCAATGTTCTTGTTTCCACTCGGCGTTGTCGCCCGGGTGGAACTTCCATACTCCGCTCAGGACGACCTCGGGTCGCGGAACATCGGTGGTGAAGAAACACAGGAGGCCTTCGACGAGTCCGCCGACCCCGCCTCCGTCGTAAACGCGAACGGCGAGGACGTTGTCGCGTCCCACCAGAAGACTTCCGGGGGGCACTTCGAAGACGGTGGCTTTATCGTAGGCCGACAGGTAGTGGGGCGGGAATTCCCCGGAAGCTCCGATGAGTTTTCCGTTCAGATATACCTGGCCGGCATCGTCGATCCGACCGAGAGACAGGAAGACCGATTCCTTTTCGTGGCCGGCGGGAAACACGAACGTCTTCCGGTACCACGCGTAACCGTTGTAGTCCCGGTAGCCCTCGGACTGCCATTCCGCCGGGGCGCGGATCATCGTCCAGTCCCGGTCGGCAAACTCCGGCGCGGCCCAGTCAGGGCTGTCGCCGATGGAGAATTTCCAGTCGCCGTTCAGTCGGACGATGCGTTTCCAGGTGTTGTCGCCGAACGGCGAATCATCGGCGTGGACCTTGACGTTGGTGCCGCTGGAAAGCAGCAGCGCGCCGAGCACGACGAGCGGGAGGAGGGGGTGTGAGTTCATGGGGTGGGAGTGAAAGTGAGAGTGAAGGTGAAAGTGAGAGTGAGGGTGAGAGTCGGAGTGAAGGTGAAAGGGAAAGTGAAAGGGAAGCGGAGAGGATTGGTCAGACGGAATCTGAGAAAAAGAGCGGGTTAGGGCGGTGGCGGGGTTCCATCTTCACCTTCACTCTCACTTTCACTTTCATTCTCACTCCGCCCGCAGCGCCTCGGTCGGGTTGACCTTGGTCGCGCGCCTCGCTGGCAGGTAACAGGCCAGCAGCGCGGAGGCGGCGAGAAGCGCGATAGCAGTGCCAAGCACAAGGGGGTCGGTCGGGCTGACGTTGAAGAGCATTCCGGAAAGCGCCTTGCCTACGAGCAGCGACAGGACGGTCCCGGTGGCGACGGCGAAAGCCGTTTGCCACGCGCCTTGCGTCATGACGAGGGCGAACACGTCTCTGGGCATGGCGCCGAGCGCCATCCGGATGCCGATCTCACGGGTGCGACGGGCCACGGTGTAGGCCTTGACGCCGTAAACGCCCACGACTGCG
Source organism: uncultured Verrucomicrobiae bacterium (assembly GCA_963722225.1). Classification (GTDB taxonomy): domain Bacteria; phylum Verrucomicrobiota; class Verrucomicrobiia; order Opitutales; family Opitutaceae; genus Fen-1467. The sequence goes on from CAVRNM010000221.1 coordinate 3,230, forward strand.
AGCAGGAGGGCAATGCCACCGAAAGCGCCGAACATCACTGCGCCCAGCCGGATTCCCCAAAGGCTGAAATTGCCGTCGACCAAGTCGGAATAGGGAGCCAGTCGCAGAATCGGCAGATCGGGATCAAACGCCCGCAGGTCCTTGCGCAGGGCGGCGATCGTGGCAACGACCACAGGACGTTGATCGGCGACGCAACGGGCGACGGCGTAGACGCTCGGGCTGGAGCTATGGGCCAGTGGCACATACAGACGGGGATCGGCCTCCCCGGTGCGCGGTTGCTGGCGGTGTGGCGAGACGATGCCGACGATCTCCATCTCGGCCGGTGTCCCGTCGGTGGGCGGCGTGGTGTACCGAATCCGACGGCCCAGCGCATCGCCTTTGGGGAACAATTCCTTTGCCATCCGGGAATCAATGATTGCAACCGGCGGAGCCGCGCGGCTCTGCACCTCGGTTTGGGTGAACTTCCGGCCCTGGAGCAGGCGCACGCCGATGATCTCAAAAAAGTCGGGAGTAATCGCGGCATAGACGCCGTCGACTCCGGATTGCGGCGCCTTGGGGTCGGTGACGAGGGGAGTCTCGGCGGGGGCGATCCGCTGCATCACGAACGTATTGCTGTAGGGGATCAGCGTGGCGAGCGCAGCTTGGCGTACGCTAGGAAAGGCTTGGATCCGCCCGAGCGCATCGAGCAGCCTTTGACGACTAGTGGCGGCAGGCACCCGGGACATGGCGAAGTCCAGTTCCGCGACCAACCCTCCGGACAGGTCGAAGCCGAGGTTAAGTCCCGCCGCCTTCAACGCGCCCCGGAAGAACAGGCCGCCGCTGAAGAGGAGAACCAGGGAGAGCGCGATCTGCGCCATGACCAGACAATGACGTCCGGAGAAGAAACGATTCCCCTTTCCGGCGCCAGCGGCGTCTCCGGTCTGCCGTTTGAGGTCGCTCACCAGGTCGACACGGACGGCTTTGAGCGCCGGTCCGAGGCTGAAGATGAGCGTGGCCACGATAGCGAAGATGAGCGTGGCGCCCAGCACCCGCGCGTCCGGCCGCAACTCGATGGACAACGAGAAATTCATCGTGCGGAACATGCCATTGAGCGACTCCGCCAGCACACTGTCGCTCCATTCGGCAATCAGCATGCCGATGATCCCGCCGGCCAGAGCGAGAACCAATCCCTCGACGAGCAGTTGCCGAACGATTTGCCAGCGCGTGGCGCCTAGTGAAAGGCGGATCGCGATTTCCTTGGTGCGGGCGGTGCCGCGGGCCAGCAGCGCATTCGCAAGGTTCAGGCAGGCGATGAGGAGCACGACGGCGGCCATCCCGAGCAACAGCCCGGCGAGCGCCAACGGCGGGTCTTCGGTCGGACGATCGCTGACGCTGAGGCGCGTGGGGGCCTGGATCTGCAGTTCCCGCTCACCGGCGGGGGCGCTCTCCGGCGGTTGGAGCGCGTCGAGGCGCTTGGCCAGGGGCGCCAGCAGGGGAGTCGCGGATGCCGCATCGAGGCCCGGCTGCAGGCGCCCCATCAGATTGAGCGAATAGCTGGCCGGACGGGCCAGGTCGGCCGTCTCGACACTACCCCCGCTCATCGGATTGAAGAGCTGGCTATAGACCCCGAGCGGAAACCAGAGGTCCGGAGCCAGGACGGCGCTGACGCCGCTAAAACCCCGCGGGGTCACGCCGACGACGGTGAACGGCTGTCCATTGATCTGCAGCGTGCTGCCGATGAAGTCGGTGTGACCTCCCATGCGTTGCCACAGCGAGTAGCCGGCGACGACGGCGGGAACATTGCTATTCGGGCGCGTTTCGGCCGCGGTGAAAAACCGGCCGGCACCAGGAGTGACGCCCAGCAGCGGAAAGAAGTTGTCTGACACGAGAAAGACGAAGCTCCGACGAACGGCTTCGTCGCGGCCGACGCCGACCAGCGTGAAGCTCATCGCGGCGATGTCTCGAAAGACCGGATTGGATTCGCGCAGGGCGGTGAATTCGGCGTAGGAGAACTGGCGGTAGTCGCGGTTGGCCGCCTTGCGTGCGGTGTAGATGTTCATCACCTCGCTGGGCCGATACGGCACCAACGGGCGGAGGAATAGGCTGTTGACGAGCGAGAAGATCGCCGAGTTGACCCCGATGGCGATGGCGAGCGTCGCGATGGCGACGGCGGTGAAGCCGGGCGATTTGCCAAGGGTGCGGAAGGCGTAGCAGAGGTCGGACATGGGAGGGGAAAGTGAGAGTGAGAGCGAGGGTGAAGGAGAAAGTGAAGGTGAGAGTGAAGGTGGGGGTGGGGAAAAAGAGTAAGCGGAAGAGGCGAAAGAACGGGTCAGGCGGAATGCAGGGAGAAAAGAGAGGCTCGGCGGCCGGATTTTACTCTCACCTTCACCCGCACTTTCACTCAGAGCGCAGCGCCTCGAGCGGGTTGACCTGCGTCGCGCGGCGGGCGGGCACCCAGCACGCAAATAACGCGACGGTGAAGAGCACGGCCGCGACGGCGGTCAGCGTGACGGGATCCGTGCCCGCCATGCGGGGCATCGAGGAACCCAGGATGCGATTGAGGGCGTAGGCCAACACGCTGCCGATCGCGAGGCCGAGGAGGGTGAGGCGGATGCCGATGCCGAGCACGAGCGCCAGCACATCGCCGGGCCTGGCCCCCAGCGCGAGCCGGATGCCGAATTCGCCGGTGCGCTGCGCGACCAGGTTGGAGATCACGCCGTAAAGTCCCACCGCGGCCAGCACGAGCCCCAGCAAAGCAAACCCGCCCAGGGTGTGGTTGATGACAACGATGTTGTGTTCGAAGCGATCCACCGCCTCCGGCATCGTGTACAGTTCCTCGATGGCGACGTCGGGATCGACGTCCGCGACCGCGTGCCGCACGTCGTTCTTAAATCCCAACGGCGAGCGGCTGCGCACGACGAGATGCAGATAGCCCCACGGCTCGTTCACCAGGGGCTTGTATACTTGCAGCATGGTGTCCGGATTTCCGGGGTTGAGCGGAAAATGGACGTCGCCCACGACACCGATGATTTCCCGCGAGACCATCGCGTCGCCCTGGCGGTCGGCAAGGCGCTTGCCGATGGCACTTTCCCCCGGCCAGAACTTCCGGGCCAGCGCTTCATTGACCACGACGACGGGCGGGTTGTCAGCGCGCAAGTCAGGAGAGAATGTCCGGCCTGCGAGCAGCGGGATGCCCAGCGTGGCGAAAAAGTCCGACCCGACCATGGTGTATCCGGCGTTCGGTTGTTGTGTCGGGATCGTCGGACGTCTGGCCGGCGACCTGGATGGGTTGTTCTTTCGAGTATCCGAATGTCGGCACGGTCGTGCAGACGGCGGTGCGTTCCGCGCCGGGAATCTGGGCGAGCCGCAACTCGAGTTTCTTGATCACGACGCGGCGTTTCTCCTCGGTGTCATAGGTGGACTGTTCCGGCACGTGGATGTTGGCCACGAGCACGCGATCGGTATCCCAGCCGCTGGCCCGCTTGAGCATGGCCTGAAAGCCGCGGATCATCACACCCGCCGCGGAGAGGAGCGCCAGCGCCAGGGCGACCTCCGCCACGATCAGCGCGTGGCGGGCGAAATGCGCCCCTTTGCCGGAGGTCGAGCCGCGATGCTGCTGCTTGAGCATGGTGACGGCGTCGCTGCGCGAGGCAAGCCACGCGGGCAGAAGGCCAAACAGCACGCCCGTCAGCAGCGAGACGAGGAAGGTGGCGGCGAGGATCCGGCCATTCATGGACATGGCCAGGCCGCCGGAGTCGCCGATGCGAATGGCGCTGCCGAGCGCCGCGTTGACCCACAAGGCCACGAGCAGGCCGCCGAGCCCGCCGGCGCCGGCGAGCACCATGCACTCGGTGAGCTGGTGCAGGATAAGGCGGAAGCGGGACGCGCCGAGAGCGGAGCGGATGGCGAGATCCCGGACGTTGGCCGTGGCGCGCGCGAGCTGAAGATTGGCGAGATTGGCGCACGCGAT
>CAVRNM010000222.1:0-4922 GCA_963722225.1 uncultured Verrucomicrobiae bacterium
TCTACGTTCCGGCGGGCCACGAGCGCTCCGCCGCGCTGCGCCTGCTGTGCCTCGACCCCGCGGCCGCCCGCTTCGAGCTCTTCACTTACGGCGAAGAGGATTTCATCGCGGCGTCGACCCGCGCGACCACGGCAACCTGGACACCCGCCTGGAGCCTTGCCGCCGGCCCGAGCCGAACCACGGCGCACCCACCCAACCCGAACCCTGGCGAGCCATTGCCGCCCTCCCCGGCGTGGAGCGAATCCCCGCCACGATGGCCGCGCCAGCCTGCGCGTGCGCGGCATCGAATTCGCCGAGATCTCGGGCGGCGAGTTGTTCTTCGGCCTCTCCGAACGGCGCCCCGCGCGCGCCCACCATACGCCCGAGATCGAGCGCCTGGTGGAGGAGTTCGGACCGCGCCCGCTCGCCCGAAGCCGCCGACCACGGCCATCCGCTCTATCGCCAGTACCCCGAAGCCTGGCTGGAATCGCAGGCGCGCGCGCAAATCGATGTCGACGTCGAAAGAGGCCTGGGCGGTGTCCTGGACGCGCCAGACGACCACCACGGCGATCTCGATGGGATTGCCGCGCTTGTCGTTCACCTTGAGCTTGTCCCCGTTGAAGTTGCGGGCGCGGAGCGAAATCTTAACCTTGAGATTTAACGGGTTCGTCCAGAAGAATCCGCTGTCGCGCACCGTGCCCTTGTAGGCGCCGAAGAGGATCAACACGGCGGCTTCGTTCGGCTGGAGCGTGAAGAAGCCGATGCTGCCGGTGACCGCCAGCACGAGGATGACTCCGGAGGCCGCCAGCAACCCGCCTCCGCCCGGGTGATAAGAAGTGGCGGCCAAGAGCCCGGAAACAAATGCCCAGACGGCAGCGACATAAAGGGCCAAGATGATGAACAGCAACAGCCAGCCACTGGCTGCGCGCACCGGGAGTTCGCGATTCCGGGAATCAACCGCAAGTTCTGAGTTATTCATGGTAGGAGGGTAGGATAAGAATGACGAACAATGGCACCATGGGCATGGCCGTTGCGATCCAGTCCGACGGGGCGGACGCCGCCACCGGAGTTCCACCCGCGCTCCAATTCGCGCAGGCCAGAACAACGCCGGCGATGAGCCCCATCCCCGGAACCACCAGCAGCGGAAAGGGCGTTGGCGTTTCACACCGCCTGACGAATCTGGGGAGCCGGTTCATGGAAGATATTATTGTGATATCACTTTAATATCTCTCCTGTCAAGCGGATTTTTCCGCCATGACCACGGCGGCATTCGTCCGCTGTCTCCTCCCGGTCAAAAGAAAACGCCGCCCGGGAAAACTCCCGGACGGCGTCCCAAAAGAAAAAAGGAAACCCTATTTCGCCACGTGACCGGAAACCAGCTTGGTCATTTCGAACATGCTGACCTTCGACTTGCCGCCGAACACGGCCTTCAGCTTGTCGTCAGCATTGATCATGGTCTTCACTTTCTTGTCCTGCAGACCGTTCTTCTTGATGTAATCCCACAGTTTCTTGGTGAGCTCGGTGCGGGGCAGCGGCTTGCTGCCAACGACGGCGGAAAGGACGGCGTCCGGAGTGACCGGGGCCATGAACTTAGCATTCGGGGTGCGGGCGGGTTTCTTTGCCATAGTGGACTTCGTCATAGTGCCCTTCCCTCTCAATGCAACGAAATTCTAGAGGGAAATCCGGGGATTCCCAGAGGGAAATCCGGCCGCCCCACCCACGCCGCGCCGGCGCCGGCCCGCCGCCGGCAAAGCGGGGTAGTTATTTTCTTGTTACACCTGCTCCGCCGGTCCCCGCGGACCGCCGGCGGGCGGATCCCGGGAGCCAGGCCGGGCGGCCCCGGGACCCGGGGCGCATTCCGGAAGGCGGAAAATCGCAGCCCCGCCCGTCCGGCACCCGGCCGGCCGGGTCGGCGGCCCCACCAGCGGCCGGGGAGGTTGCCTCCGATTCCGGGAACCGTTTTTGCTCTCCCCGCTGGTGCCGCGGACTCCGCCGCGCGAGCATTTTGCATCGCCTCATCCGGCCCGATCCTTTAAATATCCCTCATGACTTCCTACGATCCAGATGAAGGCCTCCGCCCGCACGGGGGATTCCTTCTGCCGACGGGGTCCGCCATCCTGACCAATTCCCTGTTCAACAAAGGCACGGCCTTCTCCGAGCGGGAGCGCGATGTCCTGGGCCTCCGCGGCCTGCTGCCCCCGCGGGTTTTCACGATCGAGGAGCAGCTCGTGCGGGTCTACGGCAATTTCCAGCGCAAGCCGGATCCGCTCGAGAAGTATATCTTCCTGACGACCCTCCAGAATCGGAACGAGACGCTCTTCTACCGGCTGGTGGAGGCGCATGCGGAGGAGATGATTCCCATCATCTACACGCCGACCGTCGGCCAGGCCTGCCTGGAATACGGCGCCATCTTCCGGCGCTCGCGCGGCCTGTTCATCAGCATCCGCGAACGCGGCCGGGTCGCGGAAATCCTGCGACACTGGCCGCATCCGGACGCGCGCATGATCGTCGTCACCGACGGCGAGCGCATCCTCGGCCTGGGCGATCTCGGCGCGCTCGGCATGGGCATTCCGGTCGGCAAGCTGTCGCTCTACACCGCCTGCGCCGGCCTGCACCCGTACTACTGCCTGCCGATCACGCTCGATGTCGGAACGGACAACACCAAGTTGCACGAGGATCCGCTGTACATCGGAATCAACCAACGGCGCGTGCGCGGCGCCGAGTACGACGCCTTCATCGCCGAGTTTGTCGCCGCCGTCCAGCAGGCCTACCCCAAGGCGCTGCTGCAATGGGAGGACTTCGGCAACACCAACGCCTTCCGGCTGCTCCGCCAGTACCGGGATCAGATCTGCAGTTTCAATGACGACATCCAGGGCACGGCGTCTGTCGCCCTGGCCGGCCTGCTCGCCGGATTGCGTCTGACCGGCGGCCGGCTGCGCGACCAGCGACTGCTTTTCCTGGGCGCGGGCGAAGCCGGCACCGGCATCGCCGACTTGCTCGTGTCGGCGTTGGGGCAGGAGGGCATCAGCGAGGCCGAGGCCCGCAGCCGCTGCTGGTTCGTCGATTCCCAGGGCCTGGTGGTGCGCCACCGGCCGGGACGCTGGCCGAGCACAAGGAACCCTATGCGCAGGATCATCCTCCCGTCGCGACGCTCGCCGCAGCGCTGGAGGTCCATCGCCCCACGGCGCTGATCGGGGTCTCGGGCCAGGCGCAGGGCTTTACCCGCGAGATCGTCGCGCGGATGGCCGCGCTTAACCCTGTCCGATCATCTTCGCCCTCTCGAATCCCACCTCGAAGGCGGAATGCACCGCGGAGCAGGCCTACCAGTGGTCGGAAGGCCGCGCCGTCTTTGCGAGCGGCAGCCCGTTCCCGCCCGTCACGCTCGCCGGCCGCACCTATGTTCCGGGCCAGGGCAACAACGTCTACATCTTCCCCGGGGTCGGCCTGGGGGCGCTCGTTTGCGAGGCGGCCAGGATCACGGACGGCATGTTCCTGACCGCCGCCCGCACGCTCGCCGCGCAAGTGGGCGAAGCCGATCTCGCGCTCGGCCGCGTCTACCCGGCGCTGTCCAAGATCCGCGACGTCTCCGTCCAGATTGCGACCGCGGTGGCCGACGAGGCGCATCGCGCGGGCCTCGCCCGCCGGCCGCGCCCGGCCGATCTCGAGGCCGACATCCGCGCCCGCATGTTCGTGCCGGAATACCAGGATTATGTCTGAATCAGTTTCCAGCGGACGCTGGAAACTGCGGGCGTCAGACTTGCCCTTTGGGGCAGCAATCCCGCTGGCGGGAGCGCCGATCCGTTTGTGCCGCGCCCCGGCCCCTGTTTTCAGAGGAGGCCTTCTTATCCGCGCCGGGCGGGATAGCTTGAGACCATTCTCTTACACCGGCGACCGTGGTTGGCCACGCGCAGAGGCACGAGTTCGCGCACGATCTCCGCGTGGTAGCGGGCCGCCGGTGCCAACGCCTTCTCCATCGCGTTCTTCACCGCCGGACTCTTGGTTTCGACCAGCGCGACCGGCAGGCCGTTGACGAGGAACATGACGTCGACCCCGTTGGCCTTTTTCGGGCCGTGGCGGCAGCTCCATTCGTCAGTGACGTTACAGACGCTTCGCCCGGATCGCGGCGCGAAATCCACGATCGCGACGTTCAATTGCCGGCGGCGCGTGCGATTTCCTCGATTTCCCGTGGGTTACTGGGGCCGAGGTCCCGGGGATGCGAGGCCGCATGCAGGATCGTCGGGAGGTTGGTGCCGCGGATGGACATGGCGGTGAACGTGCCACCCGCCATGGTGGGCTCCAGGCCTGGGCGAGGAGTTCCTTGAGCCGGTTTTCGATGTCGGCGCGGCGCGCAACTGCTCACGCAGCCCGCGCTCGGTGATAAAGCGAGTCCACACCGCCAGCCCGCCGTACGCCGTCAACGACGCCAAATGGTGCGCCTCTTGGCGACTATCTCTTCAATTGCATGAGGCCCGGCTGAGGAGGGAAACCCCCGGCCGCTAGGAGGCTGTCGGACTTCCGTCCGGCCAGCCTCCTACTGGAAAAACCGCCCAATCCAACCCGGGGAAACGGGCAGAATCTCAGCGATCTTTACACGAATTGGAGTCATATTGGCTGATCGGATCATATTCCCTGCTCAATGAAAGAGGCGGTTTTGCTTTTAGCAGCCTGATGGGCTCGAAGCCCGACAGGCTGCTAGGGCGCCACGGCCGCCCAGCCGTGGAGGCGCAGCCACTGCTCGCCCGCCTTGGGCCATTCCGAAACCGGACCAAAACCGGGACGAAGGCCGAATCCGTGGGGCCCTTTCTCATATGCGTGCAACTCCGCCGGCACCCCGGCGCGTCGCATCGCCTCGAAGAATCCGAGGCAGTTCTCCGCCGGCACCAACCCGTCTTCGAAGGTGGTCAGCAGGAACGCCGGCGGCGTGTTCCTGGTCACCTGCAGCT
>CAVRNM010000223.1:0-9122 GCA_963722225.1 uncultured Verrucomicrobiae bacterium
AACTATCGGCTTTGTCTCCCAATGGGCATCACATCTATGTACTCATGTAATAGGCGCTCGCCACGAAATCAAAATTGTCCTCCTCGTCAAACGGCACCGTCCACGCGGCCCAGCACGAGCCCAGATCGACGTTTTTCCTCAACTCTTCGGGCACGTCTGTAGTTCCGCAGGTTGATGAGGCTGATTCCGTCGGTCTCCAGCAGGTGGTGCAGTGAATGTCCCTCAATTAGCACCTTCTTCTCATACATCATGAGACGCAGCAGGGTGGCCTGGTGTTCCGCATCGCTTTGCAGCATAATGAGCGGCCGTTCGTTCGCCGCCATCAGGTCGTCGACTTTCAACCAAGTTCGCCTCCACCTTGGAATGCCGCGCTTAATTTCTAATTGGCGCGCATGAGCAATGAGCGGTGGGCCGACATGAGACGACAGATTGCACTCGTCGGCGAAGGCGACTCCTTTTCGCGGGTGTCGCGGGCGCGCACGCGTTTTGACAATTCCCTTTTCAGCGGCGGAATCCCGGCGCCGGTCTCACACGACACCTCGAGTATCCGGGCCCGGCAGCGGCGCTTGAACCGGACGGGCTTCGCGGCCGCGCCGGCCAGGTCCATCTCTAATGATCAATCGCGGTTTCCTGGCCAGCGCCGGATCATCAAAGTGCCTAGCTCGCGCAGCAGCGTCGCATAATCTCAGTCACGGGTCGCGGCCATCGCAACCCGCCATGTCGAGCAGGATCACGAGCAGGCGGCAGCGCTCGATGTGGCGCAGGAACGCGTGGCCCCAATCCGCGATCCTCACTGGCTCCGGCAACCAGCCGCCCCGGGATATCCGCGATCTGGAGGCGATGCGGCCGCCGGGGATCCTCGCTGGCGTCGCAGACCCCGGATCTGGGGACCGCAGCGTGGTGAAAGGGATAGGAGGCTGTCCGCGCGGGGGCGTTGGTCAGCCGGGCGATCAGGGACTGACCTCCTCGCGTCGGTAAAACCGACGAGACCCCATCGGCGATGCTCTTCACAATGAGCTCTTTACCCCCTGTGCTCCGCGGGCTGGCCCGGGTTGGCATTCCGCGGGGCGCGATTGTCGACGACTTAAAACGGGTGTTCCCCCACCCGCCGTTGCCTCCCTTGCTCAGAATGACGTCCTCTCCGTCCGCAAACGTCTCCGCGACGGCGAGCCCCGTCTGCTGGCTGATGACCACGGTGCCGAGCGGGAGCTTGAGCACGGACGGATTTGCCATCGCGGCCATGGCAGTCTCTTGCCCTGCCCATTCCCGCGATGTCCCGCTCTCCACGGCGGGGCGGTATTTGAAATCGACGAGGTTGTTGGTGTCGTCGTCCCCCACCAGGATCACGTTGCCTCTTCGCCCGCCGTCGCCGCCGTCGGGTCGGCCCCATGCTCTCGAATTTTTCCCGGCGGAAGCTGGCGCAGCCGTGCCCGCTGGTAGCGGCCTGCACCTTGATGAGGGCTCTCGTCGACAAACATTCCGGCGACGCGTGGAGAGTTCTCTCCTTGCCAATCCCCGGTCGCGACCTCTCTCAGCAAATATTTAGCTCCCCCCCGCGCGGACGATGCCCGGGATCCAACAATGCTTCGAGCATCACTTTCGCGTCGTCTTCGGTGTCCTGCTGATCGTTAGCCCATCTCGTTCATCTTCAGCGATCGGCCGCCGCCACGAGCAGGCGCAGCGACTTTCCTCGCACCAAGTGCGCGGCAAGAACGAACGGCGCCGCTTCGAACATCTCCCGGCCGCGGCGGCCAGCGCGCCGTGCACGCCGCCGGAGGCGCGGCGGCGAGCAGCGCGGCGAGCCCGAGCAGGCGGACGGCGGGGCGGAAGACGCTCGTCGGGGCATGAGGTGCGTTCGCAGGACGGGCGAGCGGAGCTGGCCGGAAAACCGACTAAGAAGGACGCGATGACCAAGATCGCCGCCCCGCGGGGAACGGAGACCTCTCTCCCCCCGAAAGCGCGCGTTGGCAAGCGCTCGACTCGCGCATCCACCAGATCGCGCGGCGTTTCGGGTACGGCGAGATCCGCACGCCGATGTTCGAGGCGACCGAACTGTTCGTCCGCGGCGTCGGCGAGACGACCGACATCGTCGAGAAAGAGATGTACACGTTCCTCGACAAGGGCGGCCGCAGCCTCACCTTGCGCCCCGAGTGGACGGCCCCCGTCGTGCGCGCGATGCTCGAGCACAACCTCTTCGCCCTCGGACTGCAGCGGCTCTTCACCGTGTAGAGCCGCTGCGGTCGAAGAGGTTGTGCTCGAGCATCGCGCGCACGACGGGGGCCGTCCACTCTGGGCGCAAGGTGAGGCTGCGGCCGCCCTTGTCGAGGAACGTGTACATCTCTTTCTCGACGATGTCGGTCGTCTCGCCGACGCCGCGGACGAACAGTTCGGTCGCCTCGAACATCGGCGTGCGGATCTCGCTGTACCCGAAACGCCGCGCGATCTGGTGGATGCGCGAGTCGAGCGCTTGCCAACGCGCGCTTTCGGGGGGATAGAAGGTCTGCCGTTCCCCGCGGGGCGGCGATCTTGGTCATCGCGTCCTTCTTAGTCGGTTTTCCGGCCAGCTCCGCTCGCCCGTCCTGCGAACGCACCTCATGCCCCGACGAAGCGTCTTCCGCCCGCCGTCCGCCTGCTCGGGCTCGCCGCGCTGCTCGCCGCCGCGCCTCCGGCGGCGCTGCACGGCGCGCTGGCCGCCGCGGCCGGGACGATGTTCGAAGCGGCGCCGTTGGTTCCTTGCCGCGCACTTGGTCGAGGAAAGTCGCTGCGCCTGCTCGTGGCGGCGGCCGATTGGGAAGATGAACGAGATGATGGTAACGGCCAGCAGGACACCGAAGACGACGCGAAAGTGATGCTGGAAGGAGCGTTGGATCCAGGAAATCATGGGCGAAAGGGGGAGCTAAGGCGTGGCTGGAAGAGGTGTCAACCGGGGATTGGCAAGGAGGGGGCTTTCTGCACAATGGCCGGAATGTTTGTCGACGAGTGTATCATCAAGGTGCAGGCCGGTGCCGGCGGGCGCGGCTGCGCCAGCTTCCGCCGCGAAAAATTCGAGCCGTGGGGCGGACCCAACGGCGGCGACGGCGGGCGCGGAGGCGACGTGATCCTGGTGGGGGACGACGACACCAACAACCTCGTCGATTTCAATACCGCCCGCAGTGGAGAGCGGGACATGGCGGGAATGGGCAGGGCAAGGACTGCCATGGCCGCGATGGCAAATCCGTCGTGCTCAAGCTCCCGCTCGGCACCGTGGTCATCAGCCAGCAGACGGGGCTCGCCGTCGCGGAGATTATTGCGGACGGACAGAACGTCATTCTGAGCAAGGGAGGCAACGGCGGGTGGGGGAACACCCGTTTTAAGTCGTCGACGAATCGCGCCCCGCGGAATGCCAACCCGGGCCAGCCCGGCGAGCACGGGGTTTATCGACTGGTGCTGAAGAGCATCGCCGATGTGGGTCTCGTCGGTTTTCCCAACGCGGGGAAGTCGTCCCTGATCGCCCGGCTGACGAACGCGCGGCCGCGGACGGCCTCCTATCCCTTCACCACGCTGCATCCGCAGATCGGGGTCTGCGACGCCAGCGAGGATCCCCGGCGGCCGCATCGCCTCCAGATCGCGGATATCCCGGGGCTGGTTGCCGGAGCCAGTGAGGATCGCGGATTGGGGCACCGGTTCCTGCGCCACATCGAGCGCTGCCGCCTGCTCGTGATCCTGCTCGACATGGCGGGTTGCGATGGCCGCGACCCGGGTGACGATTATGCGACGCTGCTGCGCGAGCTGGCGCTTTATGATCCGGCGCTGGCCAGGAAACCGCGATTGATCGTTGCCAACAAGATGGACCTGGCCGGCGCGGCCGCGAAGCTCGTCCGGTTCAAGCGCCGCTGCCGGGCCCGGATCCTCGAGGTGTCGTGTGAGACCGGCGCCGGGATTCCGCCGCTGAAAAGGGAATTGTCAAAACGCGTGCGCGCCCACCTCGCCCGCGAAAAGGAGTCGCCTTCGCCGGCGAATTGAACAATCTGTCGTCTCATGTCGGCCCACCGTTCATTGCTCATGCGCGCCAATCGGACGCTGGGCGCGGCATTGGTGGAGGCGAACTTGGTGAAAGTCGACGACCTGATGGCGGCGAACGAACGGCTGCTCGAGCTGCTGCAAAGCGATGCGGAACACCAGGCCACCCTGCTGGGTGTGTTGATGTATGAGAAGAAGGTGCTGGGGGAGGGCGATTTGCTGCACCACCTGCTGGAGACCGACGGAATCGGCCTCATCGACCTGCGGAACTACGACGTGCCCGAAGAGTTGCGGAAAAACGTCGATCTGGGCTCGTGCTGGGCCACGTGGACGGTGCCGTTTGACAAGGAGGACGATTTTTATTTCGTGGCGAGCGCCTATTACATGAGTACGGCGGTGCGATCCCATTGGGAGAAACAGCTGGGGGGAAACATCCTCTGGTACGCCACGACGCTCGAGGTGGTCTCGGATTTCCTGGAGAAGATCGGAGTGCCGCCCGCCAGGGCGGCTGAGCCCGGCAAGGGCCACTCGCGCGCAGCTGAGCCCGGCAAGGGCCACTCGCGCGCGCCGGTGGCGAAAAGCGCCTGATTCCCATGGCACTCGGCAAGGTCCAGCAACAAATCCTAGCCAAGCTCGAGGAGATGAACCGTCTCTCGCCCGAGCAGCAGGAGACGATCCTCGCCACGCCGACCGATCTCAACGGCACCGCGCTGGACAAGCTCCTGCAGGAGGAATACCACATTTCGGATTTCCAGCTGCTCGTGGCCCGGGCGCGCGCCCACGCACTGGCGCCTTACAACGTGCAGCGCTACCAGATTGGTCCGACCACGTTCGAGCGCATTCCGGAGGACTTCTGCCAGCAGAATCTCGTGCTCCCGGTCGGTCAGGTGGGCGATTACCTGCTGGTGGCGCTCGCCAACCCGTTCGAGGTGGCGGTGGTGACGAAGATTCACGAGATGACCGGCAAGAAGGTCGTCCGTGTTTTGGGCCGGGAGCGGGAACTGCGTGACAAGTTAAGCAAGAGCCAGCAGGTCGAGGCCCAGTTTACCGATGTCGTCGAGCAGCTGGGAACCGAATTCGGGCTCAACGATGAGATCAAGGAAGAGGATCTCGCCAGTGAAGAGTCCGGGCCGATCATCGACCTGGCCAACCGGATCATCGAAGACGCCTATTACGCGGGGACCAGCGACATCCATATTGAGCCATGGGAGAAGGAATTGATCGTCCGCTATCGAATTGACGGCGTGTGCCAGGAAAAGCTGCGCCTGCCCTTCAAGGTGGCGGGCGCGTTGGTGGCACGCTTCAAGATCATGAGCAACCTGGACATTGCGGAACGCCGCCTGCCCCAGGACGGCCGCATCGTGTTCAAGCAATACACCAAGAAGAGCATCGACATCGACCTGCGGGTGGCCACGGCGCCGCTGAACTACGGAGAGGGCATGGTCCTGCGCATCCTCGACAAGCAGAAAAGCACCCTGCCATTGCAGGCGCTCGGCTTCACGGAAGGGAATCTGGCGGTCTACCGGCGGGTCATCCGCCAGCCCTACGGCATGATCCTGCACTGCGGGCCGACCGGTTCGGGAAAATCGATGACGCTCTACTCCGCGCTCAACGAGATCAACGCGATGGATATTGTCATCCGAACGGCGGAGGATCCGATCGAATACACGCTGGCGGGCATCAACCAGATGCAGATGCACCGCCAGATTGGGCTGACATTTGCCACGGCGTTGCGCTCGTTTTTGCGGCAGGACCCGGATGTGATCCTCGTGGGCGAAATCCGCGACCGGGAGACGGCGGAAATCGCGGTCGAGGCCGCGTTGACCGGCCACTTGCTGTTGAGTACGATGCACACCAACGATGCGCCCAGCGCCGTGGCCCGCATGACCGATATGGGCGTCGAGCCGTTCATGATCTCGGCTTCGCTGCTGTGCGTTTGCGCCCAACGCCTGATGCGGCGGGTATGCAAGAATTGCCGGCAGCCGGTGGAGCCGGCGGGCCGCGAAAAGGAGCTGATCGAGAAGGCGATTGGTTGGAGCGGCCAGATCTTCAAGCACAAGCCCGACGGCTGCCCGCGGTGCAATCGGAGCGGATTCAAGGGTCGCGTGGGCATCCACGAACTCATGGAGATCAACGATGAGCTGGTCGAGGGCATCAACCGGAAGATCGAGACCGCCGAGCTGAAGCGCATCGCGATCCGCCACGGCATGAAGACGCTGCACCAGGACAGCATGCTGAAGGTGAAAGACGGCATTACGACGTTTGAGGAGGCGCTGGCGACAGTGCCGCCTGATCTGTAGCTCGCCGCCGGGCTCCGGCCAGATCCGCCCAGCCGGGCCTTCCCTCCGCCGGGATCTGCCTCTGTTCCTGCAGCCAGCTCGCAACCTGCTCAGACTCTTATCGCAGGTGGCTCAGCCGAACGGTGCAGTCGAAGGGCGAGAGTCGAAAGTCGAATGCGTTCGATCCGCAAAGTTCGGAGCAAACAGCTCGCATGCGGGCCGGTCACCATTCGTGTTGCCGCTCGGCACTCGTCACTCGACGCTCGACTGCATGAGCCCGCATATCCTTTCACTACCGCCAGCAGAGGAACCGCCGGCAGAAGAATGATCGTGGCGATGGCAAAAACTATGAAATATGCGGGCTAGGGGGATGCCCCGCCCCGGAACGATATGTCATCGCGGTTGATAATCCATGGACGGTTCAACGCGGTTGAAACGTTCTTTGTCTCGGCCATGCCCCATCCGACTCGCCCGGCGTTCCCGTCCCACCATTGCACGAAAAAGACAGTCTTGGGCATCTGATTTTGAAGGGCGGACACCAGGGTGGTCTCGTCGAAGTTGAGGTCACCCCCTTCTGGAGCCTTGGGTCCGAACTCCGCCATGCAGACCAGTTTCCCGGTCGAGACTAGTTTCGTGTAACCGCTGACCACGGATTCATCGGCCGGGTAATCAGTATAGACATCCTGCCCGACGATGTCGACATAGGCGTCCCCGGGATAATTGGTGGTCGTTGGTATCCCCGGCTGACCGGACTCAAAGAGCCACACCAGGTTGTGCAGCCCCTGGGTGTTCTCCAGATAGGTGTAGGTGTAGCGCCACAGGGCAATGAACTGTTCCGCGTTGAGGCGGGAACCTGTTCCCCACCAGAACCAGCCGCCTCCATTCTCATGGAAAGGGCGAAAAATGACAACGACTCCGGCGGCTTGCAGCTCCTTCAGTCCCGCGGCGACTTGCCTCAGCGAGTTCATGAAGGCGGCGTTCGTGGCCGTGCCAGGGGCCAGCAGGCCTGCGGCATCGAGTTGGGACACGTCATACACCGGGCCGCCCGTAGTTGGGTTGGACATGTGCAGGTTCAACACGACCAGACCGCCGGCATTCCAGTAAGCGATGGCACTGGCGTTGAATGACGTGATTGGCACTCCTCCCGTTTGATCGTAATGATAATAGTCGCCGCTGATGAGGCCCAGCCACTTGCCGGTGCGGGCGTGGATGGCGTTGATCGGCGACAGGTCGCCGGTCTCAACATACTGTCCGGAAATGGTATGGGTTCCGGCAATCTGCGTCAGATAGGCGATCAGGTCGGCTGGCGTTCGGATGCCGGCCGGATTCGCCATGACAACCGGCAGGCTCGCGAAGAACAGCGCGAAACATAAGTAGCAAGGCCGCAGAGGGGAAGGTGCGGGCCCATCGCCGATTCTTTTTTCAGAATCCACAGAACTATCAATTTGAAACGAATCCGGGAACGCGGCAGACGGCTTGGGCCGGAGGGCCTGGAGGGTCGCGGGTAGGCCAGGTTCGATCCATCGGAACGGCATTCGTCCTTCATCCCAGAGTTTTTGGACTGCAGCAATGGGGGATTTTTTTGATGGATGGCTGGATGAAGATGGGAGCGCGCGTTTCCGCGGAACCCCGCCGGCAGGGCAGCCCGGAGAAACGGAGCTTCCCGAGCCGTTATTGAGTTCGGCCGGATCGCAGGGGCAGGCGGCCAAGCTAACACCGATAATACTGCTATAATTCAGGGGCGTTGACATCCAGCCCCGGGCCATGCCGAAATCACAAGTCGCCATAACCTGCCGCAGGTGCCGTGAATTTCTCACGACATCGTCCGATGACCACACGTTTGCCAGTAACAGATTTAGATGCGCAGAACGGATGCTCGTAGCCTTCGACTTCCGGCAACCGGCTTTCTGAGCGAATCCGCCCCGGCCACCGGACTGATTTCCAAGTAATCCCAAAGCCTCCAGAAACAGACTCAGATACCCGCTACCCATGGCCAACTACTGGTCGGAATTTCTCCTCGTTGCACTGGCGCATTTTGTGGCGGTCGCGAGTCCGGGACCGGATTTCGCGATGGTGCTCCGGCAGAGCGTGACGTTTGGCCGGCGGCCCGCGATCTGGACGAGCCTCGGCATCGGCACCGGTATTTTCCTGCATGTGGCGTATTCGCTTCTCGGGATCGGGCTGCTCGTGCGGAGTTCGGTTCTCGCGTTCAACATACTCAAATGGCTCGGGGCGGTCTATCTCGCCTGGATCGGTTCAAAGGCCCTCCGGGCCCGGCCGTTCACGGACGGATCCGCCGCCCCCGGGACGGCGGCAGCCGAAAGGCCGGCGGGGCCGGATCGCCGCGCGGCCTTTGTCACCGGCTTTCTCACCAACGCTCTCAACCCGAAGGCCACGCTGTTTTTCGTGGCGCTCTTTTCCGTGGTCATCAATCCCCGCACGCCCGTGCTCATCCAGGGCGTCTATGGCGTCTGGATGGCGGTCGTCACGATGGGCTGGTTCACCCTTTTGTCGTTGTTCTTCTCGCACGACCGCGTGCGCGCCGCGTTTCTCCGGTCCGGACATTGGTTTGAGCGCGTCATGGGTGTGATCCTGCTCGGCCTGGGCGTGCGCCTGGCGCTGGCCACGGCGCGCTAGGCCGTGCGCTCAGCCGGGATTATGCAGCCCCGACGGCAAAACGCGTTTTGCTTCGGACGGGAGGAAACATGTAGCCGGGGTCGCCGACCCCGGACCGGCCTCAGCGAGGCCGGCTACAACGCAAGCGCCGTTTCCTGGGAGTTGGACCTGCTCACCGAATGATTGTGGGCTCATCATATGATTGGAGGGCGGGTCTCCGGCCGAGCC
>CAVRNM010000224.1:0-28556 GCA_963722225.1 uncultured Verrucomicrobiae bacterium
GCTTCCAAACAAACAACGACGTCACCAGGAGTTGAATGACAATGATCGTCGTGCGGGCATTCTCAGAGGCGTTGGGCATCCAGTAAGCCGACATTGCGGTCAAAGAGAGGATCACGAGGGTCAAAGCCATGTCCGGCGACGCGAGATCCCGAATCCAGAGAAATGCCTTGTCGGCCGCAAGAGCTCTTCGGATCGTGGTATAGAGCAGTCCGAAGATCGGCAGCTGAATGAACCCTCCGACCAAGGTCGGCAAATCGAAAGGACTATAATGGTGCTTCCGATACAGTTTGGCCATTTCATCGAATAACCGCTGCGGATCCTTCTGGAATCGCCGCTTCAATTCTTCAATCTCTGGCTGCAGGGCACGCACGAGGGCCTGCCTGCGCAACGAGCGCCGGGCGAGCTTGATTGTGAGAGGCAGCAGTGCGACACGGATGCCCAGCGATAGCGCCACAATGGCGTAGCCGAGGCTACCGCCGAAGACCTGCACGAGGTAAGCTAGGGTGGCTGCGAGGAGATTAGGCATAACCTTCGGTTGTGGAGCAGGACTTGGGCCGTGGAGGCTGTCGAACGTCCGGCCGGCCAGCCTCCTACTGGCAAAACCGCCCAATCCAACCCGGAGAAACGGGCAGAATCTCGGCGATCTTCACACGAATTGGAGTCCTACGGGCTCATCGGATCATATTCCCTGCTCAATGAAAGGGGCGGTTTTGCTTTTAGCAGCCTGAAGGGCTCGAAGCCCGACGGGCTGCTAGGTTCTTCAGGAGCGGCGTAACCGTCCGACCCGGGCGCCCGGCCGCCCGCCAATCGCCACGGATCGCCGTTCCGTGGGACGGGTCCGGTGAGGACGCCGGGCGCGAAGGCGTGGGGGCGATCCGCGGCTAACGCCATTCCGCCACCGATTGCAATGAGGGGCGCGGCCGCGGCGCGGGCCAGTGGTCGCCGAGCGGGGTCAGGAGCACGGCGAGGCGGAATTCGGTTCCGGTCGGAGCCGCCTCGACCGCGAGCATGGTCGTGCCGCGGTTCTGGTTCTCGTCCGGGTTGGGCGGCTGGGTGGAACCGATCGTGAACTTCCCACCGTCGGAGGGGGCGAGGATTTCGGCGCGGAGCGTGCGGCCCTTGTCGGTGAGCGTGGCGGTCCGGCCGTCGGCCGAGAGGGCGATCTGCGCCCCCGTAATCAGCCCCCAGTGCAACGGCAGGCCGGATCGAAGTCCGGCGACGTCGTCCTGCACCAGCACCCGGGCACGGTCGAGGAGCGCCACCCCGCGCAGGATCTTCTTCGCCGCACCGGGATAGGCCGGCGTGAGGTCGGCGACGGCAAAGGCCCGGTCGGGCAGTGATCCGAAAGCAATGATGGGGGCGACCGCCTTCGGGTTCTGCAAGGCATCGCCGGGCGTGAGCGTGTTATGGCTGTGATTGTTCAGCCGGAAATAGGTCCAGCGCTGGTCGCCGAAATAGGCCGGCAGGTCGTAGTTGTCGGGGCCGAGATCGACGGCCCAGCGAACCCCGTCGGCGTCGAGCACAAACGAGCCGAGGTCGAGATGACTATGGTTGGTCGTGTTGTCCCCCGCCTTGAATCCGATAAAAAGGGCGCGCGGGTCCGCCCACGCCGAGCGCAGGATCGCGAGATCGGCGCGGCCGCGGAAGTGAAAATCCAGCGGCAGTCCGGGTGACGGTTGCCGGGCGGCCGCTTCGGCTGGGAACCAGAGCGCGTTCAGCGCGAAGAAGCGGTCACCACCGCGCGCGCCGGCCTTCCGGGCGGCCGCCGCGGCGAGGAGCGTGCGGCTGTGCCGGACTGCCGCCGGCGGGCCGAACTGTTGCGCGAGCCAGGTGTAGGCCGGCGAGGCGTCCATCTCGGCGCCGCCGTCGGCATAATTGAACCCGAGGCCGGTCGGGCTCTGCACTACCAGCCGGTAGATCGGGGTCCGGCGGAAGGCGGGTGATTCATCGAGCCCGAAGCGGGTCCCCAGCGCCGAGTCGAGCATCGCCAGCACCAGAACGTTGTAGGTGGTGCCATAGTCCCAGTAGGCGGGTCCCTCGGGATATGCGCCGTCGGGGCCGTACGCCGCCATGGAAACCGGGAGCGACTCGCGTACGCCGGCGATGACCGTCCGCGCCCGTTCCGGCTCCTCCTCGGCCAGGGCGAGCGCGGCGGCGAGCAGCCCGCCGTTGCAGACCTGGTTCCAGTTGTTCATCCGCGTCACGAACCAGAGGCGTTGGTCGGCCGGCCCGCCCCGGGCGTAAGCGGCCGGAGCAAACACCAACGCCTTGTCGAGCAACGCCCGCTTGATGGCGCCGCGCTCCTGATCGGTGAGGTCCGGATACAACCAGTCATAGCCGAGGGCGAGAGCGGTGGACATCTCGGCGACGTCGAGGAAATGGCTTGGGTTCCAATCGGCGAACGCGGCCGCGGTCAGCATGTCCCGCACCGCGCGATCACGGAAGCGACGGTCGCCCGTCGTGCGGAAGGCCAGCGCACAGGTGACCACGTGGCTGATGGCGGTTCGCGACTGATCGAGGAGGCGCGGGCCGATCAGCTTGTGCTCGATCGCCGGCGCGGTCAGGAAAAGCTCCGCCTGCTGGCGGACGCGGCCCAGGGTGGCGGCAAGCAGCGGGTCATGGGCCGCGCGGCTCGGCAGCGCCGCAAAATCGTCCGCCGTGGCCACCAGGCGCGGGTGCCCCGGACGGAGGGAAGCCAAGGGATCGGGGGCGGTGGACGAGCGCACCGGCCCGGCGGCGAAAACACCGGCGGCGGCCAGCACGACCACCCGGGCGCACCGGAGGAAATGGAAGCCTGTCATATTGCCGGCACCATCGCACGTCAGGCCAGCCGGGGAAAGCGGAATGCGCGGTGACGATGGGCCGCGGCACCTTCGCCCCGGGGCCGCAAGGAGCGTGAGGCGATGGAAAAAACCATGGGCCACCTCCGAACGGCGGAAGAAACCCTCCCACCGTTCCGTCGGCACCCGGTTATCCGAGGAAAGGATTGTACTTCCG
The DNA here is from genome assembly GCA_963722225.1 of uncultured Verrucomicrobiae bacterium. Lineage (GTDB taxonomy): Bacteria > Verrucomicrobiota > Verrucomicrobiia > Opitutales > Opitutaceae > Fen-1467. Next base: position 2,998 of record CAVRNM010000224.1, read on the forward strand.
CTCGTTCTCCACGGTCGTCATCGGCCCGTGGCCGGGCGCGATCACGGTGGAGCCCGGCAGCGCCTCGAGAATGCGGTGGGCGTGCCGGAGCAGCTGCGGGCAGGAGAAATAGCCGCCGCCCAGCGAGCCGGCGAAGATCAGATCGCCCGAAACCAGCAGCGCGCGCGCCCGCGGCACCGCCTTCGGCCGCACCAGGTAGCAGTTGTGCTCGGCGCAATGCCCGGGCGTGCTGAACGCCGTGATCTGGTACCCCGCCGCCACCACCGTCTCCCCCTCGCCCAGCGGCCAGCACGCAGGCCCGGCCGGGCCGCCGCGCGGTCCGTAGAATGTCGCCAGGCCGTGTTGTCGCAACGCACCGGATACACCGCCGATGTGCTCGGCCTCGGGATGCGTCAGAAACACGGCCTCGATGCGCGTCACCGCCCGGGGCCAGACCTGCTGCAGCGCCTCGAACCCCGTCCCGGCGTCAAACAGCACGCCGACGCCGGTCGCGCAATCCACCACCGCGTACGCGTTGACCACGCCGACCCCGAACGGCAGGTGCAGCGGATGCACGCAGAAAGGCAGCCCGGTGATGCGGGGCCGCGGGTACCGGTTCCGCGCCAGCGCCGCCAGGCCGACTTCGTTGAGCCGGAGCGTCGCGGCCAGCCGGTGCAGATCCTCGTCCGTCAGCTCATCGTAGCGGTAGTCTTCCGCGTTCTGGATCTTCTCGACCGGCACCCCGGCGCGCTCCGCCAGCTGCTCTTCGTTGAGGCCCGCGCAGCGCAGGGCCTTGTCGAGCACGTCGCCGAGTTCGTCTTCAAGAGGAATGGCACAGGCGGCTGGCATGGAGATCCGGAAATCCTGACGTCGGGATTCAACCATGAATCGGGCGGATAATCACGGCGGAAAGCGCGGCTCCGGCGCTTCCCCCGAAAACGACTGGCCCGGGCGGAGCGCGGGTCGGAAGGTCAGCCCGTTGGCACCGCCGGCTGGGGCCCCGGTCGTTCCCCGCGCGCCCCGGGCGCCGGGCGGACAAGCCGCGCCACCCCGGTCGCCGAACCGCCCGAACCCGGAATCGGCCCGGGGCGCAAGAATCGTTTTGTTTTCCCCGCGCGCCTGCTCCAGCGTGGGCGTGCATGGATGCGATCCAACAGGAAGTCCACGACATTTTCATCCGCACGAAGGCGCTGCTCGAGGGGCATTTCGTGCTGCGCTCCGGCCTGCACAGCGCGCACTATTTCCAGTGCGCGCAGGTCTGCCAGTGCCTGCCCGAGGTCGAGCGGCTCGCCCAGCTTCTGGTCGGCAAGCTTGAGGGGCTCGAATTCCAGACCGTTCTGGCGCCGGCGATGGGCGGATTGGTCATCGGCCAGGAGGTGGCCCGGCAGGCCCGGGCCCGCTATCTCTTCGCGGAAAAGGAGAACAACGCGCTCGTTTTGCGCCGCGGTTTTACGCTCGCTCCCGGCGAACGCGTGCTCGTCGTCGAGGACGTGGTGACGCGCGGCGGGCGCGTGCGGGAGTGCCTCGACCTCATCCGGCAGTCGAGCGGCGTGCCGGTGGGCATTGCGATGCTGGTGGATCGCAGCGCCGGGGTGGCGAGATTTGACGTGCCGGTCCGCTCGCTGCTGGAAATGAGCTTTCCCACCTATCCGGCGGATCAACTGCCCGGGTGGCTCGCGAAGCGGCCGGTGGAGAAGCCGGGCAGCTGAGCGGCCCGGCGGGCGCTCGCGACCACGGCAGACCGCTGGAGCCCGTCAGCGATCTAAGCAATAAGCTCCGCCGACGATGGAACCCGCGGCCGCGCCTTTGTCATTTAATAGATGACAACGGAACCGATCACCGCGCGCCGGCGCGCGGGCAACAGTTTGTCATTTAATAGATGACATCGGAACCGACCGGTGCTCGCCGGAGCTCGAGTCACCAAGACCGCATTACTGCCGCATCAGCCACACCGCCATCGGGGCCAGGCCGCGGTTGTTCCAGGCATAATACGGGATCGCCGTGACCGGCTCCGCGTGGCCGCCCCGGTCGATCTTGAGGACCGTGACTCCGCCGAGCAGACCCGGCTGCGTCTCCGCCGCCACTTTCGCGGTTGGAGAAACGCCCAGATCCTCCGGCACGAAAGTGTGGTCGACCGCTTCGACGCAGTAGACGATCGGCCCGCGCTCGAATGCGATCCGGTTCCGGGTCGCCGTGATCTGCGGGTTCCCGTGCACCGCCCTCGCGTTCATCGGCAAATCGATCTCCACCACATCCCCCGGATGCCACTCGCGCGTGATCGTAGCATAGCCATGCTCGACCAGAGGCGCCGCCGGCTGGCCGGCCACCTGCACCGACCAGGTCGCCGGCCTCGGATCGTCATAGCCGTAGAGATCGGACGGCACTGGCTGCCCCTGCGCCCACCCGGGAATCCGCACGCGAACGGTGAACGTCTTCGGCTGCCGCGGGCTCACGGTGAGCCGCACCCGGCCGGCCCACGGGTAATCGGTCGACTGGGCGAGTTCCACGGGCATTCCGGCGACCGTTGCCCTGCCCTCGCTTTGGGCGAAGAAGTTCACGTAGAGCGAGTCGTCGCGCACCGCGTAGAAATAGCCGGTGAGCGCCGCGAGCGTCCGCATCAGATTGGGCGGGCAGCAGGCGCAGCCAAACCACGGCACGCGGCCGGCGAAGCCGCTGTTGTTCTTCTTCGCGCCATCGTAGACGCAAGGATTCGTGTAGAAAAACCGGTCGCCGCTCAGTGAAACCCCGCTGATCACACCGTTGAAGCAGCTCCGCTCCAGCACGTCGATGTAGCGCGCATCGCCGGTGAGCAGGAACATCCGGTGGTTCCACATCATCAGCGCCACGGCCGCGCAGGTTTCGTTGTAGCCGTCGTTCGGCAGTTCATAGTCGTTGCCGTAGGCCTCGCCGTCGGCCCGCGCACCCACGCTGCCGATCAGGCAGAGTTTCTTCGCCATGACGTTGTCCGAGATCCGGCTGATCGCCGCGACATAACGCTGCTCTCCGGTGAGCGCCGCCACATCGGCCATGCCGGCATAGAGGTAGTTTGCCCGGACGGCGTGCCCGACCGCCGTGGTCTGGTCGACCACAAGGAGATGCCGCTGGTTGTACTCCGGACCGCCGGGACCGCGCGCGTCGAGGAAGATCTGGGCGAGCCGCAGGTAGCGCCGGTCGCCGGTCGCGCGGCAGAGCTTGACCAACCCCATCTCCACCACCTCGTGGCCCGGCGCGATGCGCAGTTCACCGGAGCCGAAGTCGTGCCAGAGCAGCCCGGCGCTTTTCAGCGCGACCTCGAGCAGCGTGCATTTGCCGGTGGCTTGATAGTGCGCGACCGCGGCCTCGTACAAATGGCCCAGGTCGTAGAGTTCATGGCTGAGCCCGGGGTCGTTCAACCAGCGCTGCTGATTGATCCACTCATGCGCCGGCGAATCCGGATGCATGGTCCGGAAGGTGTACAGGTACCCGTCCGGCTCCTGCGCCGCCGCGATGCGGGCGATGACCGCATCGAGCCGCTTCTCCAGCACCGCGTCCGGCTTGGTGCTCAAGGCGTAGGAGGCGCCCTCAATCACCTTGTACACATCCGAATCGTCAAACGGGAAAATGGTCGCGGGCGTGTTCTGAAACGCGGGCTCCCCGGCGGCCCGACGCCGCATCGTTTCCGCCGCCAGATCAAAGTTCTTCAGCCGGTTCGTCTCCTCGCACTGCTGCAGGGCAAACGGAACGGTCACCGTCCGGTTGATCTCCTGCTTGGCCTGCCAGAATCCGCCGGTGATGCGCACGGCCGTAAACGGCACCGGTTGGACCGGATAGTCCGCGCCGAAACCACCGGCGGCAGACGACAGAAAGCTCCAGGCTATCACCAACGGGACGCGCGTATGCATCAGTGGGAGGTTGATCGAAAATCCTTCGCCGCCAACGCCAATTTGCGCATCGCCTCCACGAGGCGGAAATCCGGGCTTTCTGGTTTGGCGCGGGAATCCGATGAAGATCAGCGAGACTGGCCGTTCTTGTGGTCCGATCGGACCACAAGAACGGCCAATGGATTGGGACGCCAAACCCGAAAGCCCTGGACGGATATCCGCACCGGCGAAGTTTCCTCGCCTCACGGCGGCGGAACGGTTAGCCAGAATTGTCATGTTTACCGGCATTGTTGAAAAAGCAGGCGCGGTGGTCTCGTTCCAGCGCGAACCCGCGGCGTGGAGACTGGTCATCGATGCCGGGGCGCTCGCCGGCGCTGTCGCCACCGGCGACAGCGTGGCGGTCAATGGTTGCTGCCTGACGGCCGTGCAGATCGCGGGCGGCCGGCTGCAATTTGACGTGTTGGAGGAAACGCGCCGGCTGACGAATTTCTCGGCCCTGCGGCCGGGCAGCCTCGTCAATCTCGAGCGCAGCCTGCGCTTCGACGGCAAGGTCGGCGGCCATTTCGTGACCGGCCACATCGATGGCGTCGGCCCGGTCCAAGTCTTTGAGCCGCGCGGCCAGGACCATTATTTGCGGGTGCGGGCGCCGGCCGGAGCCGGCCGGTATCTCGTGCACAAGGGCAGCGTCGCGATTGACGGGATCTCGCTGACCATCGCCGAGGTGGAGGGGGACGACCTGGCGGCCTGGCTGATTCCCCACACGATCGAAGTGACGAACCTGCGCGAGAAGCGGGTCGGCGACCTCGTGAACCTGGAGTTCGACCTGCTGGGGAAATACGTTGAGAAATTGCTGTCGCTCCGGACCCCCTGAGGCTGGTGCGGTCACGAAACGCATGCGCTCCGTTCTTCTCGCCCTGGCTGATGAAATCCGAAGGCTCAAGGCCTCGGGGGTGAAAACCATTTCCGTTTCCGAAAACAGTCTCGCCACGCTCCGCCGCCTGGTTGCGGCGCAGAGGGACGCTGCCGGCCCGCCGGCGTCCACACCGCCGGAGCCGCCGGCGCCTGAATCGCGGGCTGGGGAATCCCGGATGGCGGTGTCCACGTTGCGCCAGCCCGCCAACCCGGCCCCGCGCCTGCTGCCGCCGCCGCCCAGCGTGGTCCTTCCGGACGGCGACAAGCCGGCCCGCTGGCAGGCGTTGCGGGAACTGGTGCTCAATCATCCGGTCTGCCAGGCGCATGTCCGGCCCGGCAAAAAGGTCGTGTTCGGCGTGGGGAGCCTCGATGCGCGGATCATGTTCGTCGGCGAGGCGCCCGGCGCAGAGGAAGAAAACCAGGGGGAACCGTTCGTCGGCCCCGCCGGACAGTTGCTCACCAAGATGATCAAGGCGATGGGGCTGGAGCGCAGCGAGATTTACATCGGCAACATCATGAACTGGCGCCCCCAACTGCCGCGCCGGGCCGACGGCACGCAGGTGGGCAACCGGGAACCCACCCCTGAGGAAATGGCCTTCTGCCTTCCGTTCATCACCGCCCAGATCGACGTGGTCTCCCCGTCGCTCCTGGTGGCGCTCGGAGCCACCGCCGCCCGGGGCTTGCTGGGTCCGCACAGCTTCCGGACCCTCGGGGACGTCCGCGGACGCTGGCACGATTATCGGGGCCGGCCGCTGCGGGTCACCTACCATCCGAGCTATCTCCTGCGCAAGGAGGTCGAAGGCCAGGAGGCGGCCCGGCGGGCCAAGCGCGCGGCCTGGGAGGATTTTCTGGCCGTGATGGAACGGGCCGTGCTTCCGACCACGGAAAAACAGCGCAACTTTTTCCTCCAATGAAGTCTCCCGTCCTGCCCTTGATCCTCCTTGCCGGGCTGACCGGTCGCGCCCTGCTAAGCGCGGAGGAAGAATCCTTCGATTTCGAGACGCTGCGCTTCCACGCCAAACAACTCGCCGCCGAGCCGTACCACCCGCGCCCCAGCCAAGTGCCGGAGTTTCTGCGCCGCCTCACCTACGACGAACACCGCCAGATCAGGTTCAATCCAGACCGCACGTGGTGGCGCAACGAACAGCTGCCGTTCCAGCTTCAGTTCTTCCACCCCGGGTTCGTGATCGACCACACCGTGCAGCTCCATGAACTGACCGGCCGGAAAACGCGGACCATCGAATTCAAGCGCAGCCTGTTCAACTACGACGACCTTCACCTGAGCGGCTCGATCCCCGACACGATGGGCTTCGCGGGCTTCCGGGTTCTCTACGATCTCAACAAACCCGGCGACGAACTCGGCGCATTCCTGGGAGCGAGCTATTTCCGGTTCCTGTGCCCGAAGGCAGTCTACGGACTGTCGGCGCGCGGGCTGGCGATCAACACGGCCGAACCCGGCGGGGAGGAATTCCCCGTGTTTGAGGAGTTTTGGGTGCAGAAACCGGCGGCGGAGGCCCGCGACCTCGTGGTCTTCGCCCTGCTCGACAGCCCCAGCGTCGCGGGCGCCTACCGATTCGTCATCCAGCCCGGGTTCGAGACCGTCGTCGCGGTTCGCGCCGCCATCTACCGGCGGACCGACGTCAAGGTGATCGGGCTGGCGCCCCTGACCAGCATGTTCTGGCATGGTGAGAACTCACGGACCACGCACGGGGATTTCCGCCCGGAAGTCCACGATTCCGACGGCCTCCTGGTCCAGCGCGGCAGCGGCGAATGGCTCTGGCGGCCGCTGGTCAACCCCGACAAGCTGCGGGTCACGTCGTTTGCCGACGAGAGCCCACGCGGCTTCGGGCTGTTGCAGCGCGATCGCAATTTCGACCATTATCAGGATCTCGAGGCTCATTATCACTCCCGGCCCAATGTCTGGGTTGAACCGGTGGGAAATTGGGGCGTGGGAGCGGTGCGCCTGGTCGAGATTCCGACCCCGGACGAGACGAGCGACAACATTGTGGCGTTCTGGGTGCCGGCCAACCCGCTGCCGGCCAACGAAGCGTTTGAATTCGAATACCGGCTGCGCTGGTACCTCGACACCGGCAAACGGCCGCCGGCCGGTTTTGTCGCGGCCTCCCGGCTCTCTGATGTGCAAAAACAGCCCGGTCTGACCCGTTTCCTCGTCGATTTTGACGGTCCCTATCTGAGCACCCGCCAGGTGGATGCAGCGATCGAGCCGGTCCTAACCGTCGGCGAGGGCGCTGCGCTCGTGCCGGAGACCCTGACCATCCAGAAGAACACCAACAACGGGACTTGGCGCGTGACTTTCGCGATCAGACCCGACGGCACCGGGCGACCGGTTGAACTGCGTTGCTTCCTCCGGAAAGAACCCCATGTTCTCACTGAAACATGGAGCTATCTCTGGAATCCATAAGCGGAGCGCTTTCCACGTTTCAACCGAAGACCGGCACGCCCGAGGAGTGGAACGCGGCCTACGTCCGGGTGGAGGATTACTTGCGGGCCCACCGCATCCATAACCGCCTGCATCAAAGCCGGCTGATCCTGCGCATCCTGGAGCGCGCGGCCCGGCGTCACGCGGAAAAACCCGGCCTTGATCCGACCACCCTCGCCGCCGAAGAAACCGAACGAATGATGGAAACCTGGTTCGGCGAGGTCCTGGGCGACCAGAATCTGCCGCGCGACCGGATCGTGGTCAGCGGGCGGGTGGCGCTCCTGCTGACGGACGGACCGGAGAAGTGTCCCTACGCGTTCCTGGACGAGGAACAGGTCCCGCCGGATTTCGCGCGCGCGATGCAGCAAACTTCGATCGAAGCCGGCCCCGACCTGGCCGTGTCGAGCATGGTCCCGCGCCCGATCGACCTTGGGCGGATCACGGAGGCGGCGGGAGACACGGTGGAACGTTTTGAAAAATGGCCGCTGCTGCGGGCCTTGGTGCTGTGGGGGTTGTTTGCCGCCGCCCTGGCCGGCATCTTCTTCGTCACGCGGTGACCAGACCCCGCCCGGACGCATGAAGACTTTTTCCACCGACCGGCTGAACAAGCGGCGCACGGCCCGGCGGCGAATGGCGTTTTTTTCGAGCATCTTCGTCCTCACGAGCTTTGCCACCTGGTTCATGGCCGACCTCCTTTGGCGCAATGGGCTCGACGGTCTGGAAATGGCGTTGCTGGTCCTGTTTGTCATCCTGTTCGCCCACATCGCGACCGGCTTCTGCACCGCGATCATCGGTTTCTTCATCATCAATCGCGGCGGCGATTCCTGCCATATCGCCAGCACGATTGATCAGGCGAGCGGCACGGAGCCGCCGCTGGCGGGCACGGCCATCATCGTCCCCATGTATAACGAAGACGTGAGCCGCGTCTTCGAGGGCTTGCGCGTCATCTATCGTTCCCTGCAGGAAGCGCACCGGCTCGAACACTTCGACTTCTTCCTTCTCAGCGATTCCGACCAGCCGAACCAATGGATCCAGGAGGAGGTCGCGTGGGTGGAGTTATGCAAACAAGTGGGTGGGCTCGGCCGCATTTTTTATCGCAAACGGCGCCAGGCCATCAACCGCAAGAGCGGCAATGTCGCCGACTTCCTCCGACGGTGGGGACGGAACTACCGGTACATGGTCATTCTCGACGCCGACAGCCTGATGACCGGACCGGCTCTGGTCCGCCTGGTCGCGCTGATGGAGAAAAACCCCGCCGTGGGCATCATTCAGACGGCGCCGCGGATCGTGAACGGCGAGACGCTTTACAGCCGGATCCAGCAGTTTGCCAACCGCCTCTACAGCCCGTTGTTTCTCGCCGGTCTGAATTACTGGCAGCAACAGGACGGCAACTACTGGGGCCACAATGCCATCATCCGCGTCCAACCGTTCATCGAGCACTGCTGTCTGCCGGATCTGCCCGGGCGCGAACCTTTCGGCGGCCGGATTCTCAGCCACGATTTTGTCGAGGCCGCCCTCATGCGCCGGGCCGGCTGGCAGGTGTGGATCGCCCACGACATCGAGGGCAGCTACGAGGAGGGACCGCCGACGCTCATCGACAGCGCCAAGCGCGACCGCCGGTGGTGCCAGGGCAACATGCAGCACAGCTGGCTGCTCTTCGCCCGCGGTTTCGGGCCGATCAACCGGGCCCACCTTTTCCTCGGCATCATGGGCTATGTGGCCTCACCGCTGTGGCTGCTGTTTCTGCTTCTCAGCAGCATCAACGTCGTCCGGGGGGTCGCGAGCGGCGGTTTCACTTCCCTGCCCCAGGACTACACGTCGGTTTTCGGGTATATTGTGGAGGTGCCCGAGGCGCTCACGCTGTTTGTCTTCACCATGCTGCTGCTGTTCCTGCCCAAGGCCTTGAGCGTGATCATCACCGTGCGGGACCGGGAGCTCACCGCGGCCTTCGGCGGTTCCGCCCGCTTCGTGACCAGTGCGCTGCTCGAATCCGCCGTTTCGGCCCTGCTGGCCCCGATCAACATGCTTTTCAACAGCCGGTTCGTGGTGTTCACCCTCCTGGGGCAGGGCGTCACCTGGATCACGCAACGGCGCGGACTCTTCGGGGATGACAACGACTGGCGCGAGGCGATCCTCACTCACGCCGGGCACACGGTGATCGGGTTGGTCTGGGGTGTCTCGGCCTTCATCCTGGTGCCGCCTTTCTTCTGGTGGCTCAGCCCGGTGCTCGCGGGGCTGGTGTTTTCCATCCCGCTTTCCATCATCCTCAGCAAGGTCGGGTTCGGGCGGGGGGCGCGAAGGATCGGTCTGTTTATCACCCCTGAAGAGGCGCGACCGTCCTACGAACTCAAGCGCCTGCAGCAGAACCTGGCGGAGTGCTACCAACATTTGCGCCCGATCGAACCGCTGCGCGACGATTACGGCCTGCTCCAGGCCGTGCTTGATCCTTATGTCAACGCCGTGCACGTTTCGCTGCTGCGCCAGCGGCGTCCCAGCAGGGAATCGCGCGAATACTTCATGTCCCTTCGCCAGCGGCTGCTGCGGGAGGGCCCGACGAAGCTGACGACGAAGGAGAAGATGGCGCTGCTGCTCGACGCCGATTCGCTCATCTGGCTGCATCGCGAATTGTGGCGGCTGCCCGCGGGCGCGCTGGCGAGCTGGTGGCGGCTCGCCATGCGCCAGTACAACGTGCTCACCGCCACGCCGGTGACGGCGCTGTACCGGTAGCTGGTCCATCCGGCGGCCATTTGTCGCGCTGCGATCTACAACCTCGGTCCCCGGATTCCTGAGTTCCACATTGGCATTCTGGCCGGCTGAGTTCGCGGGCCCGCGTCCTCAGGCGCCGGGCGAGGGCCCGAGGCAGGTCAGGCGCAGACCCCAATCCAGGTCGCCCGGGAAATCCGGCAGGTCGATGATGCCGATCACATTTGAGCGCACCGTGCCGTCGCCCGCCTTCAACCAGACGCCCTCCCGCGGATCGAACCAGTCCGCGCGATAGGTGCGGTCGAGCAGCGCGCCGCGGAGCTGGCTCCGCGGACAACCTTTTTCGAAGTAGGCCAGAAAGACCTGCTGGTCGGGGGTGCGCGCGCCATAGGCCCAGCCCGTAAAGGAGCGAAGCTCGTGCGTCTGGTGCGGCATCACCAGGTCGGCGTCGGGCACAAGTTCCTGGTAGCGCCGGCCGATCGAAAAGGCAAAGGTGCGGAGGTGCTGCATCTGGCCTCCGGAGCGCCACTGAAACGCGTCCCACATCTTGGTGGGGGCTTCGGGCTCGATGTCCGCCCCCCAGATGCCTTCGGCGCCATAAACATGCCCGCCGAGGCCGCCGGAAAGAAAGCAACCATACATCGCCGACCGCACACACTGGTCGTCCTTCTCCGTGCCGCCGGGCGCGCCGTATTGGTAACCCGCGGGACCCAGGGCCCGCGCGTCCTTGTAGCCGGCATAATAAGGCTCGCCGTTCAGAGCCGGCCGGGGCCGGGGCAGGCGGAAGATCTCCGTCAGATACCAGTAGTTGCCGTGTTCGCGCATGTTCCCCGTCTGGTGCAGCGTGACCCAGGAATTGTCCCCCCAGTTTTCCAGCGTGGACGGATTGGCGTTGGCGGAGAGCAGCGTGATGAACGGCGGCCGGCCGTATTTCTCCATCACCAGCTTCACCGCCGCGGCGAAATCGGCCGGGCCGACCGATTCCTGGATGATGTCCAGGTGGACGGGGCTGAGGACGCAGTTGTTTGCCTGGTAGCGGCTCCAGACGTACTGGATGTACCGCGCGCACGAATCCGGCCAGGGGTAGTACTTTTTCCAACACGGGCTCAGGTCGCGCCGGAAGGCCTCGATGAAGGGAACGAACCCATGCGCGTTCAGATAATCGATCTTGCGGTCCAGGTATTGGAAATACGCCGGATTCAGGCGGTCCATGTCGGGAACGACGTTCTCAAAGCCGGGCACCCGGCCAGGAAAAAAGAACGGCCGGCCACCCTCATTGCCCATGTTCTTGGCGCTCCCGGTGCCGAATTCGAGCCACGCCGACCGGACCGGCGTGTGGTCCGCGTCGTCCATAACCAGATGCCAGGAGGCGCCGTCGGGCGCCCAGTTGGGAAAGGCGGCGATGATGTTCAGCCAGTTGTAACCCTGGGACTGGCGATAGCGGACGTAGTCCTTGAATCCCGCCTCCGGACCGATCGGCCGCTCGCGATCGTCGTCATTCCATTTGAACCGGCTGGTGGCGGTCGCATACCACGTGTCGCCGATGGCAAAAAACGGCGTGCCGTCCGCGTATTCCAACGCATGCTGATTGGGGGTTTCGCGGAGAAACCCCCGGCGCAGCGGCGCGGCCTGCTTTTCCGCCTCCGTCCATTCGACCGCGACCAACGATCCATTCTTTCCCGCCAGCCCCTCGTCCACCGGCGTCGATCCGCTCCGCCAGGTCCAGGTGCCCGCAGCCGTCGCCACCAGCCGCACCCGGAAGGTGCGGTCCCCATCCCAGAATCCGTAGACCCGCTTCTGAAACCCCGGCCCGGTGAGGTCGACCCACATCACCACGTCGGTATACGGGTTTGCAAACCCTGCGGCCGCCGTGAAGGTCAGCTCCTGCTTCTCCCAGACATGCACCGGACGGTCCGCCCGAAGCGGCAGCGCCCACGCCGCCCACAGCATCGGAACCACCCGGAGGCAGCACAGGAAGGTTTTCATCGGTGCAGGAGAAAACGGACGGCCTGTTGCCGGATCACTTCAACTTGACCCGCCGCACCGCCGTGTCGCTGCCGCGGTTGGTGAGCAGGACGAATTCGGCGCGGTTCTGGTCGGCCTCAATCGCGGCCAGAGCGTCCACCGCCTCATCGTAGGTCTTGATCGCCCGGCCGTCGATCTCGCGGATCCAGTCGTCCGGCGCCAGTTCGCCCACCGCCGCCGGGCTGTTGGGCTTCACGAAATCGACGATGACTCCGGCCTGTTCGGCAATCTTGACCCGGCGCGCAATGCCATCGCCGTAAAGAAATTCGCGCACCGTGATCCCCAGGCGTTCGAAGTACCGCCGGCTGGACTCGCGGATGATCTTCGGCTCGTCTCCGAGCGTCACCCGCAGCTCCAGGCGCTGGCTGTCCCGGAGCACGCCGAACGTCAGCACATCCCCCGGCTGGCGGCGGCCGATCTCGCGCTCCAGGTAAGTGGCCACGACTTGTTCGGGCCGGAGACGGGGCAGGGGCCGGCCGTCAAGCGCGACGATGATGTCATGACCCTTGAGGCCGGCCTTCTCCGCCGGGCTGTTCTCCAGCACCTCGCTCAAGACAAGAGCCGACTGACTCTCCAGGTGGAGAAACCGCGCCACCTCGGGATCCACCGGTTCCAGACCAAAGGCGCCCAGCCACGGCAACGGGCGGCCCGCAACATTGCGCGGAATCCGGCCGAGAAAGGGCAGCACCTCCCGCGCCAGGAGAAAAACGCTGCTCTCCTCCGCGTTGACCAGCACCACGGGCAGGCCGCGGTCGCGCCGCGAGAACATGAGGAAATTCTGCCCGAACGAGTTCAGGGTGAGACCGACGAGCGCCCCCGCGCGGTTGAAGACCGGCAGGCCCGGCCCGCCGACTTCCGCCGCGGCAATCGCGGTCGCCTGGGGCATGGGCTCGATCAGGCTCACGCGGTCCAGCAAAAAGTACGGGCGAAAATCCTCGTCCTTGCCGCGCAAGCCGACCCCCCAGACCTCGTCGCCGAGGCGGGGTTCCGACGCACCGCGCCGGACCCAGGCCGTCACCGGCACCAGTTCCGCCCGCACCTTCTCCTCTGCGCGCACAAAATGCCATCCGGTCAACGCGTCCTGCCCGAGATACTCGGCCTCGTAGGCGGTGGCGGAATTGGGCCGGTAGACCTTGAAATCCTTGAGCTGGCGCGCCGGCACCCGTGAGCCGATGGCCGACGAAGGCAGAATGATGGTGCCCTTGGCATCGATGCAGGTGCCCAGGACGGTGACGGGCTGGCGATCCAGCTCGGATTCAATCAGAAACTCAACCGTCACGCACGATTTGACGCGCTCGGCAAAGAGATCCGGGAGGTCAGCGGCGCGCAGCCCAGGGGAGAGCACGGCGAGGCCGGCGAAGAGAACCCAGGTTGCCAGCACCGGGGCGCAGCTTCCGTTGGTCCTACCGAGACGAAAGAGCCGGGATTTATCCCGCGAACCGGCGAATCGTCCGGTTGGCACTGTAGGAGCCTGCTTGCAGGCGATCACAGAGGGAACATCGCCTGCAAGCAGGCTCCTACAACTGGCAGAGCATTCGCCATTCATGGTTTGAGAACATACAAGGAAACGCGCCGATCGCGCGTCGTCAGCAGCAATAAGGAGACCGGCTTCTCCTCGAACGATTGGTAGATGTGCTTGAGCAACTCCAGCCCGGTCAGCGGCTGCTGGTCAATCTTGGTGATGATGTCGCCGGCGGCGAGGCCCGCCACCGCCGCCGGGAACCCGGCCTGCACGCCGATCACGATGACCCCGGTGTCATCGTCGAGCTGATTCTCCCGCGCGTAGGCCCGCGAGACCTTGCGCACGCTGAGCCCCCATTTCTCAAAGGCCCATTCCTCCCCCATCCGGCTCTCCAGCTTTTCCGTGACCACCGGGACGTCCATCGTCTGGGCCCCGCGTTTGACACTGAGGCTGACGGTTGATCCGACCGGCAGGCTGGCGATCATGTTCTGGATCGGTGGAAGCTGCTCGGGAAACCGCCCGTCCACCTTCTGCCCGTTGATGGCCAGCAGAATGTCGCCGCTGCGCAGGCCCGCCGAGGCCGCGGGCGAGCCGGGATCAACGCTGTTGATGAGCATGCCGGTATTGAGCGCGAGGGCATAAAAGCGCTCCAGGTTCTGCAGCGCCCGGGGAACGATTCCGACATAGCTGCGCGTCACGCTGCCGTGGGCGAGAAGCTCGTCCACCACCCGGTGCGCGATATTGGAGGGAATGGCAAAGCCCAGGTTCTCCGCGCCCACAAAGCCACGCGAATTGATGCCCACCACGGCGCCGTCCTCCGTCACGAGCGGCCCGCCGCTGTTGCCCGGGTTGATCGCCGCATCCGTCTGCAGCCACGTATTGAAGGTGCCCGTCTCATAGCCACGCACCCCCGCGCTGTCCTCAAAGTACCGGCGGTCGTTCGAGATGATGCCGCGGGTCACCGTGCGCGTCAGACCGTAGGGGGTGCCGACCGCATAGACGGTCTCGCCGGGAAAGAGCGCCGCGGAATCGCCAAAGGCGGCCGGCTGAAAGGTGAGCCCGCGCCGGCGGACCTCGTCCAGGTCGAGGCGGATGAGCGCCAGATCGGTCCAATGGTCCCATCCGACCAGTTTCGCCCCCACGCTTTCGAGGCTGGGCAGCGTGATTGAGATTTCCACGGCGTAGGGGCTGGCGACGTGCGCGTTGGTCAGGACGAGGCCGTCGCTCGACAGGATCACCCCCGAGCCCACCCCCGCCACAAACCGGCGCGCGCCCGGCTCAAACGTGACTTCCCGCACGTCGATCCGCACCACCGCGTCTAGCAACCGGTTGAAACCGCTGCTCATCGCGCCGTGGGCGGAGGCCGCCGCCAGCAGCGCGGCCGATAAAACGACGACCAGCCGGCCGGTGATTGACCGGACGGAGGATTCATTCAGTGTGGCGGGTTTCACGAGATGGCTACCGAGAGTAAAGACTACAGCTTTCAGAAGATCGAAGCCCATTGGCAATCCTTCTGGGAGACAAATCAAACGTTCCGGACGTTGGACGACACGTCGAGGCCGAAATACTATGTGCTCGACATGTTTCCCTATCCGTCCGGCGCCGGCCTGCATATTGGGCATCCGGAGGGTTACACAGCGACGGACATCGTGGCCCGCTACCAGTGGGCCCGGGGCTTCAATGTGCTTCATCCGATCGGCTGGGATGCGTTTGGCCTGCCCGCCGAGCAACATGCGGTGAAAACGGGCGCGCACCCACGCCTGAACACGGAGGCGAATATCAAGAATTTCCGCCGCCAGCTCAAGGCCCTCGGCTTTTCCTACGACTGGAGCCGCGAGGTCAATACGACGGATCCGGACTATTTCAAGTGGACCCAATGGATCTTCCGGCAGCTTTTCCAGCACGGCCTGGCCTACGTCGACGAACGCCCGGTCTGGTGGTGCCCGGAATTAAAGACCGTCTTGGCCAATGAGGAGGTGGTCGAAGGCCGGTCGGAGGTGGGTCACCATCCCGTCGAGCGCCGCAATCTTCGCCAGTGGGTCCTGCGGATCACGGCCTATGCCGACCGCCTGCTCGCGGGATTGAAGGATCTCGACTGGCCCGACTCCACGAAGCGGATGCAGGAGGCCTGGATCGGCCGCAGCGAGGGTGCGGAAGTGTTCTTCCAGCTCGAGGACCCCGCGCTCGGGAGTCTGCGGATCTTCACCACCCGGCCCGACACCCTCTTCGGCTGCACCTACATGGTCGTGGCGCCCGAGCACCCGCTCGTGCCGGCGCTCACGACCGCGGCCCAGCAGGAGGCGGTGGAGGCCTATCGCAAGACCGCCGCCAGAAAAGAGCGACCTTGAGCGGACCGATCTGGCCAAGGAGAAATCCGGCGTTTTCAGCGGCACCTACGCCATCAATCCCGTCAACGGCCAGCGCGTTCCGATCTGGATCGCCGATTACGTGCTGATGGGCTACGGCACCGGAGCCATCATGGCCGTGCCCGGACAAGACCAGCGCGACTGGGATTTCGCGAAAGCCTTCGCCCTCCCGATCATCCGGACGGTGCAGCCGCCCGTCGGGTTCAACGGTGAGGCCTTTGTCGAGGACGGCCCGGCAATCAACAGCGCCAACGACGAGATTTCGCTCAACGGCCTCGGCGTCGCGGCGGCGAAGGAGAGGATCACCGTCTGGCTCGAGGGGAAACGGCTCGGCGAGCGCAAGGTCAACTTCAAGCTGCGCGACTGGCTGTTCTCCCGCCAGCGCTACTGGGGCGAGCCCTTCCCGATCGTGTGGGTGGAGGAGGCAGACTATGATCGGGCGCTCGCCTGCCCGGAGGTGGCGCGGCCCAAGGAGCCGGTGACTTACCGCCACGACGGCCGGATTTTTTGCGCCCTCGCCCTGCCCGAGGGCGCTTTGCCGCTCCGCCTGCCAGAGGTGGTCAGTTATCAGCCGACCGGCAGCGGCGAGAGCCCGCTCGCGGCGATTCCCGACTGGATTGACGTTTGGTACCACCCGGTGACCGGCGAGGCCGCACCCGCCTCCGGTCCGCGCCCGGAAGGGCTCCTCTGGATCCGCGCCAAGCGTGAGTCCAACACCATGCCGCAGTGGGCCGGATCATGCTGGTACTACCTGCGCTACCTCGACCCGCGAAATCCGTCCGCGATCAGCGACCGGAAGTTCCTGGATTACTGGGGCGTGCCCGACCTCTACGTCGGCGGGGCGGAACACGCCGTGCTTCACCTGCTCTACGCGCGGTTCTGGCATATGTTCCTCCACGACCTCGGTGTGACCCGCGAGCCCGAGCCCTTCCGCAAACTTTTCCACCAAGGAATCATCCTGGGTGAAGACGGCGAGAAAATGTCCAAGAGCCGGGGCAACGTGGTCAATCCCGACGCCGTCATTGGCGACTATGGCACCGACGCCCTGCGCCTCTATCTGATGTTCCTCGGTCCGCTCGAAGCGATGAAGCCGTGGAATCCGCGCGGCATCGAGGGGGTGTTCCGTTTCCTCAACAAGGTTTGGCGTGAGTACGTCAGCGAGGATGGCCGCCCTCATCCCAAGATCTCTGCGACCGCAATCGACCCGCCCGAGATCGAGCGATTGCGGCACGAGACGATCCGCAAGGTGGGGGACGACATCGAAGCGCTGCGCTTCAACACTGCCATTTCGCAGATGATGATCTTCATCAACGCGCTGCAGAAGGCCCCGGCTGTGAGCCGCGGGACGGCGCTCGCCTTTCTGCAACTGCTCGCGCCATTCGCACCCCATCTGGCGGAGGAGCTTTGGGCGCGCCACGGGGAACCATCCTCAATCTCCCGGGCACCGTGGCCGGTCTATGACCCGGCCAGACTCGTGACGGAACAGGTGAAGCTGGTCTTCCAGGTCAACGGCAGGGTTCGCGGCGACCAACTCGTTCGGGTCGGTCTGCCGCAGCCGGACGCCGTCGAGCTCGCCCGCGCGCACCCGCGCCTGAAGCCCTATCTCGAGGGGAAATCTGTAAAAAAAATCATTTATGTGCCGGGGCGGATCCTTAATCTTGTAGTGGATTAAACGATTCTTTTAAATTAAGGGCGTCTTAGGGAGGGTCTTCCCCCTATATCCCGATCGACCGGACGGCAAGCCCCGGACACAACGGACGTCACATGAATACAACAACTAGAGTCATGGCAGGCGCAGTCACCTTCTGCGCCGCCGTGATCGCCGGATCAGCGCAGGACTTTATTCCAGGAAAAATCTACGTGGCGGAACTCGCCGGAGGGATTTCCTACACGGTTGGCGGGAGTCCGAATGAACTGAAGAAGGGCGATACGCTCCCGGTGCAGGGGGCGCGAAATGAAACCGCCCCGGCCGCGCACTTGGTCTTCGTCTTCTCGAACGGCACCAGCATCTACATCGACGAGAAGACCGTCGTGCAAATTGCCAAGTTCGAGCAGCGGCCCTTTCCGAAAGGCACCGACCTCACGGTCACGGAACCTTCCGTCTCCCATACGATGGGCCGCATCACCCAGGGACGCATCATCATCACGACCAACAAACTGGCGACCGGCACGACGATGATCTACCTGACGCCGCACGCCGAGGTGAAGATCCGCGGGCAGGAGGTCGTGATCGAAGTTTATGACCGGGAATCGCGCGTCTACGTCGTCAACGGCGACGTCACCGTGACTCCCCTGGGCGGTTCCGCGCGCGGGATCGGCCAGGTCCTCCATACGGGGCAGGAGGCCGTCGTGACGGATTCCCCCGCCGGGTCGCTCCAGGTGCTGACGATCGATCAGGGCCAGCTTGATTCCCTCGCCCCGCAACTCGCCGCCGGCGACCGCGCCCGCCAGATCGTGGTGTTCGAAACCGTCCCCGGGCCGGGCGGCCCGGAGATTCAGGCCAATCCGGTCGTGCCGACCAACCTGCCGGTGGAACTCACGGTCAGCCCGTCGACCCTCCGGAACGGTAAGTGATCAGCTCCCGACCATTGACCACACCATCCCCCTGCCTTCGTCGCGCCCTGATGGCAATGGCCGTTGTCTCATTGCTCGTACCCCGCGCCGCCGGGCTCATCGACCTGAACGAGGGCCGCGACAAGGTGACAGTAAACGCGGACTACGGCATTTCCGACGACTCCAATCTCTTTGCGCGCGCGGACAGCCCCGGCGACACCGACCAATCGCTTGAGCTCGGCGCGAACTACACCCGCCAGGCCGGCATCTTCGGCTTTAGCGCCTCCGCCTCCATCACCACGGCGCGATTCGAGAAGTATTCCAACTGGGATTACACCAACCCCTCCGTGACCGCCGCGCTCACCAAGAACGACGGCCGTCTTACGGGATCGTTGTCGGCGACGGCGCAGAGGGAGAGCAGCAGTGATGACGCCGCCAATATCCGCGCGAATTCCTGGCACTATAGCGCCGACCTCAGCCTCCGCTATCCCGTCAACGACCGCTACTACCTGACCGGCTCCAGCGAGGTCAGCGTCCGTGACTACACACCGAACACTCCGCTGTACAACCTTACCTCGTATGCCGAGTCGTTGGACTTGTACTACGTCTACTCCTCCAAGCTGGATCTGCTGGGCGGCTATCGCATCCGGTGGGGCGAGGCCGAGGGCGGCACCGGGACCCGGGACGAAGCCTTTACCATCGGCGCCACCGGCGCCATCCTGCCGAAACTGAGCGGAACCGTGCGGGCGGGCTACCAAACGAGGGACGAAAGCGGACCCAACGGCGGCCAGTATGACGACCTGACCGGCGACTTCATGCTCGCCTGGCCATTGAGCAGACAAATCACCTTCAATTTTCAGGCCTCCAAGGATTTTATGACAGCGGCCACCGATGTTTCGGTCGACGCGACGTCGTTCAGCCTTTCCGCCACGGTCAAGCCGAACTTCCGGATCAAAATCTCTTTGACCGGCGAGGTTGGCTACACGACCAGCCGGTACCTGGGAATCGAGGGCGCCGGCCGGGAAGACCGGACGCCGTCGTTTCTCGTCAAGCTGAGCATCCCGATCAAAGACCATTTTGCCGCCGGGCTCTCGTACGGGTACCTCACCAACGACTCCAATTTTGCGATCTCGAAATATGACCGGCGGACGGCAAGCTTCTCTGACTTGTCCGCGCATTTTTGACCGCCATGTTTCGCCTCGTCCATTGCCTCCGGCTTTCTCTCGTCGCGACGACGCTCGCCTGGGGATTAATCAGTCCGGCCGCGCGCTCCGCCGAGGCGCCGTCCACGGCCCCGGCGCCCGCCCAGACCGAGCCGACCGCCACCACGAAGCCCGACACCCAGAGCAACTTCATCTACAAGCTGACCAACGCCGACCGCTTGCGCGTGGTGGTGTACGGCGAGCCCGATCTGGCCACCGTTTCGCGCATCGATGCCCGCGGCAACATCAACCTGTACCTCATCGGAGACGTGCATGTGGCCGGTTGCACGGTCAATGAAGCGCAGAAGATCGTCGAGACCACTTATCGGGACGGCCGTTTTCTGCGTGCCCCCCAGGTAACGATCTCGGTGGAGGACTATGCGCCGCGGACGGTCACGGTGGACGGCCAGGTGAAATCCCCTGGCCCGATTCCGCTGCCGACAGAATCGACGTTGACGGTCTACCAGGCCATCATCCGCGCCGGCGGATTCACCGATGTGGCCAAGGGTTCGGCAGTGACGGTGACGCGAATCCTGCCGGACGGGACCAAGAAGGTTTTCACTGTCGACGTGGACAGCCTGATCAAGGGCAAGGGGCGGACGCGGGAACATGACGACACCCTCCTGCTGGAACCAGGCGACATCATCTACGTGCCCGAGCGCCTGATCTGACGCCGCCCCTTCCGCCCCGTGAAATCGCCCCCCTCTCCTCTCAAACCGGCCGCGGCCGGGGTCTCGACTGACGGCGGCGAACATGTGGTCGAGCGCCGCACGCTGCGGGATTATTTCATCATCATCCGCGAGCGCCTGTGGATCGCGCTCCCGCTCGCCTTGCTGGTGGCGCTGCCGCTGGGTTACTACCAGATGCAGCAGACGCCGATGTACGAAAGCCGGGCGACGATGCAGTTCGAGCGGCCGGAGAAGATCGTGATGGTCGATCAGGTGGTGGATCAAACGCCGCGGTCGGAAATCGACGTCAACACCTACCTCCAGCGCCTGAACAGCGCGAGCCTGCGCAGCAAGGTCATCGAGTCGTTCACCCCCGAAGAGATTAAGCTGCTCCAGCGCCCCTTCCAGAAGGCTCTGACGTCCGGCATGAATCTGCCTTCGCCCGGCGAGGCCCTGGGGACGGTTTCCGCCGAGGCCGTGCGGGGCAGCCTCATCATCGCCATCACCGCCCGGCATCGCGATCCCGAGGCCGCCGCCTTGGTCGCGAACCGTTTCTACCAGCAATTCGTCAACTACCTGCTGGAGAAGAGCGGCGGTTCCAACGAGGACGCGATCGCGTTCCTGAAGAAGCGCGCCACGGAGCTCGAGAAGGAATACGAGCAGAAGGAGCAGCGCCTCCAGGAATACAAGCGACAACACGGCCTCATCGACCTCGACAACAGCCTGAACTTCATCACCGAAAGGCTGAAGACCGTCAACGCCGCCCGGACCGCCGCCCATCTCGATCGTCTCAGCTTCGAGGTCAATGCCAAGCAGGTGGAGGATTTCCAAAAGGGCAACCGCGACCTGCTCGAGGTCTCGTACATCGCCAGTCATGCGACGGTCCCCATCCTCAAGACCCAGCTGTCCCAGGCGCTGCAACAGCAGGCGTCGCTCAACGAGCGTTACCTGGAACGCCACCCCCAGATGATCGAGATCGCCCGGACGATCGAAACTCTCCGCGACCAGCTCAACAAGGCCGTCCAACTCGCCATCGCCGACCTCAACGCCAGCCTGGAGAAGGCCCGCGCCGCGGAGCAATCCCTCGATCGCGAATACGTGAAACAGGAGCAGGAACAGATGCGGCTCGATGACCTGAAGGTCGAGTACCGGAGCCTCGACGACCAGACCACGGTCGCCAAGAACGCCTACAGTCAGGTGCTCGACAGCCTCAACAAGACGACGACGTCGAAGGGGCTCGATTACCGGATTCCGGTCAGCCCGCTGGACCGCGCCGTGCCTAACTTCACTCCGTACGTGCCCAACCAGGCGCGCATCGTCCGCACCTGCCTGCTGGTCGGCCTCACCGTGTTCTTCGGCGTGGCATTCGGTCTCAGCCTGCTCGACGACCGGATCAAGAGCGCGTGGGACGTCGAGTCGTTCATCGGCGTCAACCTGCTGGGCATCATCCCCGACCTCGGCCACCTCAATGACGAAGAGAAATACCAGCTCGCGATCCGGAGCAAGGCCACGCCCGGCGTTGAGGCGTTTCTGAGCGTTTACAGCGCCGTCAAGGTCCAGTCAAAGCTCGACTATCCCAAGACCATCCTCGTCACCAGCACCATCCCGGGAGAAGGCAAGACGCTGGTTTCCTGCAATCTTGCCGGCGCCTTTGCGCGGCACAGCCGGGCCACGCTGTTGATCGACTGCGACATGCGCCGGCCGATGCTGCACCGGCACTTCCAGCAGCCGAACGACGCCGGCATCCTGGCCTGGGTCGAGGCCGGGGCGGACCTCACGGGCGACCTGTTCGCCAATCCGCAGCTTGGCCTGGTCAAAATCACCGACAATCTCTGGCTGTTGCGCTCCGGCGGACGCTCCAAGAGCCCGACGGAATTCCTGGACCAGTCCCTCTTCGGCCAGCTGCTCGAGCAGTTGAAGAAGCGCTTTGAACTGATCGTGATCGACTCACCGCCGATCGGCGCGGTCACCGACAGCCTGCTCATCGCAGAACGCGCGGACGAGATCATCTACGTCTGCCGGTTCAACCGGGCCACGCGCAAACATATCCGGCAGTTCGTGCGGACGCTGCGCGAAGGGAGAAACGACTTCCTGGGGATCGTGTTGAACGGCCTGTCGCCGCGCCGCATCGAATACTACACGAATTACCGCTACTACCGCAGCTACAAGAAATACTACGGCACCCAAACCTGACCACCGGCCGAGCGCCCTCCCAGGGCCGCTTGTTTTGGCGTGACAATCTTCGATCGGCCGGCCCGTGACGCGGCCGAAATGAAAAACGACGAGCGGCGCCCGGCGCGCTGCAATTTCCGGCTTCATTCCTCTGACCACCTGCTGCATCCTTTCGCGTGCTTTCCTCCTTTCTTCCGGCTGCCTTTGACCCGCAGAAACCCGTCGCGTTGATCGCCGGCCAGGGGCTCTATCCCAGTCTGGTGGCGGCGGCGTTGCGCCGCGCCGGCATACCGGTGCGATTGATCGCGTTCGACGAGGAAACCCAGCCGGAGCTCGTCAAGAGCTTTCCGGAGGCGGAACGCCGGATCCTGCTCGTCGGCCAGCTGGGCAAGATGCTCCGGGCCTTGGAAAATTTCGGCGCCGGTTATGCGTACATGGCCGGCCAGATCACCCCGCGCCGCCTGTTCAAGGGCCTTCACCCCGATCTCAAGGCGACCCGCATCCTGCTTTCCCTCAAACGACGGAACGCCGAGACCATCTTCGGCGCCATCGCAGCGGAAATCGAGAGACTCGGCGTCAGCCTGCTCGACGCGCGGGCCTTCCTCGACGATCAGCTCGCCGCCCCCGGCGTCATGACCGGCGGCCGGTTTCCGATCGAGCGCGGCTACGTCGACCACGGCATCCATCTCGCTCGCGAGGTCGCCCGGCTTGACATCGGCCAGGGCGTCGTGGTCCGCAAAGGCACCGCTCTCGCCATCGAGGCCTTCGAGGGCACTGATGACATGTTGCGTCGCGCCGGCTCCTTCAAAACCACGGATGCCCTGTTTGTGAAGACGGTCAAGATCAACCAGGACTACCGGTTTGATGTACCGGTCTTCGGCCGGCGAACCTTGGAGACGATGCGCGACGCCGGGATTGCGGCCGCGGCCCTCGAGGCCGGCAAAGTCATCATCCTCGACCGCCCGGCGGTTCTGGCCCAGGCGAAAACCTGGGGCATTCATCTCTTGGGTTTTGCCTAGCAGCCTGCCGGCTTGCGCTTTCCCGCGGTTTTTCGCACATTCCGGCCATGCAGAACGAGGTCATTGAGGTTGCCATCAAAGGGGTCATGCCGACCGCGAATGGCTGCGCCGTTTTTCTCGGCAATGAAACCAAGACCTTTGTAATCTATGTCGATCATAGCGTCGGGAACGCCATCTCCATGACCCTGAACGGCGTCAAGAAGGAGCGGCCGCTGACGCACGACCTAATCTGCAGCATCTTCCTCGGGCTCGACATTTCCCTGGAGCGAATCGTCATCAATGACGTCAGCGAGGGCACCTTTTTTGCCCGCATTATTCTCCACATGCAAAACGAGCTGGGGCACAAGATCATTGAGGTCGACGCCCGCCCGAGTGATTCCATCGTGCTCGCCCTCCAGCAGAAAAAGCCGGTCTTCGTGGCGCTCAAGGTATTCAACACGGTCGAGGATATGACCGAGATTCTGGAGCGCGTCCTCAAGCAGCAGAGCGAGGAGGTCGAGGGGGAGGAAGAGGACGACGACGAGGAGGACGAGAAGTCCTGACCGGGTTTCCGGACGGAGAGAATCAAGGCCGGCCGGCGCAGAACCGCGGCGGCGGGTGGGGCCGGTCCGGAGGCTACCTGACACTGGAATAACGGCAACCCAGACCGCCGCCACTTCGCCCGAACGCTCACTTTCAACGGCCATGCCATCCGGCACCGATCCACCCCGCCCGCCCGCCCCGCCGGCCAAACCGCGGGGTCTGCCTGCGCCCCTCGCGCCGGGCATGCCGTTGACGGCGCTGGCGCCGATGCAGGACGTGACTGATCTCGCGTTCATGCAGGTCATCGCCCGCTACGGGCCGCCCGACTACTTCTTCACGGAGTTCTTCCGGGTGCATGCGCAGTCGCGGCCGGAGAAACACATCCTGCGTTCCCTCACCGAGAACGCCACGGGCCGGCCGGTTTTCGCCCAGCTCATCGGCGAGAGCGTGCCCGATCTCCTCCGTACCGTGCGCGAACTGCTCGCCTATCCGCAGGCCGGCATCGACCTCAATCTCGGCTGCCCCGCGCCCAAGGTTTATCGCAAGCATGTGGGTGGCGGGCTGCTCCGCGAACCCGCCCGGATTGACGAGATTCTGGGCGCGCTCCGCGCCGCCGTGCCCGGGCTTCTCACGGTCAAGATGCGGGTGGGCTTTGACGATGCCGGCAACTTCGACCGGATTCTGGAACTCATCAACCGGCATGGGATTGACCTGCTGACCGTCCACGGCCGCACGGTGAAGGAAATGTATCGCGGCGAAGTGCATTACGATCTCATCGCCCGCGCCGTCCAGCAGGTCCGGTGCCCCGTTCTGGCGAACGGCAACATCACCTCGGCCGATCGCGCCGCGGTCATCGTGGCCCAGACCCGCGTCGCCGGCGTCATGCTGGGCCGGCATGCGATCCGCAATCCCTGGATCTTTCGCCAATGCCGGGAATATTTCGCCCGGCCGGGCGCGGGCGCGCCGGAGGTTTTCCAGCCGACCTTCGCGGATGTCCGGGAGTACATCGCCCATCTCTACGGCGCCACCGCCGCCCCCGCCGGCCCGGAACGCATTCAGGTGGCCCGGATGAAGAAATACCTCAATTTTGTCGGGCAGAGCGTCGATGCCGGCGGCGCCTTCCTGCATGACATGCGGCGGGCCCAGACCGAGGCCGAGCTGTTCGCCGTGTGCGACCGGCACCTCCTCACCGATCCGGCGCGCCGCTACGCCCTCGAACCCTTCCCGGGGGTCATCGCCCGCCCCAACCGCGAGGGGGCTTTCGAAACGTGTTCGCTCGACACGACGCGGGTCTGACCCGCAGTCTGTTCCCGACCGACCTTTCACCCATGGCCAAGATCGATATCAACAAAGTCGCGGAAATCCTGCAGAAGAACAAAATCGAGCCCGCGCTGCTGCGGCGCATCATCGAGCAGATCCAGCAAGTGGCGCAGCCCGATCCCGGCGAGGAAAACAAACCTCCGCCGCTGAAGAAACAATGGGTGATCCTTGTGTCGGATCCCGAGCACCGGCTGCCCAAGGACGATTTTGTCGGCTGGGTGCTCCAAATCCCCGAGGATGAAAGCCCGGCGACGACTCAGAATCGCATCTTTCGCAGCGCCTATGATTTCAACGCCACGAAGCGCGGCCGGCTGCTTCCGGTGAAGACGGTCGGAGAGGCGCTTGAGAACGTGCCC